>CAMIYB010000015.1 GCA_946402945.1 uncultured Bacteroidales bacterium | reverse complement strand
TCTAACTATCAATACTTTCAATGAACTATTTATAACTTTTTAGTAGACACTAATGTATTGATACAGTAAATTATACGTCCTTGCAAATATCTAAACCCCTCGAATTCGATGGGGTTAAAAGCCGGATTGTACAACGTTTCCCATATGCCAAGGAACTCTATAGTATTCCGATTCCGCATCCAATTGGCAATAACCCCGTTAGGATCCATCCAGTTCTTCTGCTTGGCGATATCGGTTATACAGATATAATCTATTCCATTACTGGACATGGTCTTAATGACCACTACCGCCGACCTTCGCAAATCTATATTAAGAGAAAACAGTCAATCTGTGAGAATAGCCATAAGATCTGTGTTGAACCAAATGAATTCCTTGCCTATCTTTTCTTTGGTGAGCATCCCCAAATCTGCCATTTGAGACAGATACTTTTTGGCCGTATTTATGCTTTTCACTTTTTCTGACATCAGATTCTTTGGACGGATATAAGGCTGCTCGAAGAGTTTAGGGATGTCCATCTTTCCAACAGGCATCTTATTATCAAGCATAATCTTTTCGGCCTTTTCCATAAGGTTCTTGATCCGCAGAATCTTATCGATGGTGTACTCCACCGTTTGCGAAACGGCCTCCATCATATACAGAATCCATGGTTTCCACAAAAGTGTTCCGGTAATCCCCCCCAGTTTTTTATAGTATTCGTCTTTGTTCTGAAGAATGTATGAACTCAAGTACAGAATGGGCAAATCCAACAGTTGCTTTTGTATCAGGTACAAGATACAGAGTATTCTTCCGGTTCTTCCATTGCCGTCGCGGAAGGGATGGATGGCCTCGAACTGATAGTGAGCCATTGCCATTTTCAAGAGCGGATCTATCGGATACTTGACGTCATCATTCAGGAATTCCAGCAGGTCCGCCATCTTCTTCTCCACCACTCCTTTACCTCGTGGTGGAGTGTAAACCGTTTCTGCAACCAGGGAGCCCCAGCCCCGCTTCTTGATTACCACCTCGGCCTGATATGGCCGGATACCATCGTGAGTCCGTTTAACCGCCCTGTAGACATCGACAATTGCATCAAGGGTCAATGATTTATCGGCGGCGATACGGTTAAAACCCGTCCAAAGCGCTTCACGATAATGGAGAATCTCTTTCGCCGGGCCTTCGATATAATCGTCTTCCTGACAGGACAGGGACCGGTATAGTTCATCGTCCGTGGTGAAAATGTTTTCAATGGCGCTACTTGCCTTTGCCTCACGTAAGGCGATGGTGTTCACAAAGATTGACTGGTTCGGCAGTGTTGATGCCAGCCCTTTCAGTTCCGCAAGACGCCGACTTGCATGCATGAGCCTGTTTACCACGTCTTCATCCCTATACAACGCTGTCGCCGGCGGTAAAGGCGGCAAATTATTATAAGGAACATTGCGGTCGTATGCTTCCATCTTTTGATAGTTTATCTTTCAACTGTCAAAAATAGCAAAAATTTGACAGAAACAAAAGAATCTGTCAAAAAATTGCCCACGGCTACACAAGCCGTGGGCTTCGCAGGATTGCCCGCACCGAGGGGGGATGACCAGTAGTAGCCGAAAAGCCCTCGTGCAATACAACCGAAAGACAACTATCAGTTTACAGGCTTAAAATTGAAGGACTTGAGGATAACGGGCTTTTTCTCACTCTCGCCCATCACATTGCCTTCCTGGAAAATGACATGGACCGTGAAATCCGTTTCGGCCTGGTCTTTCAGTTCTTCGGCCACTTTTGCCGCAGCATTGACGGCAATGTCATCATTTGCCTTCGAACGGGTGTCGCGGCCATTGATCGCAGCGATGACGGCATCGTTCATGCTGTTGAAAACGGATTGTTGATAAATCTCAATCAATATCCTCGACGAGGGGTGCGGAGCCGGCCCCTTCCTGCATGAGGAAGGCCTTCATGAAGGCGTCGAGGTCGCCGTCGAGGACGGCCTGGGTGTCGGAGGTTTCCACGCCGGTGCGCAGGTCCTTGACCATCTTATAGGGATGAAGGACGTAACTGCGGATCTGGGAGCCCCACTCGATGCGCTTTTTCTGGCCTTCGAGTTCTGCCTGCTTCTCCTGGCGTTTCTTCAGTTCGATGTCGTAGAGCCGGGATTTGAGGATGCGGAGGGCATTTTCCCTGTTGTCGAACTGGGAACGGGTCTCGGTATTCTCGACCATGATGCCGGTCGGGATGTGCCGCACACGGACGCCGGTTTCGACCTTGTTGACGTTCTGTCCGCCGTGGCCGCCGCTGCGGAAGGTATCCCACTCCAGGTCGGAGGGGTTGATGACGATGTTGATGCTGTCGTCCACGAGGGGATACACGAACACCGAGGAGAAGGTGGTCTGACGCTTGCCCTGGGCATTGAAGGGAGAGATGCGGACGAGGCGGTGGACGCCGTTTTCGGCCTTGAGGTAGCCATAGGCATAGTCCCCTTCCACCTGGATGGTCGCGTTCTTGATGCCGGCCTCGTCGCCGTCCTGGAGGTCGGTCACCGTCAGTTTCATCCCGTTGCGCTCGCCCCATCGCATGTACATGCGCATGAGCATGGCGGACCAGTCGTTGGCTTCGGTGCCGCCGGCGCCGGAATTGATGGTGAGGATGGCCCCGAGGTTGTCCCCCTCTGCGCCCAGCATGTTGCGAAGTTCCAGGTCTTCGACCTCTTTCACGGCCGGGGCATAGGCGGCCGCGAGTTCGCGCGTCTCCTCGCTTTCCAGGGTCTCGTCGCCGCCCACGCTGTCGCGGGCAAACTCATAAAGAACGTCCAGATCGTCCACCGCGGAAGACGCCTTGTCGAAACCGGTCACCCAGGACTTGACGGCATTCATATTCTTCATAAAGGCCTCCGCGGCCTTGGGGTCGTTCCAAAAGTCAGGCGCCTCAGTCTTCTTCTGCAGGACCTCAACCTGAGCCCGCTTGCCGGCGATATCAAGGCAGTCCGAGAGCGTGGCCAAGCGGCGGTGAAGGTCGTTGATCTGGTCGATTGCAATCATAATATGCAAATGTAAGGATTTCTCGGCGATTTTCAATATATTTGCAGACATGAAGCGCTGTATCGGCCTATTCGATTCCGGTTCGGGCGGTCTGTCCGTGCTCAGGGAAGTCGTCAAACTCCTCCCTGACGCCCGTTACATCTACTACGCCGACAACGCCTACTGTCCCTACGGCAACAAATCCCGGGACTATATCGTCGAGCGCAGCAAGGCCGTTACCGAACATCTTCTCCACCAGGGAGTCGAGGTGATCGTCATCGCCTGCAACACGGCCACGGCCGCGGCCGTAAAGGAACTCCGTGCGACCTACGACATCCCCTTCGTGGGCATGGAGCCGGCCGTCAAGCCCGCAGCGGCCCTGACCCGCAGCGGCGTGGCCGGCGTCCTGGCCACCGCCAGCACGCTCGGCGCCGAAAAATACCGCACCACCAAAAGTTATTACGAGGGGGGCTGCCGCATCGTGGAACACGTCGGCAAGGGTTTCGTCGAACTGGTGGAAGCCGGCATCCTCGACGGTCCCGAGGCCGAAGCGACGGTCCGCGCCAGTCTGGAGCCCCTGCTGGCGGAGGGGGCCGACGTTATCGTGCTCGGCTGCACGCATTATCCCTTCCTCCTGCCCCTGATGCAGCGTATCGCCGGCCCCGGCGTCACCTTCATCGACCCCGCCCCCGCCGTCGCCCGCCAGGTGGTCCGGGTATTGGGCGAAAAAATTCCCGGCCGGACGGCCGGGAATCACTCCATCGATATTCAGTTGGAAGCCTCAGGCGAACTGGGCCCGCTCACGCGGATTTACGGACTCGTCGCCGGTTAAAAGAGGCTGTAGCGCCGGGCCATCGTCCCGTACATCTGTCCGAGAACTTCCAGGTAAGGACGTCCGCTGACGAGAATCACGCGGTAGATGGTGTCGTCAACACGGTAGAACTCGGTTCCGCCGAGGACGATGGTGTCGAAATCATCCGGGAGTTCATCGACCAGGGCGCCGGCCGGCGGCACGATCACCTGGTACTGACCCCTGCTGTTGATGATGTAGAAGACCCCGTCCTGATAGTAGTACGGCTGGTTCGCGTAGGCGTAACTCTGGGCCAGGCCCAGGCGGTTGGCCAGCGTGTAGGAATCCTGAGCGGAAGTCAGGTTCAGGGCGATCATGCTGTTCTGCCGGGCGAGGATGGCATTGTTCTGGGCAATCGTACGATTCTGCTGGTCAATGTACCGGCTGTAGGAGTCGAAACCCGTATAGGAGCGGTAAACATTGTTGTAGAAGGAGAAGGTGACGGCTGCCAGGACCACATCGACCAGGGACGCGCGCTCGACGATGACGCCGACAGGCGGACGGCAGATGACGTAGTGGCTGCCATAAGGCCGGTAGTAACAGTTGTTGTAGTAGTAGTAATCCACACCATAGTAACGGACCCTCGTGTAGCGGGGAGGCAGGACCTCGACCCGGTAGCCGAAGTAGTGGGGATCCCGTCCGTAGAAGGAGTGGTGGTAGGAATACGGCATGTAATCCCGCTCACGCGGAGGGACGCGGACCACATCGTGGTTGTCGATGCGGAAACTCTGGACGCGGGCCGCTTCGTTCCGATCGCCCTGGGCACCGGAGACGGCAGGCGCATTGCTCTGCGCGTTGCTCTGCTGCTGTTGCTGCTCGGACACGGTGGTCAGACCGCGGCGGGAGACATTGGTATTGGCACGGACCGCCTGGCTCGCAGTGCTGGTGGAAGCGGAGGCGGAGGCGCTGGAGGCCGTACTCCCGGAAGGAGTCGTGCTCCGGCGGACGCTGCCGCTCACGGCTGAGCCGGAGGAAGTGCTGCTGCCTGCAGTGCTTCCGGAAGAAGTCGTGCTCCGGCGCACCTGGCTGCTGGAGGACGAGTTGGAAACGGAACCGCTGCTGGATGTGCTTCCGGAAGAAGTCGTGCTCCGGCGCACCTGGCTGCTGGAGGACGAACTGGAAGTGGAGCCGCTGCTGGCGGCGCTTCCGGAAGAGCTTGTGCTCCGGCGCACCTGTCCGCTGGACGATACGCTGCCGGAGGAAGAAGAAGTAGAAGCCGGACGCGAAACGCTACCGGAAGAAGCCGAGCGGGTAACGCTGCCGCTCGAAGCAGAAGAACTGCTTGTCGTGGAGGTGCCGGACGAGGAACCCCGCCGCGCCTGTGCACCGGCATTGCCGGCTGAGAACATCATAGCCGCGATCACCGCCGCTGCCATGAAGGTAAATCCTGCGTGTTTCATAGTCGTGGAGTTTAAGGGTTAATCGTAAATGTAATATTGCTCGGCCAGGCTCCGGAAATGCTCTTCGTCCTTGGTCCACCAGGACAGGATGTCGGAGACTTTCATCGCCCGCCCGAATTCCTTACTGACATAATCCGTGCCACAAACCTTTCCCAACATGTCGAGACGTGCCAGACCGGCCTTGAAAGGATTGTGGTCGGGATATAGTTCGCCGAGGGCCTGCATGACCCAGAACTGCGTCAGGGTGATGTGAGCCGCCTCGTAATCGGTGTAGTGGAACTGGACGCCGTGGAGGAGTTTCCCCGCCTTTCCGCCGTAAAAAGGTTTGTAGTGGATGGGACGGAAGGCGACTCCGGGAATCCGGTAACTGTCCAGCCGGGCCAGGAGGGCGTCCGCGTCGATCCATTCCGCCCCGAAGGCGCAGAAGGGGATGTTGTAGCCGATGCCGATGTTGAGCCAGCCGCTGAATTCGCCGCAGATGCCCGCGGAAGGATAGCCGACGGCCGACTCCGGGAAGGGAATATTCGGGGACGGAAGGACCCAGGGCAGGCCGGTATCTTCGTAACGCATGGAACGCTTCCAGCCCTCCATGGGAATGACGAGCAGTTGGCAGGCCAGGTGGGGCTGGTCGCCGCGCTGGCCGCAGTTCAGGCCCTCTTCGTTGATGAGGACGGCCAGTTCCCCGACCGTGAGGCCATAGACGTAAGGAATGCGGAATTGCCCGACGAAGGAATAGAAGCCCGGCTCGGGTAGCGGGCCCTCTATCTTATTGCCTCCCAGTGGATTGGGACGGTCCAGCACCATCACGGGGATGCCCTTCCGGGCACAGGCACGCATGACCAGGCCCAGGGTGCTGATGAAGGTATAGGAACGCGTACCGACATCTTGGATGTCATAGACCATGATGTCCACGCCGCGGAGCATTTCCTGCGTGGGCTCGCGGGTGGCGCCGTAGAGCGAGAAGACCGGCAGGCCGGTGCGGCTGTCGCGGGAGTCCGTTACCTTGTCGCCGGCATAAGCATCGCCGCGGACGCCATGCTCGGGACCATAGAGGGCCACCAGATTGACCTGGGGGGCCTCAAAGAGGATGTCGATGGTGGAGCGGAGCCGGCTGTCGACGCCGCTGGGATTGGTCACCAGGCCGACACGCAGCCCCTTCAGACTCTCGAAACCGCTGTCGCGGAGCACTTCGATGCCGGGGCGGACCTGTGCGGCGCCCAGCAGCGGAAGCAGCAAGCCTGCAAGGAGAAGGAAGCGTTTCATGGAAGGGAGACGATTTTCCCCGCGAAGAGGATGTTGAAGTCGGACAGATCGACGAGGGCCAGGAGGAAAGGCCGGTCAACCCGCATCACGACGGGATGGCTGACAATAGGGGCGACGGCGGTGGTACCGACGGTAATGGCCGTAACGGCAGCGGCTTCCGTCCCCTCCTCCCCTACTTCGATGAAGCATTTCTGGAGCACCTGGCTGACGGCCAGCCTTGCAGGGGAAATGCGGCTGAAATCGGCCTCGGAGGTGAAGATTTCCGCCGCGCCCATGTCCGCCAGGACGGGATTAAGGGTGTGGGTCTGTTCCAGGCGGAATTTCGGGAAGGTCAGGATCACCTTTTCCCGGTAGGAGATGGCGGAACGGACGGCCCGGAAGTCCTCGTAAGTGAGTTTTTCGAGCAGTTTGTCCACGGAGGTACCCTCCGGGGGCAGGACCACCAGCATGCCGTAGTTCCAGTCCCTGTAGGGAAGGACGGCCACCTGGCAGCCCCCCCGCTCGGCATATCCGAATTTGGCGGAACGGTGCATCAGCGGCGCCTGCCGGTCACCGTCTTCGGCATGGAAGGTCTCCGTGCGGGTATCTTCCTTTAAGAATGGATATTGCCACGGGGCCTTGAAATAGAGGGCGTTGATCAGGAGCATGACCATCGAAGGGTCCACCCGGCCGATGATGGAGGGAATGCGGCCGTGGGTGTGGTCGCTGCACCAGCGGTTGATCTCGGCGGGGAGACCGGAGGCGGTGAAATCACGCAACTCCACCTGGGCACGGAAAGACTCGGCCAGGAGGGCGGTATAGTCGACATGGACGGGAAATCCGTCCCGGACCCACACCGAGTTGGCGCTCTCGACGATGTTGTACTCATCCGTAAAGAAGGGGGCGTCGGCGTAGCGTTCGCAGCGAAGGGCCTTGTTCAAGGCCGTCCAGGTATCGCCGCCGGCCCCTTCCTTGAGCATGGACAGGGCTACGCCGGCGCTGTAGGGCGAGACGATGATGTTGCCCGGCGTACGGGCCGCGCAGCCGCGCAGCAGGTCGATGGCGACGCCTTCCCGGCCGCCGTAGTCCTGTTTGGGGACCGGCTGCCTTCCGGGGCGGGACGGGCTCGCAGCGGCGACGGATTCCTCGGACGGAGCCGCTGCCGCAGCCGCTTCCGAGGATTTCTTCCGGGTCCCGCAGGCAAACAACAGACCCAGCAGCAGGAGATAACAAAAGATTTTCCTCATGGATTCAAAGATAGGCATTTTATCCCAGATTCCGAAGCAGTGTCTGCGAAATATCTTCCACCGGACGGTCGGCATAGCGCGCAAAGGTGGTCTGGCACAGGGGGCAGGCCGTGACGATGGTGGCCGGATGCTCCGCGGTAAGGTTTTTCAGGGAGGCCCGCACGATGGCTTCCCGCTGCCGGTAGCCGAGCGTCAGGCTGCCCAGGCTTCCGCCGCAGCAGACGCTCTCGGCATGGTGGCTGGCGGCCTCGACCCGCGTCCCTACCCCGTCCAGCAGGCGGCGCGGCTCCTCGTAGATCCCGCAGCCGCGGCCGAGTTCGCAGGGGTCGTGGTAGACGAAGGTCTCCGGCCCGGAGCGCAGGGGCAGGCGGCCGGCGAGCTGGAGTTCGCGCAGGAAAACGGTATGGTGGACCACCCGGACGCCGGGCAGGTCGTAGGATTCGCGGAAGACACGGTAGCAGATCGGACAACTCAGCAGCAGGACCTCGCAGCCGCTCGCCCGGATGATTTCCGTGTTCTTGGCCATGAGTTCGCGGGCCTGCTCCTCGCGGCCCGCCATGCTAAGCGGCCGGCCGCAGCAGAGGCCGCCGTCGGGGTCCATCAACTTGTAATCCACCCCGGCGCGGCGCAGCAGGGCCTCGAGCGACTTGCGGATGGAGGGCGTCAACTGGGTCATGCAGCCTGCGAAATACAGCACCTTCGCCCCGCGTACCGCTGCCTGCATGGGGGCAGTATCGATCTGGGAATAGTCCGGAGAAAGGGCGTAGGAACGCATCCTGCGCTGGGCAACCCGCAATTCCGGCCCCTGAACGCAGACCTGGCAGACTTCCGTACATTTGCCGCAGAGGAGGCATTTGTCGCTGATCTGCTCGATGCGGCGTTCGTTGCCCCGACGCAACTGGCGGTTCAGATACACCGTGCAGTCCTTGACGTTTGCCCGCGAAGCGGTCATGGGGCAGGCGTCGATGCACACTCCGCAGCCCGGGCAGGAATAGTATTCCAGTTTGGCAAAGCCCCGGCGCGGATGGCGGATGCCGATGCCGGCGTTCCGCATGGGAATGAGCAGCATCTCCGCAGGAATATGCATGTAGCGGGTGAAGGGCAGCACAAACATGAAGACGCCCAGGGCGATGGAATAGGCCCACCAGGTGGGCATGTAATGCAGATCGTTGGAGAAGAAATGCAGGAACAGGGCGTTGATCGGCCCCGTGAGGAAACTGCCGCCGCTGATATGGGCCGTGAACACCTCGGCCATCAGCCGCAGGGGGAAAATGGCCCAGAGACTGTAGAGGCCCACCCTGTCCAGCACGCTCGGACGGGTGGTGCGGCGCATGCCGAAGAGCCGGGAACGGAAACGCTTGACCATGGCCAGGGCGATGCCGCTGAGGATCACGAGCAGGAAAAAGTCCATCAGGAACATCAGCAGGGAGCCCTGGAGCGTACTGTCGGCCTCGGCCACGAAGAAATTGAAGAAGATCGGATAGTAGAGGAAATGGACGCGCTCCGGCACGAAAAGGATCACCTCGATATGGCCCAGGAGGATGAGCATGAACCAGCCGAAGGCGATGCTCGAATGCATGTAGCCCAGGACCTTGTTGCGTTTCCACAGGCGGACATGGATCAGGCAGTTCAGGAAAATATCCTTGATGTTCTTCCAGGCCGTCTTCGGGGTGACGAGGCTCAGGAAAAAGCGCCGGCGGTCTTCCCGGGGCAGTTCCACCAGGATGCGGACCATCCCCACCAGGCACCAGCCCAGCACGAAAACCATCCCGGCTACGAAGGGCAGGACGAAAGGATGGAAGGCTCCCGGAACGCGCTCAATCATAGTTTTCCTCCTGCTTGATCCGGCACAGGGAGAGAATCAGATGGCGGGTATTGATCCCGCGCGGGCAAACCATCATGCATTTACCGCAGAGCATGCATCCCTCCAGCATCCGGTTCACTTCCACATGCTGGCCGCGCTCCAGGGCGAGCAGCACCTTCCGGACGCTCATCCCCGAGAAAGGTCCCGCGGTGCAGGTGGCCGTACAACTGCCGCAGCCCATGCAGATCCGTGCATCCGGTTCCATGCGCAGGAGCGCCCGGTACCGGGAGAGATCGATCTCGTCGAGGTTGACGGCGCTGCTGGGGGCCAGGTTGAATCCGAAATCGATCATAGTCCGCGGAGGTAACGGTGGATGGCGAGGGCGGCGCTGCGGGCCTCGGCCAGCGTCTCGGGAACGGTCTTCGGACCCGTCACGGCCCCGGCGTAAAACACGCCCGGCTGCCCGGAATCGTTGAGATGGAGAATGTTGTCACGGCTGCGCAGGAACCCGTCCGCATCGACGGAAAGGGACAGGCTGCCGGCCAGGGCGTGGATGCCCGGATTGCACACCATCCCGGACATGAGCACGAGCATATCGAGACTGACCTTGACCGGCCGTCCGCTGAGGGTGTCCTCCGCCTTGACGATGACCCGGCCGTCGATGGCCTCGGACACTTCGGAAACGCGTCCGCGGATAAAATGGATGCCGCAGTCCCGCTGGGCATGGATATAGAAGTCCTCGTATTTCTTGCCGAAAAGGCGCAGGTCCATGTAGAAGCACCAGATTTCCGCCTGGGGGAAACGCTCCTTCAGTTCGATGGCCTGTTTGATGGCCGTGATGCAGCACACCTTGGAGCATTGCGTGTTGCCGGCCTTCTCGTCGCGGGAGCCCACGCAGTGGACGAAACCCGCCCGGCGGATATCCCGGCCGGTGATGCGCGGATCCTGCCCGGTGGCGAACCAGCGTTCCAGGTCCTGGTTGGTCATGACCTGGTCATATACGCCATAACCGTATTCTTCTTTCCTGCGGGCCTCGAAAAGGCGGAATCCGGTCGCGACGAGGACGGCCGAGCAGGAAATCGCCGTACCGCTCGTCAGGATCAGATTGAATCCGTCCCCCAGACGGCCGATGGAAGCGATCTCCACCCCGCAGAGGAGTTTGGCCTCCCGGACGCCCGACAGCAGGTCTTCCAGGATGGGGGCGGTCGGACTCATGTCCGGGAAGAGTTTGTACCACTGGGCTACATGCCCGCCGGGGCGGTCGGCCTGCTCCAGCAGGACCACTTCGTAACCGAGGGCGAGCAGTTCGCGGGCGGCGGTCAGCCCGGCCACGCCGGCGCCGATCACCACGACACGTCCTTCCGTCTTCTTGCTGGCTTTCTTTCTGGCCATTTCTCTAACAACATCTGAGGACCGAGGGAAGTCCCGGCCGCATGATTTCTTTTTCGTTGAGTCCCAGGTATTTCCGGGCCGGGTCATAGGGGACGCCCATCTTGTCGAGGAGGGGCTCCACGGCCACCTGATGGATCTGCAGGCCGAGATCCCAGGGATCCACACCCAGCACCAGGCCGGCGAGTTCCTCATAGGTCAAGACCGGGATGCCGTACCCGTTGCGGCCATAGGTCTTGCCGGTCTGCTCCGAAATCACGTACTGCCAGCGGTCCAGGAAGTAAGGGCAGCCGGGGCAGTTGGTGATGATCAGGTCAGGGTGGAAGGGCTCCATGGACTCGAATTTCTTGTGGGTATTGGAAAGCGAGTAGCCGCGGTTGGCCTTGACCAGGTACTGGCGGAAACCGAAGCCGCAGCAGTGCCGGCGCTCGGGATAATCGATAACCTGGCCGCCCCAGGCTTCCGCCATGCCGCTCAGCACGCAGGGATATTCGGCCCCGCCGACCCCCTTGTGGGGGAACATCTTGGAATAATGGCAGCCGATGTGCTCGACCACCCGCAGGGGCTCTCCCGTGGCCTTATCGACCAGGCGGAACTTGGCGCGGGCGGCAATCTCGCCGCGGTATTTGTAGATCAGGTCGCTGGCATGGGCCACATATTCCGGCTTCTCGAACTCCCGGCGGCAGGCCTTCCACAGATGTTCGCGGACGCGGGCCTCGAGTTCGGGGAACTCGCGCCAGGTCTCCAGGGTTTCGGTGTAGTTGCCGAAAGAGGTGATGCAGGAGGCGACCAGATTCCTGTAGCCGGCCTCGGTCATCAGGGCGAACTGCCGTGCGACGATGGTCATGGCCGTTTCCTGCGGGATGACGTCGCTGTGGTAGGCGATGCCGCCACAGGTGGTATGATGGGCCGTCTCGTAGATATCGTGGCCCAGCAGGTCGCGGGAGATGGCCAGGAACTGCCGCTCCGATCCCGGGAAGAAACTCTGCCGGATGCAACTCCGCACATAGAACCAATGGTCCGCGGGTATTTCTTTCTGGTAATCGGACCAGATTTTCTGCTTACCTTGGTAAATCATGGTTGAAGTGTCCGGGGGAACAATGGTTGAAAGTATATTCCGTATATTCTTCGAGGCTCATGCCCATTTCCTCGGCCTTGGCGCGGGAATAGCGCTCGACCAGTTCCATGCGCTCGGTGCCGCCGGTCTCGTCGTAGATGGCTTTCAGTTCATCCAGATCTTCCTGGGGGATGCGGCGCAGGATGCCGGGGCCTTCGCCCTGGTAATTGGCGCCGAGACGGCCATAGACCTCTTCCTTGTGGTCCAGCACCCACTCGAACACGGGGCCGGACTCCGGATGGTCCCGGAAGGCGAAGGTCGCGGGATGGACGCAGTAGCCGTAGCCGAGGATGTTGCCGTTGATGGCCTTGCTGAGCGGCCACACCTGGCGTCCTTTCTCGGAGGCGGTGAAATAGCCCAGGCGGATGGAAAGATGGCGCAGGGCCATGATCACCAGGCCGGCGCCGTTCTTGCGCGGGCAGCGCGTCATGCAGGACATGCATTCGCCGCAATACCAGATGGTTTCGCTTTTGAGGAGGGCCTCAATCTCGGCATCGTCCTGCCGCTGGACCGTATCCACGATGCGGCGCGGATCATAGCGGTAGAATTCCGCCGCCGGACAGATCGCCGTGCAGGTCCCGCAATTGATACAGGTTTTCAGCCCCTCTTTCAGACGCGGATCGCGTGCAAGTTCATCAAAGAGTTTTCCCATCTATGCAGACAGCTTCTTGATGAGCCTGAGCATATTCCGGTCGTCCACGCGGGAATAGGAGACTTCGTCCATGATGCGCCGGACCAGATGGACGCCCAGTCCGCCGATGGGACGTTCCTCGGCCGAAAGGGAGGTATCCACCTCATCCCGGCTCGTAGGATCGAAGGGGCAGCCGCTGTCACTGATGAGGAATTCCACTTCTCCGACCCGGAGGGTGGCTTCCACATCCACAAGTCCGTCCGTCCCGGCGGGATAGGCGTACATGATGACATTGGTCACCGCCTCTTCCAGCGCCAGGTTCACCTGCATCGCCATCGCCTGGTCCATGCCCGATTCGGAGGCGATGGTCTCGACGAAATCGGCGAGCTGGGGAATCTGCTGGATATCATTGTGGAGAATCAGGTGCCGCTCGGTCAAGGTCTTTGGACGGCCCATATACTTGATGTTTAAGATGGTAAGGTCATCGCTCTGCGGAGCATCGGCCACATGCTCCCTGACGGAGACTTCCACCTTGTCAACTTGTTCCTTGGCACTGAATCCCGTCAGGTGGGCCGTCGCCTCCAGCAGGCGGGTTTCGCCATAAAGCTGGTTCTCCGCGTTCTCGGCCTCCGTCAGGCCGTCCGTGTACAGGAAGAGGGATTCGCCTTCCGAGAGGATCATTTCCTGCGTAGTGAAACGCATCCCTTCGAGCACGCCTAAAGGAACGTTCGGATGCACGTCCAGCATTCTGACGCCCTCCTTGCCCAGCACCAGCGGCGCATTGTGGCCGGCGTTGCTGTAGCGCACCACGCCGCTCCCCAGGTCCATGATGCCGATGAAACAGGTCACGAACATGTTGCTCTCATTCATCTCCGTCATCGAATCGTTCATCGTGGCGAGGATGCGGTCCGGGTTCCCTTCATGGCCGGAGACCGTCCGGAAGAGACTCCGGGTGACCGCCATTACCAGCGAAGCGGGAACCCCCTTGCCGGAGACGTCGCCGATACAGAAGAACAGCCGGTCGTCCCGGATAAAGAAATCGTAGAGGTCGCCGCCCACTTCCTTGGCCGGAATAATGACTCCGTACATATCGAGGTCGCAGCGTTCCGGAAAATGCGGGAAAGTCTTGGGCAGCATGGACATCTGGATGCCGCTGGCTATCTTCAATTCGCTCTCCATCATATCCTTGCGCTGCTCGACATCCTGCAACCGCAGGAAACTGACAGCCGTGTTCCTGATGATGAAGACCAGCAGGACCAGACCCAGCAACTGGAGGATCGCCACCACCAGTCCCAGGCGCTTGACCTTGCCGTAGATTTCCTCTTCGGGGATCACGATGGCCATGGACCAGCCCGTCCGCTCCAGGGGAGAGAAGAAGACGTGGTCCACCAGGTCTCCGCGACGGATAACCCGGCTGCCCTCTTCTCCGGCAAGCATGGCCTGGGCGAAGGAACGGCCTTCCGTAGAATCCATCGCGGCGCGGGCCGCCACATCCAGGATGTTCGTCTGCATGACCAGCGTCTCCGCCGGGGCGACCATCATCTGGCCGGAACGGCTCACCAGGATACTGAAGGCACTGGGATACACCTTCACGTTCCCGACCAGTTCGGTCAGCCATTCCAGGGACATGTCGGCCGTAAGCACCGCAACCGTACGGCCCTTCTTGTCGTAGAGAGGCATGCTGAAGGTGGTCATCAGCATTTCGCCGCCCCCCTCGTCGTAGTAGGGCTCGCTCCAATATCCGTCCGGGTGGGTAAGGGCTTCCGTGAACCATTCCTGCGTGGGATAGTCATAGGTTTCCGTCCCCAGATCGATGGAATGGATGCCGCTGCTGTCACGGAAGGAATAGGGACTGTAGAGCCGGCCTTTGGAAGGATAGTAATTCTCAATCATCGCCACGGCGCTGCCGTAGATGACGGGATTGTACTCGAGCATCCGCTGCGTGAGCGAATAGAGACTGTCGGGGTACGCAAGCACCTTCCGGACGGCCCACAGGTCGTTGCGGACGGCCGTCTCTACCTGGTCCATGACATCGGAAATCTGGGCCTCGCACAGGGCGAGTTCGCTTTCTGCCCGGTTGATGGCCTCCTCCCGCAAACCCTTACGGGAATAATAATACTGGAGGACAGCCGTCAATTCCAGCATGACAGCGGCCGAAATGAGAATCAACAGGCCCCTCCGGGCGAAAAGGTTGCGAAACCTTTTATTATTCTCTTTCTGTGGCATGGGTCAATAGATTACACCTTCGAGCAAAGCCCGGAATTCGGGCATGGGACGCCGGGTGTCACGCTCGACGATGAGCGTCTTGAGGCCGGCATAGATTTTCAGTTCACGCAGTTTCGCGTCCAGGTCGGCATCCTCCCCGAAATAGGCCGGGAGGAAGGCGTCGAAGAAACGCTTGGCAGTGGCCTTGTCCATGTGGAAGGCCTCCTGGATGAAGGCTTCTTCGCTGACATAGGTCGTGGCGTAAACCATACCCAGGTCGAACATCGGATAGCCGTAGCAGAAGTCGCCGAGGTCGATGAAATAGCGTTTGTCGCCGACAATGAGGGCATTGCCGAACTGGAGATCGCCGTGGATGGCCGTATCGGCATCAGGAGCCTGGCGGATGAAAGCGGCGATTTTCTCTTTCTGGAGATCCGTAAAGAAGGGATTGTCCTTGAGCAGCCGCAGGTAGCGGTGCTTGACATTCTCGAAATCGGAGGTATTTACATGCGTGGCATGGAGTTGACGGCACATCCGGGCGAAATCGACAGCATAGTCCGCTGCAGCCGCGGGATTGTCACCGATGGCGCGGGCGAAAGAGACCTTGCCGGTCAGCCGGCGGAAACGGATGCCGACCCGTTCGCCATCCGTCACCAGATCGCCCGGTTCCGGGGTCGGAATCCCGGCATGGAACACTTTCCGCGCCACATGGAATTCATCGACGGGTTGCTGGACCTTGCCCGGGAAATACATCTTGAGCATCACCTCAGGATCGCTGCGGTGGTTGTAACTGACGCCGTTGGCGCCTTCTCCTGACTGGATATAGTCCGACAGGTCGATGAGTTGGGGTTTCATAAGACGCTTAGCCCTGGATGACAAAGAGATTGTAGAATCCGGTCATCAGGAAGACCTGGCGGATTTCCTCGCGGATGCCCCGGATGACGACCTCTCCCCCTTTGCGGGAAGCCTCTTTCCGGAGGGTCAGGAGGATGCGGAGTCCCGAACTGCTGATGTACTCGAGATCGGAAAAATCGAGGATAATGGTCTTGTCCGCCTGTTCCAGCAGGGGCTGGATGTCCTTAGAAGCCTGCAGGGAAGCGGGCGTGTCGAGACGGCCGGCGAAGTAGCCGACAACGCCGTCGTTTTCAGTCTGAATCTTGATTTCCATTTTCCTTATGGGTTATAATAAGCAAAGATAGTGATTAATGGGGAAAAGTGAAAGACTTTCTATCGAAAATAGCCGTAGAACAGGGCGATAGACTCCATGCCAGCGAAAAACTGGCGGAGCAGAAAACTCTCATTGGGCGAATGGATGGTGTCGCGCTCCAGGCCGAAACCCATCAGCAGCGGGTCGATGCCGAGGATGCGCTGGAGATCGGCGAGGACCGCGATGCTGCCGCCGCCGCGGCTGGGGACAGGCTCGATGCCATAGACGTCGGCCATGGCCCGGGATGCCGCCTGGAAGGCCGGAGAGCTGATCGGGATCAGGAAGCCGTCACCGCCCTCATAGGGCTTCACCTCCACCTTCACGCAGGCCGGGGCGATGGCCTTGAAATGGGCCGCGAACAGGTCTGAGATTTCCTTTCCACGCTGATTCGGGACCAGCCGCATGGAAATCTTGGCATGGGCTTCCGACGGCAGGACGGTCTTGGCGCCGGCGCCGGTATAGCCGCCCCAGATACCGCAGACATCCAGACAGGGCCGGATGCCGGTACGCTCCAGGGTCGTATAGCCCTTCTCTCCGCGCACGTCGGCAATATCCAGGAAGGCCTTGTATTCTTCCAGGTCGAAAGGAGCCCGGGCCAGGCTCGCGCGGTCTTCGGCCGAGAGTTCCACCACCTTGTCGTAGAAGCCGGGAACGGTGACGCGGCCGTCCGCATCGAGGAGGCCGGCGATCATTTCGCAGAGCACCTGGATGGGATTGGCCACGGCCCCGCCGTAATGGCCGGAATGCAGGTCCTTGTTCGGACCGGTCACCTTCACTTCCAGGTATGCCAGGCCGCGCATGCCGCAGTTAATCGACGGCACCTTGTCCGAAATCATGGTCGTGTCGGAGACCAGGATGACATCGGCCTGCAACAGGTCCCTGTGGGCCTCGGCCCAGGCCGGGAGCGACGCGCTGCCGATCTCCTCCTCCCCTTCGAAGATGAACTTCACATTGTGGCGGAGCCTGCCGGTGCGGAGCAGGTATTCGAAGGCCTTGATGTGCATGAATATCTGGCCTTTATCGTCATTGGCGCCGCGGGCGTAGATGGCCTCCTCCCCCGTCGCCGGATCCGGGGCGACCACCGGCCCGAAGGGGTCGGTGCGCCACAGTTCCAGCGGCTCCGGCGGCTGGACGTCGTAGTGACCATAGACCAGCACGGTCCGCTCCGCACCGGGCACATCCTTGCGGCCGTAAACGACCGGATGGCCTGCCGTCGGGAAGACCTCCGCCCGGTCGGCGCCGGCCTCCAGCAGCAACTCGGCGACGCGCCGGGCGCACCGCAGCATATCCTCCTTGTGTTCAGGCTGGGCGCTCACGGAAGGGATCCGGAGCAACGAGAACAGTTCCGCAAAAAACCGCTCCCTATTTTGGGCAATGTATTCTTTCATAGCCCAAAGATACGCATTTGGCGCCTTACCGCCAAACTTTCATCGGCGCAACTTATTCCCCGACCGTACGGCGGGCTAGGAAAGTGACGGCGAAGGTGACGAGGCCGCAGGCCATGACCAGCCAGAAGAAGGGGTTGTAGCCGCCGACCCATTTCCAGATATAACCGGCAAAGAGGCCCGGAATCATCATGCTGAGAGCCATGAACCCGGTACAGATGGCATAATGGGAAGTCTTGAACTCCCCATCGGAGAAGCGCAGCAGGTAGAGCATGTAGGCCTGGAAGCCGAAGCCGTAGCCGAACTGCTCGACCGCCACGCAGACGCTGATGGCCCACAGGCTCTGCGGCAGGACGGCACTCATCCAAACATACACGAAGCAGGGCAGGATCAGGGCGGCCGCCATGGGCCAGAGGCACTTGCGGAGGCTCCACTTGGATGCCGCCATGCCGCCGAGGATGCCGCCGACTACGAGGGCCGCCACCCCCACGGTCCCGTTGACAAAGCCCACCGACGCCGTGGAAAGGCCCAGGCCGCCCGCCTCGGGGCCGTCCAGGAAGAAGGGGCCTACGAGTTTGAGCATCAACGCTTCAGCGAAACGGTACAGCAGCATGAAGGTCAGAGCGATGCCCAGGTGGGGCTTCCGGAAAAAGGTCGCGAAGGCTCCCACGAAATCCCGGAGAATATCCTTTCCGCGGGCGTTGCGCGGCTTATCCTCTTCCGGCCGCGGCGCCAGGAAAGTGTGATAGAGCGTCAGGAGCGCGAAGAGGACGGCCGTCAGCAGCAGGGTCGCCCGCCAGGCCCAGGGAATGTTGCCCGTACGCTCTTCCAGGAGACCGGCGATCATGACCAGCACACCCTGGCCGAAGATGGACGAAAGGCGGTAGAAGGTGCTGCGGATCCCTACGAAAAAGGTCTGCTGGCGGGGGGACAGGGCAAGCATATAGAAACCGTCGGCCGCAATGTCATGGGTCGCGGAGGCGAAGGCTGTGATCCAGAAGAGGATAAGGGTGGCCGTAAACAGGCCGATGGGGGTCGATTTGGCCGCCAGGGTGTCCGCCGCCACAGAGGGGATGGACAGGGTCAGGGCGACGAAGCCGGCCGCCATCAGCGCCTCCATCACCACGATCCACCATCGTTTGGTCCGGAAAATATCCACGAAGGGGCTCCAGAAGGGCTTGATCACCCAGGGCAGGTACAGGAGACTGGTATAGAGGGCCATGGTCTCGTTCGGTACGCCCATGCGCGTAAAAAGCAGGACGGAGATATTGTTGACGACGAAATACGGTATCCCTTCCGCAAAATAGAGGGTAGGGATCCACCACCAGGGACTTTTCATGGACGGGAGAGTTGGGTTCCGGGATAATAATGCAGCAGAATGTCACGGTAGGCATAGCCCTGGCTGGCCATGACGGCCGCACCGATCTGGCACAGGCCCACCCCGTGGCCCCAGCCGCGACCGTCGAGGACGAAGTCGCCGCCCTCACGCCGCACCGTGAAATTCGAACTCTTCAGGTGAGTTTCGGAAAGATATTGACGGATAATGAGTTCCTTCCCGATGACCAGCGAAGCCTTCGAACCGCAGATCCGCAGCCGCGTGATGCGGCCGGAAGGACCGCGCCGGAGCGGCTCCAGGGCCTGGATTTCCCCCAGGTCACGGCCGCTGCGGCGCCGCACAAGGTCGGAGAGTTCCGCCTGGGTGTAGCGCACCTGCCAGCGGAAGAAATCACGGGTCTGGAGGTCGTAGTCGTTCAGCACGCCGCGCAGCACCTGGACATCGGTCGTATCGCAGAAACAGGGGCCGTCTCCATGGCCGGGCGTATCCGGAAGTGCCTGGAGATAAGGAAGATCCTTATCCTCCCAGCAAGAAGAGAACAGTTCGGAAACGCCGCCGCAGCATTTGGAGAAGCGGGCGTCGCACAGTTCGTCCCCATAGGTCAGCACTTCGCCCCAGGTGCTGTCGATGGCCTTGCGGACCGCGGCGCCGACCACCAGGGAAAGGCCCTGATAGCGCTGGCAATGGTCGTCCGCGCACACATCGAAACGCTTGTGGTCCTCATGGTCGTACCAGCGGATCACTTCGTCGGACAGTTCCGGAGAAACCGTCCGGGTGGTATCCAGCAGGGTCACAAGCGCCGGGACGCTGTTCATTTGGGCGAGGTCGCAGGGACAGGGATGCCCCTTCTTGCGATGGGCCAGCTGGGCCATCAGCCAGGAGCGGGAAATGACTGCATGGGCCTTGAGGAATTCCAGCGGGGCGGAGGCCTTCATCTCGGAGGAAATCACGCTGAGCAGGTAATCCTCCACACCGATCAGGTTGACGGCCACCACCTGGCCCCGTTCCACGATGAATTTGAGCGTGCCGGCGAATTTCTGGGTCACCTTGCGTTCCCAGTGGAAACCCTTGCCGATCACCACGTCGTGAAGGATGAAGGTGGGCTCGGCAAAGAGGGTCGAGAGGGTCTGGGCCTCAAACACCAGTTCGTCATAGAGGGCGCCGTTGTAACGGATCTTGCCCTCCTGGTAAGAGACTTTCTGCGGCCCGGCCCCGTCCGAAATGATTTCGAAGGTAATGGTGTCGGCCGACAGGATGCCCACCTGCACACGGGGCTGCGTGCGCGTCAGTTTCCAGAGGATATCGGCCTCGGCTTCCGGGGAAACGGAGACCTCGTCGATCATCTCGCCGACCAGCCGGGCGTCGAGTTTGGCATAATCCTCGGCCGAGGGGACGATCAGCAGGCCGGCCATGTCGGCGCAGCCGGGACTCATCGTCAGGTGGTCCGGCCCTTCGGCGAAATAGTGGTGGGAACGGTGACTGCGGCGGAAAATCACCACCGCACGGTATTCGGAGGCCGTCTGGCCATGGGTATTGCTGCGGGCCGGCAGGTTGTCCGCCCGCTTGTACCAGGTCAGCAGGTTGAACATGGGCTCAGTGGCGCCTTCGGGCATTTCGGCGCAGTCCAGCAGGCGGTAGAAAAGTTTGGCCAGGGACTTGGAGGTACGGGCGCGAAGCACGAAGATTCCGCGGGCAAAATGCTTGTAATGATAGAGTTGCGCCTCCTGGACCGAAGTAATGTATTCGATGTCGCCCTTCAAGGCGTCCGGTACGGTCACGGCCTCTTCCCCGTTGGGGACACCGCTGTCGTCCGGGCGGATGCGGTCCAGCAGGTCGTCCACGGCCACCTCGAGGGGCATCAGCGAACGCGGAGCCGCCTGGAAATGGAGGTGGTCCGGGGCGGAGGCCCCGCAGCGCGGACCGTTGTAGAAAACGGTGAAATCGGAATACAGCCGCGCCAGGTCCGTCATATCGACATACTGCTTCCAGATGGACTGGTCCACATGGACGTCTCGGGCGATGACCAGATGGGAAGGGAAGATCGGATAGGGATTGACGAGGATGTGGTATCCCCTGCCCTTCCGGCCCTCGAAGGGCAGCGAGCGCTGCTCCGGAGGACGGTTTTCCGCACAGAGGAAACAGCGCCGGGCCCGGATGGAGGCCTCGTCGAGTTTGGCGGCCGAAGAGCGGATGCGCTCCGGATTGTGCTGGAGGCGGATGTGCAGGCCCCCGAAGTCCATTTCGCGGGTCTGGGCCTGCTTGAGGGCACGGAAATTCGCGGCTGCGGCGGGCCAGACGGAGAGTTGGTCCCGGACAAATTTATCGATGGTTTCGCGTTTCATCGCTGACGGCGGGCTTTCAGTTCGAGGGTACGGAGACTGTCCTTATAGGCGTTGTTGGCATTGATGCGCTCCTGGCTCAGGGCGGCGTCGGAATTCCCTTCCCAGCGGCGGCAGCAGTACACCGGCTCCCAGACGCGGGCGATGCGCCAGGTCCGGCTGATGCGCAAGCCCACGGCGTAGTCCTCGCCATAACTGACGTTCGGGAAACCGATTTCCCGCAGGAGCGGCACGTAGAAGGCCCTCGGGGCGCCGAGGCCATTGATACGAAGGGCATTGTTGCGACCGTTTTCCGGGGTCCATTCGCGGTGGTCGATCACCCCCGGCGGAATGGGTTTGAGGTCGAAGTCCGTCATCTGGTACGAGCCGATGACCATGGCCGCCTTTTCGCGGCGGAAGGCCTCCACCATCTTCCGGAGGGTATCCGGGCCGGCATACAGGTCGTCGCTGTCGAGTTGGACGGCGAAGAGTCCGCAGCGCGGGTCTTCCACGGCGGTTTGCCAGCAGCCGCCGATGAGCAGGTCGTCCCGTTCCGGGATCAGATGGACCAGGCGCGGGTCGACGACGGAGCGTAGCAGTTCCGTCGTCCCGTCGGTGGAATGGTTGTCCACCACGATGACATTGAAGGGGAAATCCGTCTCCTGCGCCAGGGCGCTCCGGACGGCATCCCCGACCGTCCTGACCCGGTTATAGACCGGGATGACGACGGACGCCGTGAGCGGAAAACCGGCCGCATCGTGCTCCACCGGGAGAGGCTCGCCGGTGAGCAGGCCGCCCGTCCGGCGCAGATAGTCCGTACAGATCTGCTCCATTTCCACTTGCACGGCCCGGTTGCGCGGGTCCACATAGTCGAACTGCTTCTGTCCCGAGGCGCGAAGGTCGTCAGGAACGACGCTGTAGAGGCACTCGCCGACATGGACGATGCCTCCCAGCCGGAGCCGGAGGTCATAGAGCGCGCCCCAGTTGTATTCCCTGTCCATCTGCGAGAGAGCTTTCCGGAGCGATTCCGTCCTGAGCAGCCACAGGGGGCCGAAATCGAAATCGTCCCGCAGGGCGCCTTCCTGCAGGGGGATCAGCGGATGGCGCGTCCGGCTGCCGTCGGCAGCCACATCGTAATGGTCGGCATAGACCATGTCGGCGCCGCTGTCCGCGGCCACGCCGAGAAGGCGGCGCTGCATGAAAGCGCCTTCGGCCACCGCAGCGGTGGCGAGAAAGGCATAGGGTTCCTTCAGGGATGCCGCCCAGGCTTTGAGGGCGGAAGTGGAAAGAAGGCGGGGCAGACGGTGTATCTCCATATTCTACAGCAAGGACTCCAGCATTTTCCGCAACTGGACGAACTCACCTTCAAAGTTAGGAGTAAAGACGGACTTTCCCAAATGATTTCGGATTTCTTTCATCTCCCACCAGCGTCCTTCGGCCACTTCGGCCGGGTCGGGATGCAGGTCGAAATGGCCCACGGCGGCAAAAACGCTGACCAGTTCCCGTTCCTGCGTCCCGGACCAGAGGTAGGTTTTCAAGGGGATGGGATTGAAACGGGTCAGTCCGAGTTCTTCGGACGCCTCGCGCAAAAGGGCCTCCCGGATATACTCCCCATAGCCGACATGGCCGCCGACGGCGATATCCCAGTAGCCGGGCAGCAGGTCCTTGTCCGCAGCACGTTTCTGCAGGTACAGGCGGCCGTAACGGTCGATGATATGCAGGTGGACCACCGGATGCAGGAGCATGGATCCGCCATGGACATAGCGACGGGTCGTGCGGCCTACCACCATGCCCGTCGGCTCGACGACCGGCAGCACCTCTTCGCCCGGGAGGATCTCCGGGGAAGGGCTGTCCGCATGGGGACGGGGCAGGAGGGGCGCCGGCGAGGCGGGATAGACCAGTTCCATAGGCTAGAGGGCTATCAGGATCAGCAACTGGGCCACCAGCACGCGCAGGAACATCGTCAGCGGATAGACCGTGGCATAGTTGACGGAGGTATAATCCGTTCCATAGGCGCTCTGGGCGAAGGAAAGCACCGGCGCATTGGTCGTGCCGCCCGTCACGAGGCCGCAGATCTGGTAGAAATTCAGTTTGCACAGCACCCGGGCGATCACGATGATCAGCGCAACGGGAATGAGGGTGATCAGCGCACCGTAGAGGATCCACCAGTAACCCCCGCCGACCAGGGAGGAAACGAAGCCCTGCCCGGCCCCCAGGCCGACCGCCGCCATGAAGAAGGAAATACCGATTTCGCGTATCATCATATTGGCGCTCAAGGTGGTGTAGGTGGTGATTTTCAACTGCGGACCGAAATGTCCCAGGAGGATGGCGACCATCAGCGGGCCGCCGGCCAGACCGAGACGGACCGGCTGCGGGATTCCCGGGAAGCGGATGGGCAGGAAGCCGAAAATGACGCCCAGCACGATGCCGAAGAAAATGGGCACCAGGTTCGGATGTGAGAGCGTCTCGGGCTCATTTCCCACCAGACGTGCCACATCCTGGATATTGCTCTTCGGCCCGACCACCTGGATGGTGTCGCCCATCTGGAGAATGAGGTCGGCCCGGGCGACCAGTTCGATGCCGGCGCGCAGGACGCGGGTCACCGTGACGCCGTAGGCCTTCCGGATGTTGAGTTCCCGCAGGCGTTTGCCCGTCATGGACGATTTGGTGATGGCCAGGCGGCGCGTCACCATCACGTCATCCATTTTCTGCCAGTCGCTTACATGCATGGGAACTTCTTCCCCGAAGATAATGCGGATGGCGTCCACATTGCGGGGCGTGGTCACGATCAGGAGGCGGTCTCCCTGCCGGAGAACGGTATCCGGTCCCGGGATGGAGATCACGCCGTCCCGCATGATGCGGGAGACGACGAACTGGTCGCCCAGGTCCAGGACCACATCCCGGAGGGCTTTGCCGAAGATGGCCGGATTCTCCACCTCGCAGTGCATGCGGCGGGCCGATTCCACCTCTCCACCGCTGACTTTGAGGGCCTGCTGCTCCTTTTCCAGATCGATCCGGAACAGCCGTTTGGCGAGCATCAGCAGGAAAATGACGCCCAGCACGCCGAAAGGATAGGCGACGGCATAGGCCGAGGCCATGCGGGACGAAGTCTCCGCGGCGGATTCGGCGCTCAGCCCCTCGGCGGCATAGGCATCCATGACGGTCTGCTGAGCCGCACCCAGGCCGGGCGTATTGGTCACGGCGGCGCTCATGACGCCGGTCATGGTCTGGAGGTCCTCCCCCGTCACCAGATGGATAAGCCAGGTCACGAGGACCGAAAGAAGCACGAGGACAAGCGCCAGGACATTCAATTTCACGCCGCCCGCCCGGAAAGAATGGAAGAAGCCCGGTCCGACCTGCAGGCCGATGGAGAAGACGAAGAGTATCAGGCCGAAATCCTTCATGAAGGCCAGGACGACCGGATGGGAGAGGAAGCCGAAATGGCTCATGAGGATGCCTACAAACAGGATCCAGGTCGAGCCGATGCTGATTCCCTTGATCTTCCATTTGCCCAGAAGCAGTCCTCCCCCGATGACGAAGGAGAACAGCAGGATGGAATGGGCGATGCCCGTACCGAAGATAAGCTCTTTCATGGCCGGAAACTGATTTTTGCGCAGAACACCGGGCGATCCTCCACCGTGCCTTCCACCCAGAAGGAATCCCCTTCCCGGCAGCGCTGCAGGCGGACCCGGTCGCCCGGACGGGTCTCGTGGTTGAAATTGACCGCGACCTCGCTGACATCCCTTCCGGAAATCTCCCCGTAAGGGATGCAGTCCATGGCCCAGACCACGTAACGCGCGTTGTTGGTATGGCCGAGCAAATCCACGTCGGAATAGGCGACAAGGTGCTCCCCGGCCTCCTCACGTTCCAGGCCGCGGGGCATGGCCACCTTCCCGGCGGGCTCCGCGATGGCGTCTTCGTGGCAGATCGTGCTCTCCGGAATCATCTCCGTGATCTCGTTGGTCCGCATCATCCGGCGGCTGGCTACATCGAGGATGACCCAGGAACTGGTGGCCTCGACCAGGGGCGCGCCGTTTTCGCCGCAAAGGCGGAAGTCACGCAGATAAAAGGGGCCGTAGGGGCCTTTGTGCCAGGTATAGAGCCGGACGCGGTCACGCCACAGGGGAACTTCCACAAAACGGAAATGGAGGCGGGACAGCACCCAGGCCGTCCCGGCGGAGGCCAGTTCGTCGTAGCCGAAATGCATGGCCTCGGCAGCCAGGTAGGCAATTTCCTGGGCCATATCCATGAAGGCCGCGGGCTTGAGGCGCTTGCCGCCATCGACACCGAAACACGGGACCAGCTGGTCCACCACATATTTCATTTCGGGGGTAATCTGTCCGACCATGTCGCATCACCCGTCCCTTTTTGGAACGGTTCTGCAAAAATACGCCCTTTTGGGCGAACAACCAAACCTTGTAACGATAAAAGCCACTCCGGGGCGGGCTTTCCCGCGAGTGGCGGAGACTACATCCTCGGAGGACGTCCGCCGCCGGGACCGCCGGGACCACCGCGCATGTTCTTCATCGCATCGCCGTAATTGCCGAAACGCCAGGTTACCGACAGGATGATGTAACGGCCCAGGGTGTTGTTCCAGGACTCGGAATGGTAGTTGGAGGCATCCGAAATGGAGAGGTTCTTGGCCTGGGCGAGGATGTCATAGGCCTTCAGCGAGAGGGTCATCCGCTTCTTGAAGAGCAGTTTGGTGATCTCCGCATTGAGGATGACTTCGGATTCCTGCGGGGTGGTGTAGCCGCGGTACCAGTTGTAATTGACGTCCGCCACCAGGCCGACCCCGCCGGGAATGGTCCAGTTCATCGAAGCGGTGAGCTGGTTGTTCCAGGTGGTCTGGGTCCGGGCCGTGGCGATGGTGTACCACGATTTGTTCATCCGCGTCCGTGCGCCGGCGGTCAGTTCCACCAGGTCGCTGCGGTAGGTCAGGCGGAGGCGTTCAACGGCGACGACGGACTGGATGGTATTGAGCGAGAAGCGCGCATCCTTGTCCATGTCAGGAACTTCCGTATGGAATTTGTCGTAGTCGAAAGTCCCGTCGTCCTTGTAGTACCCGCTCATGTTCAGGGCGGCGCTGCCCACGTAGGAAGAACTGTTGGTGTAGCCGGCCCGGGTCATGGAGAAAATGCTGAACTTGCTCTTGGCGATCGGCACGTTGATGAACATCCGCACATTGACGTTGCCGCCCGTATGGCCGTTGACCGGCATGGAATACTGGGCCGCGCTCCCGTCCTCGTACCAGGTCGCGCTCACGACGGGATTCTGGTTGATGTTGCCGTCCAGGTTGAAATTCAGGGAGAAGAAGGTCTTCTTGTTGGTCATGCGGAATTCTCCGCGGAAGCCGTGGTTGAAATAAGGCGTCAGGTAAGGATTACCCAGGGAGACGGCCAGCGGGTTGCTGTTGTCCAGCACCGGCATGAGCTGGTTGGTGGAGGGCTGCTGGCTCCGGCCGAAATAGAAGAAACGGGCATTGGAATTCTCCCCGAACTCGTACCAGAACATGGCCTGCGGGGCCCAGTTCCAGCGGACGCCCGAATCGAAGGGACTGTAACCCTTGGTCTCGTTGTAGGTATGGTTGGGATTGGCCGCCACGCCGAGCTGGGCGCGGAGTTTATCCACCTGGTACACGAAATTGGCGCCGATGCGCTGGTCGATGGAACGGTTGAGAATGCTGTTGGAATAGAGGTCGCTCTGCCCGTCGCTCTCCGGATTGAAGGGACGGTACTGGTCCCGGGCCGAAAGGGCGAGCACATCGGCGGCAAGCGCACTGTTGTCCTGGCTGCTGAAAGTATTCTTCCAGGAAGTATTCTTGGACCAGGAGAAGGAGTAGTTCGCCTCGACGAAGAAGCCCTTGCCGAGTGGCTCCGTATAGGTCAGACGGGCGGAAAGGGAACGGTTGAAGCGATTCTGGTCGTAGCGCTGGTTGACCGGATCGGTGGTGGCGGCGCCGCCGCTGTGATTGACCGTCAGGGACTGGTTCAGGCCCTCCATGTCGGTATTCTGGAAATTGTAGCGCCCCATGACGGAGAGCGTCCGTCCGGGAGCGCCGAGGCGCTGGCGGAAGAGGAGGAAACCGTTGGCCTGCTGGTTGCGGCTGCTGCCCAGGTTGCGGCTGAAACCCTCGCTGAGCCGGGTCGGATCCTTCCCGTCCAGGAGGTCTTTGTCGGCATAGAAGTCGCTCTGCTCGCTGAAGTCACCGCCGCCGAAATTGAACTGCGGCTGGAAGAGGATGGAGGTATTCTCGGAGAATTTGTGCTCGACGCGGGCGCCCACCCGATGGCCCCAGGTGCCGGTCACGCTGCTGCCCTGGCTATGGTCGATGCGGTTGTAACCGTCCAGGTAGGTAATCTTGTCACTGATCTCCTCGACATATTTGCTCGAACCGTTGTAGAGGTAGTTCCCCTGCAGGTCCATCTTGTTGTCGAAGAGCGTGGTGGCGCCGTTGAGGCCGGCCATCCAGGAGGTCGTGATGCCGTTGCCCATGCCCCAGCCGCCCTGTCCGCGGCCCATGCCGCCGCCACCGCCGCGCATCCCCTGCATCATGCTGCCGGCCAGGTCGTTGAAACCCCGGTTGTTGGTGTTGTTGCCGTTGAGGATGACGCTGATCTGGTCCTTGTCGGTAAAACGGCCCAGGAAGCCGGCGCCCTGGAAGCGCCAGTCATTCATCGTGTTTTCCGGAGACGGGACGTCGTGGCCGCCGCCCAGCATCACATTGCCGAAGAGGCCGTGCATCATGCCCTTCTGGATGCTCAGGTCGATGACGAATTCCTCGTTGCCGTCGTCGATGCCGGTGAATTCGGCCTGCTCGGATTTCTTCTCCACCACCTTCACCTTGTCGATGATCTTGGCGGGAATATTCTTAGAGGCCAGTTGCGGATCGTCCAGGAAGAAGGTCTTTCCGTCGATGGTTATCTTGCTGATAGTCTGTCCATTGGCCGTTATGGAGCCGTCTTCGGCCACCTCCACGCCGGGGAGTTTCTTGAGCAGTTGCTCCAGCATGTCGTTGTCGGTGGTCTTGAAGGAAGAGGCGTTGTATTCGATGGTATCCTTCTTGATGACGATGGGGTTGCCCACGTCGCTGACGCGCGCGGCCTCCAGCATTTCCGTATCGGGATCCATCTTGAGTACGCCGAGGTCGATGGGCTCCTTCTCCACCTTGACATCGCGGGAGAGGGCTTTGTAGCCCAGAAGTTCCGCCTTGAGGACATATTCGCCGGAGGCCAGTTTTTCAAGGGTCGCCTGCCCCTTGTCGTTGGTCAGCATGTATTTGTAGGCACTCTGCGCCCCCTTTTTGGTCAGGGAGACCGTGGCAAAGGCCACCGGTTCGCCGGAGGAGGCGTCCTGGAGCGTCAGGGTGATGTTCCGCTGCTGGGCGGACACGGGGAGGAGCACAAGCAGCGCGGCGAGGCTCGCAAGGATTCTTCGGCTTAGGTTTTTCATACAATCTTTGACACGGGAGGCCGGCGAAGGTTTAATGTCATTTGACCCGGTCGGGATGGGCCTGGATAAATTTCTCCCAACTGCCGGCTCCCTTGACGGAAGCGAGCGGCGAGGAAGTCTCGTAAAAATGGCAGAGGGCGATGGCCAGGGCGTCGGTCGCATCCAGGTGAGCGGATTCGAGTTTCACGCCGAGGGTCTTCTCGAGCATCATCTGCACCTGTTCCTTGGAAGCGGCGCCGTTTCCTACGATGGCCTCCTTGGCCTTGCGCGGGGCATATTCGCTCACGGGGATGCCGTACTCCAGGGCGGCGATCAGCGCCGCGCCCTGCGCCCGGCCGAGTTTGAGGATGACCTGCGCGTTCTTTCCGTAAAAAGGCGATTCCACGGCCATCTCGTCGGGACGGTAGGTCTTGCAGACCTCGCTGACGGTCTCGTAGATCTGGCTCAGTTTGCGGAGCGGATCCTTGTCCCTGCGCATATCCAGGACCCCCATATCCACGTAGGAAACCTTCCGGCCCACGGCATGGATGATGCCGAAGCCCAGAAGGTTCGTACCGGGATCGATCCCCAGGATGGTCCGCTCCTTTTCCATCTGCGCTTAGAAAGCGTAGCGGACGCCGAGCGCGAAGTTCGGAATCAGGTCGGTCCGGATGCCGCCGTTACCGAACATCAGGGCCGGACGGACGTCCAGGGAAAGTTGCAGGGGGAACCAGAAGGTAAATTCCAGGCCGATGTCGCCGACAATACCGCCGGCGGCCCAGTCCCGGGTGAAAAACACGCCCGCGCCGGGGCCGGCATAGAAGCCCCAGGTGCCGCGCGGCGTCCAGTCGGGACGCGCGATCATGAAGTTGTACAGGGCGGCGGCGCTCAGGTAAGGGGTCAGGGTCTCCCCCATCCCGAAGCCCATACCGAGGGTAAACTCCATGAAATTGTCATTGACGATGGTGTGTTCGTAATCCACATCCGTTCCCCAGCCGGCCCGGATACCGAGTGCGCGGGGTTGGGCGGAAGCGATGGCGGCACCGGCCGCCAAAGCCAGAACAATGAGGAGGAAGCGTTTCATATCTTTCTAAGTATTAAGCAATTCCGGAGAAGCCCATGAAGGCCATGGCGAGAATACCGACCGTAATCAGGGCGATTGGGACGCCGCGGAAGGACTTCGGCACGTCATTCAGCGCCAGATGCTCGCGCAGACCGGCGAAAAGCACCATCGCCAGGCCGTAGCCCAGGGAGGTCGCGAAAGCGTAGAGCACCGCTTCGCCGAGGCCGAGCATGTGGGAGGGCAGGCCGAAGGTGAACTCCTTGGTAACCACGTTGATGGCCACGCCGAGCACGGCGCAGTTGGTCGTGATCAGGGGCAGGAAGATGCCCAGGGCCTGATACAGCGAGGGACTCACCTTCTTCAGGACGATCTCCACCATCTGGACGAGGGCCGCGATCACCAGAATGAAGGCGATGGTCTGGAGGAACTCCAGGCCGAAGGGCAGCAGCAGATATTTGTTCAGGAGATAGGTCACGAGGGTGGCCAGGGTGATGACGAAGCACACGGCGGCGGACATGCCGCTGGCCGTGGACAGTTTGCTGGAGACGCCCAGATAGGGGCAGATGCCCAGGAACTGCGCCAGGACGATATTGTTGACGAATATCGCCGATACAATGATAAGCAGGATTTCCATCATAAGGCTACTTCTTTGCCAGGTATTTGTTGAAGAGGACCATCAGATAGCCCAGCACCAGGAAGGCGCCCGGGGCCATCACGAAAGCGAGCATGCCGTCGCCCGGAAGGAACTTCCAGCCGAAAGCCGAACCGCTGCCGAGAATTTCGCGGACCAGGCCGATGACCGTCAGGCTCAGGGTAAAGCCCAGTCCCACGCCCAGTCCGTCCAGGGCGGAATCCCCGACGGAATGCTTCGAGGCGAAGGCCTCCGCCCGGCCGAGGACGATGCAGTTGACCACGATCAGGGGGATGAAGAGGCCGAGGGTCGCATAGATGCCCGGCGTAAAGGCCTGCATGAGCAACTGGAGGATGGTCACAAAGGTGGCGATCACGACGATGTAAACGGGGATATGGACCTTGTCGGGCACCACCGGAGCGATGGCCGAAATGGCCATGTTGGAAAGGACCAGGACGAAGAGGGTCGCGAGTCCCATGCTGAGGCCGTTGACGGCCGAAGTGGTGGTGGCCAGCGTCGGGCACATACCCAGCAGCAGGACGAAGGTCGGGTTGTCCTTGACCAGACCTTTGGTGATCAGTTGGAACTTACTCATTGTCTTGTCCTCCATCGTTTTGCGTTTCAGCGGGACGGACGGAAGCGCCCGTAGCCCCGTCGGTCGGGGCCGCCCCGGCCAGGGAACGGACCAGATCGACCGCATTTTTAACGGCCAGCGTATAGGCCCGGGAGGTAATGGTGGAAGCCGTGATGGCATCCACGTCCCCGCCGTCCTTCCGGACCGCAAGCACCCTGGCGGCAGGGTCGAAACCGCGCCACTGCTCCATGAACGGGACATCCGTCGTACATTTGGCGCCCAGGCCCGGGGTCTCCTGGTGGGAAAGGACGGAGGTGTTGTACACCACGCCGTCCGCCGTCACGCCCACCATCACCTCCAGCGTGCCGCCGAAGCCGGGGACGCAGGACTTGACCGCATAGGCCGCCGGCGCTCCGTCTTTCGTAAGTACATAATATTCAGACTGCTGTCCTCCGACTTCCGCCGCGACCGGCTCGGACAGTTCGCCGCCTTCCGGCAGCACGGCGCCGATGGATTCGCGGAGAATGCGGGCCGACGTCTCGTCGATCGGGGCCTTGGTCATGGCATAGACGCCGGCCAGCAGGGCCGAGCAGACCAGACAGACCGTAGTCAGACAGAGCACCATGCTCTTGAGATTGGATTGTACCGCCATCTTATGCCCTCCCGTATTTTTTCTGGTGGAACCAACGGTTCAGCAGCGGCACGGTCGCATTCATCAGCAGGATGGCGAAGCTCATGCCTTCCGGATAAGAACCGAAATACCGGATCATCAGCGTGATAAAGCCGATGCCTACGCCGAAGACGACCCCGCCCCAAAGGCTCATCGGCGAAGTCACGTAGTCCGTCGCCATGAAGCAGGAGCCGAGAATCATACCGCCGGTCAGCAGGTTGAAGAGCGGATCGGTGAAACGGTCCGGGGCGG
>CAMIYB010000014.1 GCA_946402945.1 uncultured Bacteroidales bacterium | reverse complement strand
AATAGCAATCAGCCTCCTACGTGTGTAGAAGGCTGATTTCCGTGGAGCATAGGAGAATCGAACTCCTGACCTTTTGAATGCCATTCAAACGCTCTACCAACTGAGCTAATACCCCATTTGTGGACCACAAAGGTAAGGACCTTTTTTGGATTGTGCAAGTTTTTTGGCGATTTTTTCACGATTTACGGGAATCCTACAGGGAGGCGATGAGTTCCAGGAGCCGGAGAAGGGTCTGGACGGCGACGTCATTCCAGACGATCAGGAAAGCCGGACAGAAGCCGAGGGCGGACAGGAGGACGGTGGCGACCGAAAGGACCATGACGACGGTGGTCAGGGGCATGGCAAGCAGGTTGGTCAGGAGGAAGTAGCGCGGGAAGGTCCCGAAGCGCAGCCAGGCGAGCGGGGCGGTCAGTAGTTGGCAGGAGATGGCAAGGGCGGCGGCTTCCCAGATGCGCCGGGGCAGGTCGAGGCGGTCTGTCAGACGGGGTCTCGCGCCACGGGAGGGCGCGCCGGGGGCGGAAGAAGCCGGATACCACGCGCGGAGGACGGGAAAAACCAGAAAAATGCCGGCCATGGCCAGATAGGAAAGTTGGAAGCCGACGGAACGGATGACGGTCGGATCAAGCACCAACTGGAGGGTCAGCGCCCCGCAAAAGACAGAAAGCGGGCGAACCCGTCGGCCGAGCAGACGGGCGGTCTCCCCCAGCAGGATGAAGAGGAAGGCGCGGACGATGGAGGGCGAGGCGCCCGTAGCGACGGCATACAGGCCGGAAAGGCCCACCAGGAAGGCATAGCGCAGGGACCGCGCCGGACGCGAGTGCCCGAAGACCGACGTCAAGCCGCTCAGCATCAGATAGATAATCCCGAGATGAAGTCCCGAGAGCGCCAGGATATGCGAGGCGCCGCTCTGCCGGAATGCCGCCACCGTTTCCGGCGACAGCAGCGAACGGTCGCCCGTCGTCAAGGCCTGCACAAGTCCGCCCGTAGAGGCGGAGGGATACGGGATGGCGGCGATCAGGTCCCGGACCCGGCCCATGGTGGCTACATGCCGTCCCGGGGCCGTAAGGGAGCCGAGCAGGCCGCAGCAGAGGCCGGCACAAAAGACCATGCCCAGCACCGCGGGCAAGGAACGCAGCCGGCCCGTCGCCAGCAGCACGCCCGCAAGGGCAGTCAGGAGGAAAGACACAGGCGCCAGGCCGTAAACCGATGCCCCACAGCCGGATAGCAAAATACCGGCTGCGGCCCCCGCCGCAAAAGGAAGCGACAAAGCGGTTATATTCTGCGCTCTTGCGTCCATAGTTCTTGCTAAAGTAGTGATTCTTTCCTAACTTTGCCAGACATACAGTAAAAATCTAAGCACTTTTTTATGATTATCCTCGTTATCAACTGCGGAAGTTCTTCCATCAAGTACCAGGTTCTGGACATGAGGACGGACGACGATTACGATCTCATCGCCAAAGGCATCGTCGAAAGAATCGGCCTCGGTAACAGCGCCGTACAATATGCCCCGAAAGGCGGCGAAAAACGCAGCAAGGAGACCCCGATCCCCGACCACAAAGCGGGTATGGAATGGGTGCTCAAGGCCCTTACCAACCCCAAGGACGGTGTCCTGAAGTCGCTCGACGAGATCGCCGCCGTCGGTCACCGCATCGTCCATGGCGGCGAATACTTCTCCGAAAGCGCCCTGGTGAATGACGATGTCCTGGAGAAAATCGAACTCTGCTGCGACTTCGCCCCGCTCCACAATCCCGCCCACCTGCTCGGCATCCGCGCCGTCAGCGCAGCCCTGCCCAAGGTTCCGCAGGTCGTCACCTTCGACACGGCCTATCACCAGACCATGCCGAAGTACGCCTATATGTATGCCCTCCCCTATGAGTACTACACGAAATACCGCGTCCGCCGCTATGGCGCCCACGGCACCAGCCACCAGTTCGTCGCCGCCAAGGGCGCGAAACTCTGCGGCGTGGACCTCGATCATTCCCGCATCATCACCTGCCACATCGGCAACGGCAGTTCCGTCACGGCCATCGAAAACGGCAAAGTCGTCGATACCTCCATGGGCTTCACCCCGCTCGAGGGCATGATCATGGGCTCGCGCTGCGGCAACATCGACGCGAACATCGTTCCCTACATCATGAAGAAGGAAGGCCTCACGCCCGACCAGATGACCGACATCATGAACAAGAAGAGCGGTTTCCTCGGCCTTTCCGGCAAGACCAGCGACACGCGCGACGTCAAGTCCATGGCCGATGCGGGCGACCCGTTGTGCCAGCTCGTCATCCAGAAACTCCTCTACGATACGGTCAAGAACATCGGCATGTTCGCCGCCGTGATGAACGGCGTCGATCTGATCGTCATCACCGGCGGGGTCGGCGAAAACAACGCCTGGTACCGCTACGGCGTCTGCAAGCACCTCGACTACCTGGGGCTCCGCTTCGACTGCGAGGCCAACGAGAAGGCCCATGGCGACGCCGTCATCTCCCGGCCGGACTCCCCGGTCAAAGCCGCTTCCATCACCACGGACGAGGAACTTGTCATCGCCCGCGACACCATGCACATTGTCAAAAACTTAGCATAATGATCACCAAATTTTCCGATGTATTCGCCGCCCTCAAGGCCGACGGCATCAGCAAAAAAATGGTCGCTGCCTGGGCAGTCGACTCCCACACCATCGAAGCCGCGTCCAAGGCCGTTGACCTGGGCATCATTTCCGCCATCCTCGTCGGTGACAAGAAGTTGATCGCCGACGTCTGCGAACAGGAAGGCATCGACATCGCCAAATTCACCATCGTGGACGAACCCGTCGAACTCAAGGCGGTCGCCAAGGCCGTGGAAATGGTCCGTGAGAAAGAAGGCGACGTGCTCATGAAGGGCCTCTGCTCCACCGACAAATTCCTCCGCGCCATTCTCAACAAGGAAACCGGTCTGCTGCCGCCCAAGGGCGTCCTCAGCCATGTCGGCGTGATCGAGAACCCGCAGTACCACAAACTGATCTTCCTGACCGACATGGCCGTTATCCCGCAGCCGGATTTCCGCCAGAAAGTCAAGATCACCGGCTATGTGACCGACGTGGCCCGCGCTTTCGGCATCGCCAAGCCGAAAGTGGCCTTCATCGCCGCTTCCGAGCAGATGCTCGATTCCATGCCGGCCTGCATCGAGGCCGCCATGCTCGCCAAGATGTGCGACCGCGGCCAGATCCGTTCCTGCATCGGTGACGGTCCCCTCGCCCTCGACGTGGCCATCGACGCCGAGTCGGTCCAGATCAAGAAACTCGTGAGCCCGGTCGCCGGCGACGCCGACTGCCTCGTGTTCCCCAACATCGAGTCCGCCAACGTTTTCTGGAAGACCAATTCCAAACTCTGCACGGGCGTGCGCCAGGCCGGAATGCTGGTCGGCACCACCGCCCCCTGCATCCTTGCAAGCCGGGCCGACAGTGCCGACACGAAACTCGCCTCCATCGCGGAAGCGGTTATGTTCGTCAAATAGTTAGCGCACGCAGCGGACTGTCGCTGCGAAACTTTCCTTATCGCCCCGGCCGGTCATCAGGTCGGGGTTTTTCTCGTGGAAATACTTGTAGATGGCGTGGTCCTCGTCCGCCTCGTCCGCCGTCCAATAGGCGGCGAATTCCACCTTTTCCGGGAAGGAATAGACGCCGTCCGCCACGGTGGCATATCCGCTCGGAAGGGCCTCGAAGCCATATTTGAGGGTCGGGTCGCCGACATTCGGCCAATAGTCCCACATCGGGACATAATTGAAGGTGGCGGCGGATATCAGGTCCTTGACCGCATCCTTGCCGTCGCCGCAGAGGGCTTCCCACTCCGCTTCGGTCGGCAGGCGCCAGCCTTCCGGGCAGGCGCTCCGGGCTTCCGCCCAGGTGTAATAGCGTCCGAACACGTCTTCCATGGCATCGGAGTTCTCGTACAGGCCGCCTTCGGGGCCATGGGAAAGGTTCTCCGCCATCCAATCCAGTCCGCCGGCAGTGGTAAAATAGTAACGATGGTTGTCACGGGAGTCGATCAGCAACTTGACCGGGGTGAAGGAACGCCCCTTGAGGGAACGCCGGCTGATGACGGTGGTCCTGACGGAACCGGAAGAAGTGTAGTATCCGGAAGCGAAGAAGGTGCTCCGGACCGTAATGGTGCAGAGGGTGTCCGGGACCTCGAAAATGAAGGGATCCGCCGTCGCCTGGCTGACTTTCTTGGTGGTGTCGCGGTCGTCGGAGGTGGTGTAGGTCCAATAGATACCGTAGTCTCCGCCGTCGGAGCGGGAGATGCCGGAGGCGGTCAGCGCGTACTTTTCGCCGGCGCGTACGAAACGGGGCAGGTTGCCGGCGATCCGTACGCTCCCGGAAAAGGACGCATAGGTCGTAGTCTGATCATCTTTCTTGCACGAGACGGCCAGGGTCCCCGCAAGGACGGCCAGGGCAAGCCATATTTTTCCAGTCTTCATCCTAATTCGCTTGTATCATGCAAAGATGCTAATTTTTACGCGAAAATCCGCTATCTTTGTGCAAAATAAGGGCCAAATGAAAGCATTTTTCCACATATCCCTGCTCCTGGGCCTTCTCTGTCTGGCAGCAGGATGCCGGCAGGACCGCTATATCGTCGCCAGCGGTTATGCACAGGGCGGTGTCTATGCCGTCAAGATGAACCTGAAAGGGGTCAAGGAGCGCCCGGACGTCATCCGCGCCCGCATCGATTCCCTGCTGGTGGAGATCGACAACACCCTCTCCGGCTACAACAAGGCCTCGCAGTTGAGCCGCCTGAACCGTGGCGAGGAGGTGCATCCCAACGCCATGTTCCGCGACATCTATGCCCGTTCCCGCCGGATCTGGGAGGAAACGGACGGGGCCGTGGACGTGGCCGCCGCCCCCCTCTTCGATGCCTGGGGCTTCGGATTCACCCGGGATTCCTTTCCCGACGACGATGCCGTCCGCGCCCTGCTGGCAACCTGCGGCATGAAGCGGCTCAAGGCAGAACTGCCGGAAGACGGCAGCCTGACCGACGACCCTTCCCTGCCCCTTCCCAAACTGAATTTCAACGCGATTGCCCAGGGATACAGTTGCGACGTCATCGCCCGCTATCTCTACAGCATCGGGGTGAAGGACATGCTGGTGGACATCGGGGAAATCTACTGCGACGGGGTCAATCCGGAAGGGAAACCCTGGCGCCTGGGGGTGGACAGGCCCGAGGACGGCAACAACACGCCCGGCGCGTCGCTCCAGGGCATCTGGACCTCGGACGGAGGGCCGCACGGCGTGGTCACGTCAGGCAATTACCGCAAGTTCTATGTCCGTGACGGCCGGAAATTCGCCCACACCATCGACCCGCGGACCGGCTATCCGGTTTCGCATAACCTGCTCAGCGCCACCATTGTAGCACCGGACGCCACCACCGCCGACGCCTACGCGACCGACTGCATGGTCATCGGCCTGGACGCGGCGCGGGAACTGATTGAAAGCCGTCCGGACCTGGAGGGCTACCTCATATTCGACCAGGACGGACAGATGTCCACCTGGCATTCTTCGGGTTTCCAACTGGAAAAATAAGGGGTTAACGCAGATCGGTGAGCACCCAGGAGGCATCCAGGGTGGAAGCATCGAAACGGAAACGGGAAAGCGGGCCGCGGGCGGAGAAACGCAGGTCGGACAGGACGAACTCCGTGCGGGTTCCGTCTTCCACCGTCACCTCCAGGCCGCAGAGCCGCTCGGACTGGAAATACAGGACCAGCCGGGTCACGTTGCCGGCATCGACCTTCGGGGAGAGGACCACGCCATGGAGCGTTTTCCCCTGGAAAGCCATCGCACCGGAAGAAACCTCGCTGAAGACCTCGTCCACCGAGGAAACCAGCAGCGCAGGGTCCGTGGCGAAATCGCCGCCGGCTCCGACCGCCTCCACGACGGCCTCGCAGCCCTCGCGGTCCAGCGTCCAGCGCTCTTTGCCGTCGCACCAGACCTCGACGCCATTCCCCTCCAGAAAAAAGGCGTCCCCCTGCACCAGCGCCGTTCCGGATCCCTTCATAGGGATCTTGCCGGGGACGGTGAAACGGTAGGAGAAAGCCACCAGCGAGGAATCGGCCCTTTCGGTGAATTTCTTCAGCGCGGGGTCGGCCCAGGCCTGTACGAGCGACAGGAACAAAGCGACGAAAATGAGTCCGGTACGTTTCATGCCCGTACACTATTCAAGAATCAGGCCTGACCGCCGCGGAAGGCTTCGATGATCCCTTCGAGTTCGTTCAAATCGGCCACGAGCACCTCTCTCGGCTTGGATCCCTGCTGCGGCCCGACGATGCCGGCCGCCTCGAGTTGGTCCATCACACGGCCTGCCTTGGCGTAACCCATGCCGAGTTTGCGCTGCAGGTCGGAAGTGGAGCCGCGCTGGGTTATCACCACCTGACGGGCCGCCTCCTCGAAGCGCTCGTCGAGGGTCTTCATATCGATCATCGCCGTGCCGTCCTCAGCCGCATCGGGCTCGGGGGCCGGGAGATAATAGGGCGTGTTGTAAGACTTGCGGTAGCCGACCTGCTCGCCGATGAAATCGTTGACCTGGTTGATCTCGTCGTTGCTGATGTAGGCGCATTGGACGCGCTCGGAATCCGCACCGGCATAGTAGATCATATCGCCCTTGCCGATGAGTTTTTCGGCGCCGGGACCGTCGAGAATCGTGCGGGAGTCGGTGTTGGAAAATACGCGGAAGGCGATACGGGTCGGGAAATTGGCCTTGATCAGACCGGTGATCACATCGACGGAAGGACGCTGGGTGGCGAGCACGACGTGGATACCGGCGGCACGGCCCTTCTGGGCCAGGCGGATAATGGAGGTCGAGATGCTGCGGGCACGGGCCTTGGCGTCGCCGGCCGAACCGGCCGTCATGGTCAGGTCGGCGTACTCATCCACGACGACAACGATATAAGGAAGGAACTTATGGCCCTCGGTCGGGAGGAGGCGGCGGTTCCGGAACTTTTCGTTGTAGAGTTTGATGTTGTTGACCATCGCGCTGCTGAGCAACTGGTAGCGCTCGTCCATCTCCACGCAGAGCGACTTGAGGATGGCCTCCGCCTGCTCCGGCGTCTTATTGATGGCCGAGGCCATCTCGTCCGCCTCGCTGGCGGCGCTGGGAAGGACGGCCAGATAGTGCTTCAGCAGACGGGCGTAGGCCGAGAATTCGACCATCTTCGGGTCGATGAAGACGAACTTCAGTTCGGACGGATGCTTGGAATAGAGCAGGGACGATATCAAGACGTTCAGGCCCACGGACTTACCCTGCTTCGTCGCACCGGCCACAAGCAGGTGGGGCGCGTCGGTCAGGTCGAACACCTTCACTTTCTGGGTGATGGTGTAGCCGATGGCCACAGGGAGTTCGGCCTTGGACTCGCGGAAGGAGGCGTCGTTGAGCATGGCCTTGAGCGGGACGATGGAAGAATGGTCGTTGGCCACTTCGATGCCCACGGAATCTTCGAGGGTCGTCACGCGCACGCCCTTCGCGTGAAGGGCCATGGCGATGTCGTCCTGGAGGTTGCGGATGGCGGCGATCTTCACGCCGGGCGCAGGATAGACCTTATAGAGGGTCACGGTGGGACCGACCACCGCCTTGACGTTGTCCACGTCGATCTTGTAGGTCTTGAGCGTCGCGCGGATCTTGTAGTTGTTGCGCTTGAGTTCCTCTTCGGAGACCTCCTGTCGGGAATTGGCATAGTCGTCCAGGAGGGTCAGCGGAGGGAAACGGTAATCCCGCAGTTCGTCCCGCACGTCGATGCGGGGAAGATCCTGATAGACCTCCGTCGAAAGTTCCTCGCCCTCAACGATTTCCAGGCCTTCTCCGGTCGAAGCGGAAGCCTCCGCATCCTTTTCGGGACCGGGCTTCGCGGGGCCTTCGGCGCCGGGTTTGGCCGGACGGGCAGCGACAGGAGCAGGTTCCACGGCGACCGGCTGCTCGGGAGCGGGCTCTGCGGCGGCGGGCTGCGCGAGGGAATCTACCGGCTGACGGGGATCTTCCTCCGTTTCGGGATCCCGGGGCTTTTTCCGGAACCAGTTGAAGCCCTTCGGCTTTGTCTCCTCTTCCGGGGTCTCCTCCGCCTCCTCTTCCGCCGGGGCGGGCTCCTTCGGAGCGGCGGCGCCCATCAGCCAGTCAGAGAAACGCGGGCTGGCGGCATACAGCCAGAAAAAGGCCAGCAGCAGGATCAGGATGACACTGACGACCGGTCCGAAAAGTTGCAGCGACCAGGCTACGAGCACGCTGCCGCATTCCCCGCCCAGGCCGCCGCCGAAGACATAGTCCAGTCCGGCGATGTGACCGACGAAGGCCAGCAGGACGGAAAGGACGAAAGCGCCCGAGAGCGACAGGACGGTCAGGCGGAGCCAGCGGGATTCCTGTCCGCGCATCAGCCGGACGGCGAGAAGGAAGAGGGCGGCCACCACGGCAAAGGCGCCCAGGCCGAACCAGCGCTCCACGAGCAGATGGCTCCAGCCGGCGCCGCCCTTGGCGGCTGCATTGTGGACGTCCCGCGAGAAATCCAGGCGGTCCGGATCGCCCACGAGACTCATGTCCGCCTTCCAGGTAAAGAGGTAAGAGACGACGGCCAGCAGGGTCACCAGGGCGAAAACGCCCAGCACCAGGCCGGTCAGGCGCAGGATACGGTCCTTCCGCTGCGGATCCATGTCCCGCCAGAAAGAAAAGAGCCGGAACGGTTTCTTCGCAGACATGAGGCCTTAACGTTTCTGGAAATTCTTCCGGTAGAACTTCTTTTTCTGGAAGCCGTCGGGGCGCTTGCCGAAGTCCATGTTCATGCCCGGACGGGCGAAGTTGGCATCGGAGGAGATGCGCGACAGGCTGATGCCCTCGGGGACCTTGATCCGCTCGTCGGAGAGTTTCTCGATATCACGGAAAATGGTCTCGTCGGCCACGCTGTCCTTGTTCCAGATCAGGTATTGCTGCCGCATGTAGATGGCCAGGGAACGGATCATGGCCGTTTTCTGCTCGCCATCGGGCTCGCCGGCGATCAGGTCGATGATGCTCTCGATATTGCGGCCGTAATGGGTCGCCTTCACGGGCTTTTTCTTCAGGGGGATGGTCAGCGGGCGCGTCTCATACTGCTCCGGGACCGGGGCGGGATAGGGAGAATCCACATCCAGGTCGAAATCGGCGATGGCATAGAGATGGTCCCAGAGTTTCTGCTCCCAGTTCTCCTCGGCATGGACCTGCGGATTGAGCAGTTCCATGACACGGACCACGGCGCGGGCCTGTTCCGAGCGCTTGGCCCGGTCTTCGATGGCCTTGACCTGGCAGACCATGCGGCGCACGTTCCGGCCGTATTCCGGCATGCGGAGTTTTTCACGTTCGGTATTATAGTCCAGTTTGATGGTATTTTCGTCGGCTTGCATAGGGCTCTTGTATTATCGTCCAAATCTTCCGGTCCGGAGACGCCCGGACCGAAGGACAAATATACGAAGATTTCGGCGGATTCCGATATCTTTTTCAGGAAACTTCTTCTATCCTGTCTTCCTCCACATACCAGAGGAAGCCGCGCACGGGACCGTAGCCCATCCGGCGGTACAACTCGCAGTAGCGTGCCACCTGCCGGGCATAGGCAGGACGGGCCTCATGCCCGAATTTGTAATCGACGACACACAGGCCCTCCGGACTTTCCACGACCCGGTCGGGACGCCAGAGGAGTCCGTCCGTCCCGATGACGGCCGCCTCGTTGCGGACGGCGGAAGGCTCCGCGGCGAACCAGCCCCGCTCCCGCACGGAGGCCAGTTTCCCGGCCAGGTAATCGCGGTAGAGCGGCACCTGTTCCGGGTCCAGGGCGCCGGAAAGGGCAGCCCACCGCACAGCGTCCGGAAGGTCTTCCTCCCGGACGACGGAGGCCAGGATGCCATGGAGGAGGATACCCTTGAGCCGGATGGAAGCCTCGGCGCCGGTCTCCCCTTCCGCGGAGAAGAAATCGACGGCGTCCGCGCTGAATTTGAGCCGGCCGCGTTCGCGCACGTCGACGTCCGCCTCCCCCGGATCGGGATTGAGCGGATACGAGGGATAAGCGGCATCCCGGGGCTCGGCCGCAGCGGCCTTCCGGGCGGGCGGCGACGGCATACGGCCGACCGAGAATACCTCCGCGCCGTCCTCTTCTTCCAAAGAGACCGTCAGGGCGGCCTCGCGGGCCTTTTCCGGATCGCGCACCTCTTCCAGGAAGGCATGCAGGATCTGCGACATGTCCTTGAACGGGACGGCCGTCCGGGACGGTCTGTCCGCAATCACATGGAGGTAGCGCCCGGCGCGAGTCATTGCCACGTAGAAAATATTGATGTTATCGACGTACTGAAGCAGTTTTTCCCGGGTATAATCCCCCGCGAAACAGGTTCCGAGGCTCTTTTCGGAGAGAAGGACGGGGTAGATGCCGTCGGCCTTTCCGGCCAGGGGCGTATGGTCCAGCGCCGGCCGGCTCCAGTGCCATTCACCCCGGAACAGGCCCACCGATTCGGCAAAAGGGAAAATCACATAGGGGAACTCCAGGCCCTTGGATTTATGGACGGTCATGATGCGCACCGAGTCTGTCCCTTCGGGCGAGGCGATCTTCGGGTCGGCATCGGCCCAGAAGCGCAGGAAGGCGGGCAGATTGTTGCCGCCGGTGGCCATCCACTCCTGCAGGTTGTCCATGAAGGACTGGATATAGAGCACTTCCCCGGCGACGGTGTCCGGAAAACGGTCCGAAAGCGTGCGCAGCAGCGACTCGCACAGATCGACGACGGAATGGTAGCCGGCCGGCGGCGTGACCCCCAGCGAGGCGGCCAGATAACTTCCGACGGCATCCTGCGGGTTTTCGACATAGGTCAGCAGGGAAACCAGGCGCCGCACGGTCACGGCCGATTTCACCCGGAGGGAGTCGTCCGAAATCACGGGGACGCCCTGGGCGATGAGGTACGATGCGATGGCCGAGCCCGTCTCGTTGCCCCGTACCAGGATGGCTATCTGGCCATAGGCGCCGCCCGAGGAGAGGATGGAGCGGACCGAGGAGAGGATGAGGGGCAACTGGTCTTCGCCGGTAAAGGTGCAGCGGACCAGGCCCGGTTCTTCCTCCCGGGCCCGCACTTCCTGCTCCACATCCGCATAGAGACTGCCGATCCGGGCCCCCGCGCCGTACTGGGCGTCCAGCACGGCGGCGGCATGGCGGAAGAAGCGGCCGTTGAAACGGACGATGTTCCGCAGGCTGCGCCAGTTCTCGCGGAGGGGCTCATCCGCGCGGGCCTCGGGGAAATCTTCCCCCACGCCGGAGGCCAGCAGGGCCCAGTCGGACCCGCGCCAGCGGTAGATGCTCTGCTTGACATCCCCCACGATGAGGCTCTCATGCCCGCCGGCCTGGCTCTCGGAGAGCAGCGGCCGGAAATTGCGCCACTGGACCGAGGAGGTATCCTGGAACTCGTCGAGCAGGAAATCTTCGAAACGGACGCCGAGTTTCTCATACACGAAAGGGGCGTCGCTGCCGGCGATAATCCGCTCCAGGATATGGTTGGAATCGTCGATGCTCATGACATTCTTTTCCTTGAGCAGGGCGTCGAATTCGCGGTAGAGTTCCGAGGCGATGCGCAGGCCGTAGAGCTGGCCGAGCAGGAGGCCGGCGGTGGCATAGGCCCGGTAGGGATCGCCGAACAGGGCGGTGAAATCCTCGAGGACGGGATCCAGCACCCCCCGGACTTTCGGCATGAGCGCCGGCGCCTTGGCCTTGGCGAACCACTGGTCGGGATCGGCAGCCTTGCGCAGGAAGGCTTCCGTCGGCGGGGCGATGGGATCATTGGGGGTCTTGAAACCCCACAGGGCGGACAGGAAGCCACGATTGCTGTCTTCCGGTTTTACGCCCGCGGAGGCAAGTACGTCCAGCACGCGGGCGGCGGCATCGGCCACTTTCCCGGCGAATTCCTTCCGGTACGTACGGCACGCGGAACGGACCTGTTCCAGATAGGGTTGGGAATAGATGAGCGACTCGTCCAGCCCGGAGGCCCGGACGGCGTCACGGTGGGCGTCGGACTTGAGTTGCCCGGCGATGGACACCAGTCCGCGTTCCAGGGAGAGTTTCCCGCCGCTGCGCAACTGATCCATCACGCTGTCCGTCAGCCAGTGGAGCAACTGCGGCCGATCCTCGGACAGGCCGTCCAGGATGCGGTCGACGCTCTCCTGCAGGAGCGATTCCCGGTCCAGTTCCACCTGGTAGGAGGCAAACTGGCCGATTTCGCGGGCGAAGGCCTTGAGGGTCATTTGGAAAAACTTGTCGATGGTACTCACCGAGAAGGCGCTGTAGTCGTGCAGGATGCGGGTCAGCAGGTCCGCACAGCGCCGCCGGAGGGCATCTTCGTCGCCGAACTCCCGGCTGAATTCCGCGAAATAGTCCGACCCGGCGGGATTCCGCGAGAGGATATCGAGTTCCTTGAGGATGCGGTTTTTCATCTCGGCGGTGGCCTTGTTGGTGAAGGTCACGGCGAGAATGTGCCGGTACGCATTCCGGTCGTCGCTGCGGAGCATCTGCCGGATGTAGGTCTTGGCAAGCTGGAAGGTCTTGCCCGAACCCGCGGAGGCTTTGAGAATCCGGATCATCTTCCACAAATCATTTTGAAGTCACACCATTGGCAGGTCCCGCGGTCTTCGGTACGCCGCAGGGGGACGGCGGGGTCGGCCATTTCGGCGAGTACCTCGCGCAGGCGGCCGGTCACAAGTTGCGAGAATTTCGCATTCATCCTACTGACGAGCGGCCCGTCCGAGAAAAGACGCGCGGCAGGATAGATGACATTCTCGACGGTCTCCCCTTCCTTCGGGCTTACGTACATGTCATAGAGGAACAGTTGGAGGGCGATTTTCGGACGCTTGCCGTTGTCGGGGCCGAACAGCAGGTCCGCCACCGCCTCGGCATTGCCGTCATTGATTTCGACCTCCTTGTTCTCGGCCTTGCCGGTCTTGTAGTCCACGACCCGGATCACCCCGTCCTCGTAACTGTCCAGCCGGTCGATGTAGCCGAAGAACTGGTAGCCTTCGAAGGTCCACGAGCGCGGCTCCTCCAACCCGAGGATCTCGAAATGATCCTTCCCGGCCTCCAGGAGCAGCCGCCGGTCTTCCCGCAGGGTCTGGAGGACATACTGGAGGATAACGTCCTCGAAGACCAGGTTGCGGCCGGTCACATCGATGGTGCGGAGTTCGGCCTGGATGAGGGTCCTGATGCGGGCCTTGATGGCCTTGGGGCGGCGGATCCAGTCTTCCAGATACGCGACCGACACCTGCCGGAGCGGAACGACACGTCCCTGGGCGAGGGCTTCCCGCACCGAGGCGCGGTCCATCGGGAAAGCCGGATCCATGGCCACGGGGCCCAGGTAGAGGGCCTGCATGGCGGCATGATACACCGACCCGATCATGCCCGCGTCCAGCGACTCGGCGATTTCCTCCTCGGGCCGGAGCCCTTCCATGTAGGCATAGAAGAACTGGGCGGGACAGGCCAGGTAGGACTGGATGGCTGTCACCGACAGGCGCGTCTGCCGCAGGCGCGCGGCCATGTCGGCAGGTTTCGGGACCTCCAGATCCTCGGACGGCAGGCGGAGCGGGGCGACGGCCACGGTCCGTCGGAGCGGGACCCGGAAATGGTATTGCAACTGCTTGATAAAGCGGCTCTCCTCCCCCGACCGGAGACTTTCCGTCCGGGCGTCATATAGGAGCCAGACGCGGCTGGCCCGGCGGATCATCCGATAGAAATAATAGGCCCAGACGGCATCCTGGTACTCATAGGTGGGCAGGCCGAAGCCTTTGCGCAGTTCCGGAGGGATGAAAGACGAGGAAACGCTCCGGCGCGGGAAGACGCCCTCGTTGCAGGAGAGAATCACAAGATTGTTGAAATCCAGGGCGCGGGTTTCGAGCGGGCCCATGACCTGCAGGCCCTTGAGCGGTTCGCCGCTGTACGGGACGGACTCGCCGGCGAGGAGTTGCCCCAGCAGACGGACGTAGGTCTGGGGCTGGACAGCCAGCGGAATACTTCGCAAACGGCTCACGCACTGGTGGTAACGGCGGGCGAACTCCAGTTCCGGGGCCATGTCGGGATCGTCCCGCAGGAGCGGCGCCACGGCGGTGATGACCTTCAGTTGGTAATCGGCGAAGGCGCGGACGGCTTCCGGGTCGGCGGCGGACGGGTCCCGGACCACCCCCTGGAAAACGGTCCGCAGCAGCGGGGAGTCCGCGAAATCGGAGGCCGGCAGATAGTAACGGGCTTCCTTGCGGAGCCGGGCGGCAAGTTGACGGTCCCCCTCCCCCAAAACCTTGCGCAACAAACTGCCTGACAGGATGTTCCACACCTGCCTGTGGTAGAACCAGGGTTCGCCGTCCCGCCAGCGGATATGGAGTTGCAACGCGGCGGCTTCGCCCAGCAGGGAGGCGAACGCACTCCCCTGCAGCGGAAAGCCCATCGTCACATTGATATCCCGCACCTCGGGCGGGATGGAATTAAGCACGGGCGTGAGCAGGGTCTCGTCGGGAAGGACGACCGCACAGTCCGTGCCGGCGCCGGAGAGGGCGCCCACCCGGGACAGATCCCCGTCCGCACGGGTCCGGGCGATCTCCCGCAGGATCGACGGCAGCTGCTTGGCCTGTCCCACCGAAGACGGCACGCTGACCACTTCGATGTCCTGCCCGGGCACGTCGCCCTCCACCGGAAACGCCTGCGGGAAATCCACGACGTTCTGCCGCATGAAGAAGGATGCGCGGTTGTCCGGGTCGCTGACCATGCCGGGCCCATAGTCCCAGCAGAAATCGGCCAGGCCGGCGTCCCGCAGCCGCCGCAGAAGCAGTTTCTCGCACGCATTGAGGGCGTTCAGCCCCACGAAGACGAAACGGCGCGCCTGCGGGAATTTCGTCCCGAACACATCCACGGCCGATTCTTCCTCGAGCCGGTCTGCCAGGTCGCGATAGACCATGCCCTCGTAGGACATCCCCTTCCCGCGGAGCCGCTCGCCGAATCCGCGGTAGAGCGGCCCGAGCAGGTTCCACAGGCGCAGGAAACGCACCTTGACCGAATCCGCGTCCAGGTCCACTTTCAGCCGGGAGGCCTCGCGGAAATGGGCCACGAACTGCTCCACGGCGGCCCGCTGGTCGTCGGAGAGATAGCCGTAGGAGTCCTGGAGCGCCCGGAAATCGGCCACGTTGGTGAACAGGTTCGCGGCATCGACCCGGTATTTGTCCACATCGTCGAAATCCGACAGGATCACGTCGCCCCAGAAGATGAAATCGTCCAGGGCTTCGGCCTGCGGGTAGAGAGCGCGATAGACCTCGTAGAGTTCCAGCAGGAGGGACACGCGGTCGGTCGGGACGGTGCCATAGACCGAGTAGAAGAAATCATTGACGGTCAAGGCCTTCGGAAGAAGCACCGGCCGGGGTTCCCCGCCATGCACGGCGGCGTTGCGCAAAGGGTCGGCGACGGCTTGCTGGAGATAGTGCGTGAAAAAGGCGATGGAGCGTCGGTTCGGGAAGATGAAACAGCATTCCCGGATGTCCCCTCCGTCAAAATAATGGTCCGCGACCTGCTGGAGAAAAGGTTTCACGGCGAATTATTCCATCAGTTTCTTATACTTGAACCGTTTGGGCTCCACGTTGCCCAGACGCATCTTCCGGTTCTCTTCGTATTCGGCGTAGTTGCCCTCGAAGAAGACCACCTGCGAATCGCCCTCGAAGGCGAGGATGTGGGTGGCGATACGGTCGAGGAACCAACGGTCATGGCTGACCACCACGGCACAGCCGGCGAAGGCGTCCAGACCTTCCTCCAGCGCACGGATCGTATTGACGTCCACGTCGTTGGTCGGTTCGTCAAGGAGCAGGACGTTACCCTCGTCCTTGAGGGTCAGGGCCAGGTGGAGGCGGTTGCGCTCGCCGCCGGAAAGGACCCCGCACAACTTCTCCTGGTCGGCCCCGCTGAAATTGAAGCGGGACACCCAGGCGCGGGCGTTGATGTCGCGGCCGCCCAGCCGGACCCATTCGGAATTGCCTGCGATGGTTTCATAGACGGTCAGGTCCGGGTCGATGGAACGGTGCTGCTGGTCCACGTAGGCCAGTTTCACGGTATCGCCGATCTCGATGGTGCCGCTGTCGGGCTTCTCGATGCCCATGATCAGCCGGAAGAGGGTCGTCTTGCCGGCGCCGTTGGGGCCGATGACGCCCACGATGCCGGCGGGCGGCAGTTCAAAACTCAGGTGTTCGAAAAGGAGTTTGTCGCCATAGGCCTTGCTCACATTGTGGAAACGGATGACCTTGTTGCCGAGATGGGGGCCGTTGGGAATATAGATTTCCAGTTTGGCCTCCCGTTCTTTCGCATCGGCGGCCGCCAGTTTCTCATAGGCACCCAGACGGGCCTTCTGTTTGGCCTGGCGGGCCTTCGGGGCCATGCGCACCCACTCCAGCTCGCGTTCCAGGGTGCGGCGGCGCTTGCTTTCCTGCTTCTCTTCCATGGCCAGGCGGCGGGCCTTCTGGTCGAGCCAGGAGGAGTAATTGCCTTTCCACGGAATGCCTTCGCCGCGGTCCAGTTCCAGAATCCAGCCGGCGACATTGTCGAGGAAGTAGCGGTCGTGGGTCACGGCGATGACCGTGCCCTTGTACTGCTGCAGATGGGCTTCCAGCCACTGGATGCTCTCGGTATCGAGATGGTTCGTGGGCTCGTCCAGCAGCAGGACGTCCGGCTGACGGAGCAGCAGGCGGCACAGGGCCACCCGGCGGCGCTCGCCGCCCGACAGGGTGGCGACAGAAGCGTCCGGCGGCGGGCACTGGAGGGCGTCCATGGCCCGCTCGAGTTTGGCGTCGATCTCCCAGCCGCCGCAGTGGTCGATCTGCTCGGTGAGTTCGCCCTGCCGCTCAATCAGACGGTTCATCTCGTCGTCCTCCAGGGGCTCGGCGAAGCGGTTGGAGATGTCATTGTATTCCGAGAGCAGATCCATCACCTCCTGCACCCCTTCCTGGACAACTTCCAAGACGGTCTTGCCCGGATCCATCTGCGGCTCCTGCTCCAGCATGCCGACCGAGTAGCCCGGGGCCCAGACGACCTCTCCCTTGTAGGATTTTTCCACGCCGGCGATGATCTTCAGGAGGGTCGATTTACCCGAGCCGTTCAGACCGATGATGCCGATCTTGGCTCCGTAGAAGAAGGACAGGTAGATGTCCTTGAGGATGACTCTGTTGTTGTGCGGGAGGACCTTGCCCACCCCGTTCATCGAGAAAATAATCTTTTCGTCAGCCATTTTTCACCATTTGTACAAAAATAGCGAAAAAAGCCGACAATCCTTCTAATCAGTGATAAAGATTATTCGTTCAAAGCCGTCTCGAACATGAGGATGAGTTGTTCGATGGACTTGTGGATGTCGTATTCCCGGGTCGAAGCGGCGTATTTGGCGGCCATCCGTTTGCGTTCTGCCGGATGCTCGTACCAGTAATCGATTTTCCGGGCCAGGCCTTTGGCGTCACGGGCCTTGAAGAGGCTGCGGCGGTCCAGGGCGAACTGGGGCGTACCGGACCAGGGGGAACGGGCGATGACGGGCACCGTACCCTGCTCCAGCGATTCCAGACAGGAAAGACCCTCCACTTCGATGGTAGCGCAATGGACATAGAGGTCGGAACGGGCCGAAAGGTCCGACAGTTCCTCACGGGTGTGGAAGCCGAAAATGGGCTCATACTTGACGATTCCCTTTTCGTAGATTTTCCTGGCGGCCTTACGGATGGATTGTTCCTCCGGGCCCCGCCCCGCGAAATAGAGTTGGATCTTGTCGGCGTGTTTGCTGTAACGCATGGCCCGGATCAGCGTCCACTGGTCTTTTTCCACGGCCAGACGACCGATGCAGACAATCTGGAAAGGCCGCTCCGGCTCCACGGCCGGACGTTTGTACACCTCGGGGATGATGCCGTTGGAGATATGGTGCAGACGGGCCTTGATGCCATATTTCCGGGCCCGCTGGACCACGTGGAGGGTCGGGCACTGGATATCGGAACAGACGTCGTAAGCCCTGCGCCAGAGACGCATCGTAATATCATTGAGGGGCTTGAGCCAGCCCAGGTGGACCGAACAGAAGAGGTTTTCCGGATGGAGGTGGTAGGTGCCGGTCACCTTCTTGTGCATCTTGCGGCACAGTCTGGCCAGGTGACGCTGCATACGGAAAGGCTCTTCGAGATGGACCAGGTCGGCCCAGGCGAGCGCCTCCTTGAACACGTCCATATTGTATTCGGCGAACTGGTAGCCATGGGCATGGATCAGTTTTTCGAAAATGGGGAACTTGAAATCATCCAGCACATAATCCGGCTGCGGGGCATCCGCCTCATGGTTGCGTCCTGACAGGACGCGCACATCCACCCCCGCCTCCTTCAGATATTCAACGGTACGCCGGCAGGACGCCGAAAGCCCGTTGCCCGTCGCATAATGGTTATTGACGACAAAAAGAACTTTCATGGTTAATAGGTAAATTCCAACTCATCGAGATAGAGCGTACTGCCGTCGCCGCCGGTGAAGGCACCGCCCAGCCGGCTGGCCGTCGCGGAAATCACCACGATCTTCGGTGTACGCCCGTTGAGGTATTTCAACGGCAGCGTGAAGCGGATATATCCGTTGCTGGCCTTGGAGATAATCAGCATCCCGCGGCCGATCATCGCCGGATCGTCCTCCCGGATAAACCGTTTCTCGACCGTATTGGACCGGAACGGTCCGTCCCAGTCGGTAAGGAAGACGTCTATCGCCCCTTCGTCCATCTTGCCTTTCATGTCCAGGTAGGGTTCCTTGACCGTGTCGATGGGTTTCGGGATATAATGGATATAACCCGTCAGCGCCTTCGGGCGACCCGTGAAGGGGGTTCCCATCAGGATTTCGGCCCCGCTCAGATTGAGGGTCTTGACGAAGGTGCCGGTATAGAAGTTGCCGGCGGCGAAAGAAGTGAATATCTTCTGGCTGCGCATTTTTACCGCGCATTTTCCCTCGCCGGGCACGGCCACATGCACCGTTTCGGGCTGCGTGCAGTTGACGCCGATGATGCTTGTCCCTTTGTTGGCCGAATCCCACACGCGATGCGACGCGGGGGCGTCTTTCTCATACAGGCACCACTCCCCTTTCCGTTTCGACCACTGGTCGAAACCCATATTGTATATCTGCGGACCTGAGGCCTCCTGGGCCGACAACATGCACCCCAAAAGGAGCGCTCCGCAAAGAATCATCCATTTTTTCACGGCGGCAAAGATACAACTTTTCCGGCAAAAAACCATGCCGGGCGGCCATAGGGACAAATAAAGTGCCAAACCGGGGCTTGCCCTTCTCATAAATAATCGGTATATTTGTGGACTTTATGGCGAGCAGGAAGGACATATTATTGGGAAGGCTCAGGGAAGGCGAACCGCTCTCCGGCGGCCAGCAGTTCCAATTGACCCTGATGCTGGCCGTCCCGGCCATCCTGGCCCAGTTGTCCTCGGTCCTGATGCAATACATCGATTCGGCCATGGTCGGACGCCTGGGTGCCAATCCCTCCGCCTCGGTGGGCCTGGTATCCACCAGCACCTGGATCCTCTACGGCTTCGGCATGGCCGTCATCACCGGTTTTTCCGTCCAGGTGGCCCATGCCTGCGGGGCGAAAGACTTCGCCCGGGCCCGGCGCATCCTCCGCGAGGGCCTGCTGGGGACGCTGCTCTTCGGTCTGCTGCTCGGGGTGGCCGGTGTCGCCATCAGCGGCCCGCTGCCGCGCTGGCTGGGCGGAGACGCGGTCATCCAAGCCGACGCCTCGGCCTATTTCCGCATCTTCTCCGCCTTCCTTCCCGTCAGTGTCACGGGCTATGTGGCCAGCGCCATGCTCCAGGCCAGCGGCAACATGAAGGTCCCGAGCATCATCTACGTGAGCATGTGCGCCCTCGACGTGGTGTTCAACTACATCTTCATCTACCTCCTGGATATGGGCGTGGAAGGCGCGGCCTGGGGAACCGGCGTGGCGGAGACGCTGACCTCCGTCTTCGTCGTCTGGTATGTGTGCACCCGGCCCGAGGAATTGCGCATTACCGGGGAACGGGGCTCCTTCCTGCCCCGGCAGGAAACGATCCGCACCGCCCTGGGCATTACGGGACCGCTCTGGCTCCAGAACATCGTCATGCGCGGGGCGCATGTGATGAGCACCCTCATCGTGGCGCCGCTCGGGCCGGTGGCCATCGCCGCCAACGCCTTCGCCATCACGGCCGAAAGTTTCTGCTACATGCCCGGTTACGGCCTGGAGGAAGCCGCCACGACCCTCATCGGCCAGAGTCTCGGGGCGCGCCGCAAGGATGTCGCCCGCCGCTTTGCCTGGACCACCATCGGCATGGCCGTGGCCATCATGAGCCTGCTGGCCGTGGCCATGTTCTTCTTCTCCGCCCAACTGATGGGCCTGCTGAGCAACGATCCCGACGTGGTGTCCCTCGGGGCCCGTGTCCTGCGCATAGAAGCCTTCGCCGAAGCCTTCTATGCGGTCTCCATCGTCGGATTCGGCGTCTGCGCCGGCGCCGGGGACACCCTCATTCCGACCTGCCTCAACTTCGGCAGCATGTGGCTGATCCGCATCGGACTGGCCCTGGTGCTGACCCCGAAATACGGCCTTCCGGGCTACTGGATCGCCATGTGTATCGAACTGAATATCCGGGGGATCCTCTTCCTCCTCTACGTCCGGGGCGGACGCTGGAGCCGGAAGACCCTCGCTACAACATAAACCCATGAGAATCATCAGCAAACAGGAATTCGGCGGCGAAAGGCCGCTCTACTGCGAGAAGGACCTCCAACTGGAAGAAGTCGTCATCCACGCAGGGGAATCCTCCCTGAAGGAAACCCGCAATATCACGGCGCTGCGCTGCCGTTTCGAGGGGAAATACCCCTTCTGGTGCTGCGACCATTTCATCATCCGCGACTGCCTCTTCACCGAAGGCGCAAGGGCCGCCCTGTGGTATTCCCGGGACCTGGAAATGACCGACACGCTCGTCGAGGCCCCGAAAATGTTCCGCCATCTGGAAGGCGCCCGCCTGCGCAATGTCCGCCTGCCCGGGGCCGGCGAGACCTTCTGGCACTGCGGCGACATCACGCTCGACGAGGTCCGTGCCGACAAGGCCGATTACATCTTCACGCACTGCCACGACCTGCACATCCGCCATTTCACCCTCAACGGCAACTATTCCTTCCAGTGGACCCGTGACGTGGAAATCCGCGATTCCGTTCTCAACACCAAGGACGCTTTCTGGGAGACGGACAACGTGACGGTGTACGATTCGGTCATCAACGGCGAATTCCTCGGCTGGCATTCCCGCGGGCTGCGCCTGGTCCGCTGCCACATCACCGGCAGCCAGCCGCTCTGCTATGCCGAGGGGCTCGTGCTGGAAGACTGCACCTTCGGCGACGACGCCGTCCTCGCCTTCGAATATTCCGACGTCCGCGCCACCGTCAAAGGGCATATTCCCTCGGTCAAGAACCCGCGCACGGGCTCGATCCGGGCCGGCAGCATCGGCGGGATCATCCATGACGCCAATGCCAAGGCGCCCGACAACTGTATCATCGAAACTACCGCATAACATGAAACGCATCCTACTCTGCCTCTGCCTTTTCCTGGCAGTCCTTCCGGGCGCCCGCGCCCAGAAACTGGTCGAAGGGGCGACCTCGGACATCCCCGCCCAGGGGTCGTACACGCCTTCCTTTAAAGTGGACAGGGCCAAAAAGAAACCCCTGAACATCATCCTGATGATCGGAGACGGAACTGGCCTGGCCCAGATCTGCGCCGGCTACTACGCCAACAACGGCGAACTGACCCTGACCAACCTCCATACGATGGGTCTGGTGAGCACCTCTTCGGCAGATTCCTACACGACCGATTCCGCCGCCTCCGGCACCGCCTATGCCTGCGGGCAGAAAGTCAACAACTGGACCGTGGGCATCGATACGGAAGGCAAGCCCATCGCGAACCTGCCTGAACTGCTGGCCCCCGCAGGCATCGTTTCCGGCATCGTGACCACCGACGACCTGGACGGCGCCACGCCGGCCTCCTTCTTCGCCCATCAGCCCAATCGCGGCAAAGGAGCCGAGATCTGGGCGGAAGTAGCCGGGAGCCCCCTCCTCTTCTTCGGCGCCGGCTGCAGGGAGGCCTTCGGCAATCAGGCGCCCGAGACCCAGGCGGCCATCCGGGAGAAATTCCTCGTGACCGACAATCTGGCCGATCCGGCCCTGGCCGATGCCGCGCGGATCGGGTATCTGCCGCCCCACAGCGAAGTCCAGTCGCTCAAACACGGCCGTGGCGACTTCCTGCCGGCGACGACGACCTATGCCATCGACTTCCTGATGCGCCACCGGACCTCCCGCCGCAAAGGCTTTTTCCTGATGGTGGAAGGCGCCCGCATCGACAAGAGTTGCCACGCCAATGAATTCGAGCCCGCCGTCAAGGAGATGCTCGACTTCGACAAGGCCATCGAGGCGGCCATCCGCTTCGCCGAGAAGGACGGCAACACCCTGGTCCTGATCACCGCCGACCACGAAACCGGCGGCCTGACCCTCGGCTCGGACGGCGACCCTTCCAAGGGTTCGATCACCGGCCGTTTCGTCTCGGGCTGGCACACGCCCATTCCCGTGCCCATCTACGCATACGGACCTCACTCCCAGGATTTTACCGGCATCCAGGGAAATGACGAGGTCTCCCGGAAAATCCGCCGCCTTCTGCTCGGGAAATGACCTACGACTTTACCAGCATCACGCCCCGAAGGGGCACGGACTGCGTGAAATGGGATGCGCAGCCACCCGTGCCCGTGGACGGTGAGATCATCCCGATGTGGGTGGCCGACATGGATTTCCCGGCGGCCCCCTTTATCCGGGAAGCCCTCCGCAAACGCCTGGACCACGGCGTTTTCGGCTACACGGTGGTCCCGCAGGGTTGGTACGACTGCGTGACCCGGTGGTTCGGGACCCGGCACGGCTGGAAGATAGACCCAGCCTGGGTCCAGTACACGACGGGGGTGGTGCCCGGCATCTCGGCCGTCATCAAGGCCCTCACCCGCCCCGGGGACAAGGTGGTCATCCAGACTCCGGTCTATAACTGCTTCTTCTCCTCCATCCGCAACAACGGATGCACGGCTGCCGAAAGTCCGCTGCGCATCGCACCCGGGCCCCGCTACGAGATGGATTTCGAGAGTCTGGAGCGGCAGTGCGCCGACCCGGCCGCCAAACTGCTCCTGCTCTGCAATCCCCACAACCCGGCCGGCCGCGTCTGGACCCGGGCGGAGTTGGAGCGGGTCGCGGACATCGCCCGCCGCCGCGGGGTCGTCGTCGTCAGCGACGAGATCCATTGCGAAATTGTCCGGCCCGGCCTGGGCTATGTTCCCATGGGTTCGGTGGACCAGGACAACTGCATCACCCTCTGCTCCCCCAGCAAATCCTTCAATACGGCCGGGATGCAGATGGCCGCCATCGTCAGCGACAATCCCGACTGGCGCGCCCGCATCGACCGGGCCATCAACGACAACGAGATCTGCGACGTCAACCCCTTTGCCCCGGTGGCTTTCCAGGCCGCCTATTCGGACGAAGGAGCGGCCTGGCTCGCGGAACTCTGCCAGACCATCTGGGATCATTACACCCTGATGGTCTGCCGTTTCCGCGCCGAGGCCCCGGCCTTCCCCGTCTTCGATCTGGAGGGGACCTACCTGGCCTGGGTGGACTGCCACGTGCTCGGCCTCCCCTCCGACGAGATCGAGAAGGAACTCCTGCGCCAGGAAAAAGTGTGGGTCAATGCCGGTGCCATGTACGGTTGCGAGGGTTTCATCCGCGTCAACCTGGCCACCCCGAAGCAACTCGTCTCCGAAGGGCTCGACCGCATCATCCGGGGGCTGAACCGCCTCCTGCACGCTTCCGGGGCAGGAACGGAATCCGCCTGACCCGAAAAGATACGAATCCGGACCCCGAAAAATACGAATCCGGTCCTTTCCAGAGCGGAAAAACGCTATCCTTGCGAAAAATCTTTCCGCCATGAAACGAAAACCGATTCCCATCCGGACGGCTGCCCTGGCGGTGGCCGTCCTGCTTTTCTCCGCCTGCGATGCGTCCCTCAGCCAGCAGCAGGGACGCCTGACCTTCCATTTTGCCGGCCCGCCCGCCACCAAGGCCGACATCCCCGACACGAGCGATTTTCTCCTGAAAGTCAGCAATGCGGACGGACACGTCATCTATGAAGGCGTGTACGCGCAGTCACCCGAGGCCATCCTGGTCAAACCCGGCGCCTACACGGTCAGCGCCACGTCGCAGGCCTTTTCCGCGCCGGCCTTTTCCATGCCGGTCTATGGAGACGAGCAGTGCGTGGTCGTGCCGCCGGGCGGGGCGCAGGACGTCCGGCTCGAATGCAGCCAGACCAATGCCGGCATCCGCCTGGACATCAAGGCCGATTTCCTCTCCGCCTTTCCCGAGGGGGTCCTGCTGCTCCAGGGCGAGGGAGGCCGCCTGGTGTACGGATTCCGGGAGAAGCGCATCGCCTATTTCACGCCCGGGGAAGTGTCCCTGATGCTCGAGTCGGACGGGCGGCAGGAACTCCTGCTCAAGCGGACGCTCCGGGCCCGGGAGGTGCTCTGCCTGGGCATTTCTGCGCCGGGGGCATCCGCCGCACCCGCCAGGCCCGGCCACATCGGAATCGCTGTGGATACCTCCCGCATCTGGACCAGCGAGGAATACCTCGTCGGCTCGGCCGGGGAGCAGCGAGGCAGCAGCCCGGAAACGGCCCTGGACATCGCCGCCGCCCGCGGGCAGGCCGGCGCGAAGGGCGTATGGGTGCAGGGACACATCGTGGGCGCGTTCAAAAGCAGCAGCAACGCCGTCTTTTCCCTTCCCGCCCCTTCCGAAACCAACCTGATCATCGCCCCGCGCGCTTCCGCCGCAAGCACGGAAAACGCCCTCTCGGTGGAACTCAGAAAGGGCGCTCTGCGGGACGCCCTCAATCTGCCTGCCAATCCGGAACTCCGGGGCCGGAAAATCCTGCTGAAAGGAGACCTGGTCGAGGCCTATTTCGGGATTCCCGGACTGAAGAATGTTTCGGATTACCAGTTGCCTTAGTAGCCGAAGATCTCCTCCAGCGACAGGACCTCCACGGGACCGAGGGTCCGCAGGAAGTCCAGGTCGAGGTCGCGCACGTCCCCGACGATACCGTAGATGTAGGTCCGGCCGGCGATCCACTTCGCGTGCGTGGCGCGCAGGGAGTCCATCGTCAGGTCCGGCAGGGCTTCGAAGATGCGGCGGCCGCGCGGCTCGCTGAGGCCGAGGTCACGCAGGTTCAGATAACTGTCGAGAACACGGGAACCGACGGTCCTTTCCGTCCGCAGGCGGGCTTCCAGGCCGGTTTTGGCGATGGAGAAGGCCTTCTCCGACTCCGGCATGGTGCTGATGATCTCGTCGAAACCGCCCACCGACTTGCGCAGCTTGTCGTTCTGCGAACCGATGTAGGCGTAGAAGGAATAGCTGTCGCCCAGGAAAGCGGGGCTGCCCAGGTAGGCCGAGGCGCTGTAGGCCAGGGCGCGGGCTTCCCGCATCTCCTGGAACACGACGGAGTTCATGCCGCCGCCGTAGTACTCGTTGAACAGCGTCACGGCAGGATCCTCGGCCACGTCAAAGCCCTCGCCCCGGTCGGAATACTGGATGTAACTGAACTGACGGGCGTCGTAATGGGCCACATACACCTTCGCCTCGGGCGTCAGCTGCGAAGCGACGCGGACACGCTCGAGGGGAATCAGGTTCTCCGGGACGGTGTGATGGGCCGCCAGCAGGGCTTTTACGCCCGCCTGGCCGTCCGGACCGTAGTAGAGGACGCGGTGGGCATAGCCGAAGAGGCCATGGACCTTTTCCAGCAGTTCTTCCGAACGCAGCGCCTGCAGGGCCTGGTCGGAGAGGGTCACCTTCCGGATGTACTCCGGGCCTTTGAAGACATACTGCATCATGGCGCTGAAACAGCCGTCCTGGCTGAGTTTGCGGTCGGAACGGGCCTTGATCATATCGGCCTTGAGGCCTTCCAGCACGTCCTCGTCCGCCTCGGCATGGGCGATCAGGTCCGTGACGATGTCCAGGGCTGCGCCCAGGTTCTCGCCCAGGCCGGCCACGCGCACGACGGCCTGCTCGTCGGTGACTTCCAGGCCGAACTCACAGGCGAGGGCGTACATCTGCATGGCGATTTCCTCGGCCGAACGGTCCGGCGTACCCAGGTAACCGGCATAGGAGAAGGCCATCTGCAGGGCCGGATCCGTCAGCAGTCCCTTGTCGAAAACGAAGCGGATCTCGGCCAGGCCGTTGTTCTCGTTCTTTTTGGAAAGGACTTCCAGCCCCTGGAATTCGCAGCGGTCCATATCTTTCTCGAAATCGGTGAACACCGGCTCGATGGGCGGGACCTGGATCCCCTGGATTTCCGCCAGGAAGTCGCTCTGCTTGTCGCGGTTGGTCTCGATGGGGGTAATCTTCGGCGCTTCGATCTTGTGGATGGATTTATCCTCGCCCGTATGCTTGTACACCAGGACATAGGCATTCGGATCCAGCCAGGTCTGTGCCCAGCGGACCACATCTTCCTTGCTCAGGCGGGACAGGCGGTCGATCCGCTGCACGTCGTCTTTCCAGGCATGGCGGTTGATGAAGGACTGCACCATGAGCATGGCCCGGCTCCGGTTGTTCTCCAACTGGCGCATCTGCTCGAGTTTGAAATTGGCGATGGTCGCCCCGAGCAGGGCCTCGTCGAAATCGCCGCTGCGCAGTTTGGCCACCTCTTCGAGGATGAGGTCGCGGACCTCCTCGAGAGTCTGCCCGTCCTGCGGCATGCCTTCGAAGATGATCTCGCCGTGGTCCGTCCTGTCATAATTGAAGCAGTAGGCGGCGAGGGCTTTCTGCTGCTGGTTGATGTCCAGGTCCAGCAGACCGGCCATTCCGTTGTAGAGCAGGGACGAGACGATATCGGCCTCCTCGCTGCCCGCGAAACGGGCGCCGGGATAGCGCCAGGTCAGGGAAACATATTCCGCCTCATTGCCCCAGACGACCTTCTCGACGGGCTCGGTGATGGGATCCTCCTCGGGAACCTCCAGTTCGGGGATGTCGGGATTGGGCTGCCAGTCGCCGAAATAGCGTTTGACCACCTTCACGAAGGCGTCCGGATCGAGGTCGCCGGAAACGCAGATGGCGCAGTTGTTCGGAACGTAGTAGGTCTCCTTCTGGCGAAGGATGGCGCTGATGTCGGGGTTCTTGAGGTGTTTCTGGGTACCGATGACGGTCTGCGTCCCGTAAGGATGGTGCGGGAAGAGGACGGAGTCGGTCGCCTCCATGGAACGGGCGATATCCTCGGTCAGGCCCATGTTGTATTCCTCATAAACGGCCTCCAGTTCAGTATGGAACCCGCGCACGACCATATTCTTGAAGCGGTCGGCCTGGATCCGCGCCCAGTTCTCGACCTGGTTGGAAGGGATGTCCTCCACATAGCAGGTGACATCGTTGGAAGTGAAAGCGTTGGTCCCCTGGGCGCCGATCATGGCCATGAGTTTGTCATACTCGTTGGGGATGGCGATCTTGGAGGCCTCGTAACTGACCGAGTCGATCTGGCGGTAGATTTCCGCGCGCTCGGCGGGGTCGGTCTTCGTCCGATAAACGTCGTACAGGGCCTGGATCCTGTCCAGCAGCGGCTTCTCGGCCTCATAGTCGGAAGTGCCGAAAGAACGGGTCCCCTTGAACATGATGTGCTCGAGGTAGTGGGCCAGGCCGGTATTGTCGGCCGGGTCGTTCTTGCCGCCCACGCGCACGGCGATCATGGTCTGGATGCGGGGTTTCTCCTTATTGACGGTCACATAGACCTTCAGGCCGTTGTCCAGGGTGTAGATACGTGCGTCCATCGGATCTCCGGAGACATGCTCGTAACGTCCGCACGAGGGAGCCAGCAGGGTCACCAGCACCGCCAGCAGCAGAATTTTGATTTCTTTACACATTTTTCTCGTATTTTGGTTTTTTTTCGTATCTTTGCACTCCACAAAGATAGCGTTTATTTTGCAATTAGCGCTTTCTGAGGGGTTTAAATAAGCGGAATTAGCTCAGTTGGTAGAGCGGCGGCTTCCCAAGCCGCAGGTCACGAGTTCGAACCTCGCATTCCGCTCGGCTTAATGATTAATCATGACACTAAAACGCTTTTTTAGCCTTGCGGCCACCCTTCTTGTGGCCACTAACCTCTTAACCGGCTGTCTCGTAGGAAAATACATGTGCAATTACGCACTCAAACCGACTCCGCACGGCGTCGATGACATCGAGCGTACGCGCCACAAGGCCGATTCCCTGTGCCCGGGCGTGATCGCCTGGTACGACGCGCTCCACGAGCAGGGCATCTTCCGTGACACGACCATGGTCGGCCACGGTGACTTCAAACTCCACGCCGTCTATGCGCCGGCCGCCCGTCCCGCCGAGGCGGAGGGTACCGCCATCGTCGTGCATGGCTACACCGACAACCACCTCGTCTTCCTCTATCTGGTGAAGATGTACAGGGACGAGTTCAACTACAACGTCATGGTGCCGGACCTGAACTACCACGGCTACTCCGAAGGCGTCGCCGCGCAGATGGGCTGGTTCGACCGTCTGGATGTGGAGAAATGGGCGGAGATGGCCCACGATATCTTCAAGGACGATTTCATGGTGGTCCACGGCGTTTCCATGGGCGCCGCCACGACGATGATGATGTCGGGCGACGAACTCCCGCCGTACATCCGCGCCTTCGTGGAAGACTGCGGCTATTCCTCCGTCTGGGACCAGTTCACCGCCAACCTCAAGGAAATGCATCTGCCGAAATTCCCCATCCTGACCAGCGCCAACATTGTCTGCAAGAAACGCTACGGCTGGGACTTCAAGGAGGCCTCCTCGGTCAAGCAACTGGCCAAGTGCGACCGTCCGATGCTCTTCATCCACGGCGACGCCGACGACTTCGTCCCCTTCTCCCACCTGCAGGCCAACTATGACGCCAAAGTCAAGGGCTACAAGGAGATGTGGGTCGCCGAGGGCGCCGTCCACGCCAATGCATACGCAAAGCACCCGGCGGAATACACCGGGCGCGTTCGCGATTTCCTGGCAAAAGCCAAGACCTTGTAAGTCGGTAGTTTACTGAATCTTATATTCCACCGTCGGAATGTTCCAACCGGAGATCCGGAGACGAACGCCGGCGGTGGTATGCGTTTCTGCCGTTTCCACGGTGACCTGCTTGCGTTCACCCGGCAGCAGGGAGAACCAGTTGTCGGTGTAGAAGGACGGACGGATGCTCTTGCCGGAGGCGTCCAGCAGTTCGATGCGGCTGAGGAAGGAAAGTTTCGAGCCGCCGCGGAAGTCGATGTCCACGAAGAGTTTGCCATCTTCCCGGCGCACCTTGTAACTGGAACGGAGCGTCGTCTTCGGCAGGGCAGACAGGCTCTCGAAACCGCCGGTCGCCGGGCCGGTCAGGGTCTTCGGCCCCTCATATTCATTGGTGGAACGCCAGTAGAAGTTGTCTGAGACGAGTTTCCCCTGGGCGTCATACAAGTACAACTTGATGAAATGGACAGGGGTGACGGAAGAGGGGAAGGCGATGGTCAGCACGTCGTTGGCCACGCCGTCCGCAGGGACGTCCGCCGTCGCGGAGAAGGAGGCCAGTTTGCGGCTGCGCAGGTCATAGACCTCGGCCTTGACCTTGCAGCCGGGGAAGGCGTCCAGATAGTCGTTGACCACGGAGACCGTATTCTTGAGATAGTCGAACTGCGCGTGGAGGGGCTCCAGGGAGTGCATGGAATAATAGAGTGACGGCAGCGGTTCCAGGGACCAGTCCCACATCATGGCGCTGATGCGCGGCAGCGGGTTGTTCTGGTACCAGAAAAGGATGCCGGAAGTCCAGCGGTCGCCCCAGCCCAGTTTGTTGTAGTTCCAGACCTCCCAGATGCCCCGGTAGAGGGTGGCGCCGACGGCGTGGCCCTTGCGGACGTATTCGTCGATGCTGCCGGAGGGGCCGTACTGGGCGATGAGCTGGTCGTTGATGCCGGTCATGCCGTAGAAGGCATTGCCGTCACGGTAGTCCCAGACGGACTTGTTGATCGGCCAGAGGTCTTTTTCGTCCAGGAATTCCCGCAGGCATTCGGCCGTGGTGATGCAGGGAGCGCCATATTCGGGGTTGAAGCCGTCCACGCGGCTGCCGCGGTCGGAGGCCGTATTGTCGTAATAGCGCATCGGATTGACCGCCAGATAGGGACTTCCGTCATGGACGCCGTCGCACTCGGACTGCACCTGGTAGCCGCGCGTACCGTCCAGCCGCTCGATCAGTTCGCGGGTCCCGGACACCTCGTTGCTCTCGTTGGAGGCCACATAATAGGCCAGCGAGGGGTGGTTGCGCAGCCTGCGGACGCTGCTCGCCACATTGGCCAGGTACATATCCTGGTCGGCCGGGTGCTGCGTGTCGCCCGTGACCCAGAACTCCTGCCAGACGAGGATGCCGTAACGGTCGCAGAGTTCGTAGAACAGCGGGCTTTCCTCGATGCCGCCGCCCCAGAGGCGGAGCAGGTTGATGCCGCCCTGCCTGGCATACCGGAGTTCGGCGGCGGTCCGCTCGGGCGACATGCGGAGCATCGCTTCCGGGATCCAGTTCTCGCCGCGGATGAAGAGGCGGTGGCCGTTGACGTAGAAGACGCGGGATTTATCCGGCGTATTGCGGTCGGTGGTGATCTCCCGGATGCCGAAAACCGTGCTCACGGTATCGCTGAGCGCCCCATTCACATAGGCCGAGAGTTTCAGTTTGTAGAGGGGCTGACCGCCCTTGTTGACCGGCCACCAGAGCCGGGGGTTGTCGATAATGAGCTGGCTGTATTCCTCGGGCGTGAAGACCACCTCCTGCCGCTCGCCGCGGCCCAGGCTGACCGTCTTCTCGAATTGGATACCCTCGCCTTCGATCTCGCCGCGCACCGTGCAGGATACGGGACGCATGCCGGTCGAGGGGTTCACAACCGTCACGGACACCGTCTCGCGGCTCTGGTCATAGCCGGGCTTGCGGAGGTCGGAACGGATGAAGGGATCGACCAGGTCCACCGGACCGGTGGCATAGAGGGAGATGCTCCGCCAGATGCCCGTGTTGCGGTCACGGATGCCGTCCATGAAGGTGAAGTCCCAGCCGGCGCTCATCAGCATGGTGGTATTGAGGCCGATCTCGCCGTCGCCGCCATTGTGGAATTCACCCTTGGCGCCCCAGTTCTTGGAGGTCGGACGTCCGGGAGAGTCGATGGGCAGGACCTTGACGGCCAGGATGTTCTCTCCCCCGCCGATGTAGAGTTTGCCCGTCACCTTGACATTGTAGTCGCGGAACATGCCGCCGGTGGTCATGATCAGATGGCCGTTGAGCCAGACTTCGGAACGGTAGTTGATGCCGCCGATATGCACCCAGACGTCCTTCCCGGCATAGGAAGCGGGAAGGGTGAAAGCCGTACGGAACCAGCCCGTATAGTAGTCGCGGCTCACATCGGCCAGGTCCGGGATCAGTTCCTCCGAGGGCTTGTTGTTGATGCCGTAGTAGGGCTCGGGCAGGACGCCGGCATGGACCAAAGTGTTCAGGACCGTGCCCGGGACGACGGCTTCCATCCAGGAAGAGGTGTCGTAGTTCCGGTGGGAAATGATGTTTCCGGCGTCACGGACCTGCGTGGCCTGGGCCATCTGCCAGACGACGTCGCCGCCATGGACGGCCTTGGAATCGAGGACGACCGGCTCCTGCGCCAGGCACAGGACGGAGACAAGGAGAAGGGATAGACTCAATATCTTTTTCATAATACAGAGGAATAGTCGGAAGGGAAGTCCGTTTCTTCGAAGATGCTGCGGCGGTTCCAGTCGCGCCAGTAGCGCAGGGCCAGGCCGCGGACGTACTGCCAATAGGCGGGGGCGTGGCCGTACTGCGCCACCCCGCGGGCGATATCGTCCCGGACCTGCGCCTCCAGGTCCGGGCGGAGACGGAGTCCGAAGGCCCTGTCGCCCAGGCGGAAACGGGCCTCGACCCGTTTTTCGGGCTCGTCGGAAACCGCGATCAGGCCATGTCCGAGCGAGGCGCCTGTGCTGACCTGGAGCCCGTCATTGAGGCAACTCACGGGCGGCCTGTTCCCGGCGAAGGAAAGGACGGAGCAATCGCCCCGCAGGCCTTCCGCCTCGAAGCGTTCCCGGGCCAGGAGGCCCATCTTCGCACCCAGGACGGCATAGATGCCCAGATGGCCATGAATTTCACTGGTGAGAACGGCCAGCCGCCATTCGCGGAGACCGTACCTTTCAATGCAGATGCCGGCCATGTCACGGACATCGTCGGCATAAAGGTTCAAGGGTAAATCAAAGGAACGGAGGGCGCCTACCATTTTTCAATGGCTTTGAGGAGCAGGTATCCGCCCAGGATCTGGATCAGGATGCCGGGCCAGCCGATGCGCACGTCCTGCAGGGCATGCAGGAGGTTGAAGTCCATCAGGAACTCCGCCACCATGCCGACCAATTGATAGGCCAGGACGGCCAGCGCGACGGACCAGAGGGAGAACTTCATCTTGCCGGAGACCAGGGTCACGGCCCCGACCAGGGCCAGGGATTTGATCAGGATGGCGGGAAGGGAGGCCACGGGAGGCATCCCGAAGAGGAAGCAGTTGACCAGCGGGGAAAGGACGGCGGTCAGCAGGCCCACCTTCCAGCCGCATTTGAACGAAGCGACCAGGGTAAAGAAATAGATGGGAAGGAAAATCAGTCCGCCCCTGGGAATCAGGTGGCAAAGCTGGGGAACAAGAATGTTACCCAAAACAAAAAGGGCGGCGGCAAGATAAGTACGATAGTTCGAAAAAGAATAGCGCCCGGAGGCAAGGGTTGCGGCGTTGGTCATGGTTCTATACGGATTCAAGTTTCCTCGCTCGCAAATATACATATTTTTCCGCGAATTCCCATGCCTGTCCGGGGCTGTTTTTACCGGCGGGACGCCGCGCCGGCAAGCAAGTTCTTCTGTCGCAATTTGGTATTCTGAAGGATTTTTGCCAAATTTGACGAAAAGTTACTGTCTATGAAAGCAAGATTCTGGATTGTAACGGCCTTCCTGGCCATCTGCGTCGGTTCTGCTTCCACCTCATGCAGAAGCAGGTCGAATGACAGCAGCCCCTTCGTATCCCTCACGGATGCGGTCCCGGACGCGATCCTGGAAATCCGCTATTTCGGGACCTACAATTTCGTAGGCGCCCGCATCGACGGGTACCTCGCGCCCACCGCGCTGCTGACCAAAGAGGCGGCCACCGCCCTCAAGGCCGTCAGCGACGATGTCATCGGCATGGGCTACCGCCTGAAAATCTACGATGCCTACCGGCCTCAGAAGGGCGTGGACCATTTCGTCCGCTGGGCCGCCGATATCCCGGACACGGTCATGAAGGCCTATTTCTATCCGGACCTCGACAAAAGCGTCCTCTTCGCGCAGGAGTATATTATGGAAAAGAGCGGACACACGCGCGGATCCACCGTGGACCTGACCCTCTTCGACATGGCCACGGAGAAGGAAGTGGACATGGGCGGGACCTTCGACTGGTTCGGTCCGGAAAGCCATCCCGACTTCTGCGGCAATCCCGACACCGGGGAATACACCGGCGACAA
>CAMIYB010000013.1 GCA_946402945.1 uncultured Bacteroidales bacterium | reverse complement strand
GCCCGAAAACTCCTGACTGAAAAGCAGTTGGCCGAAGAACACGCCGAAACCGAGCGGCTCCTGTCCGTGGCCGAAGACCTCCAGTCGCGGCTTTCGGCCCGCCGCCCCGAGCGAGAAGTCCTCGAGCGCCTTTGCGAACAATACTACATCTACGAAGGCACGGACAACCTCAAGCCCAAGGTGCTCGGCGAAGTCAACTTGCTGATTAACACCCTCCGCCGCGACCCCTTCTACCTGCTGGACGACCGCACCGCCGCCACCGTCCGTTCCCTGCAGGGGACGCTTAAAGACGACGATGTCCGCCTTGCCGCCTACCTCGCCGCCGGCCTTTCCAACACCACCCTCTCCACCCTTACCGGCCGCGACAAACAAAACGTCTACAACCGCGTCCACCGTCTGAAAGACCGCCTTGCCGCCCTCCCTGGCGGCGAAACCTATCTCTCCCTGATCCGCAGCAAATAAGCCCGTGGAGGATAAGCACTTGTTTATCCTCCACGGCTACCTGTCCACACCCGCCAAACTATTTCTCCGAGGAAGCAACGTGCTCTTTCCTATAGGCGGAAGGCGACATTCCGAAAGCCGACTTGAAACATTTCCCGAAGTAGTTCAGGGAATTGTATCCAAGCTGGTATGCGATATCGCTGACGTTTAGCGCAGTCTGTTCGCGAAGCATTCTGGCCGCATATTTTATTTTCACCGACAGAATGAGTTCCTGCGGAGAGTGCCCGGTGAGCCCCTTGATCTTATTGAAAAGTTTGGTGTGCCCCATAGCAAGCTGCTCACATAAATAACTGACACTTATATTCTTATCAAAGATATTATCCTCGATAAGGCGTATCAGCCGGCCAATGAATTCGATATCCTCGTTGTTTTCGGAAAGCATCTGTGGGTCGGATTGTTCGGCAGCGGAAAAACGCTTCTGGAGCAAAGCCCTGTTGTTGAGCAGTCCGATACTCCTTGCAACCAACAGGTCGATGTTGAATGGCTTTGTGATATAATCATCTGCGCCGCAGTTGAATCCATGAATATTGTCCTCGACGTCGGCCAGTGCAGTCAGGAGTATGACTGGAATATGCGAGGTCGCAAAATTCGACTTGATGTTTCTGCAGAAAACATCACCGGTCATTACCGGCATCATGATATCTGATATGATTAAATCCGGACTTTCGCGTTCGGCTACCATCAGCCCCTCCTTTCCGTTGGATGCCACCAAAACCTTGAATTTAGGCCGGAAAACCTCTACAAGCATATTGCGAAGTGCCTCATCATCCTCGACAAGCAACAATTTCCTTTTCTTCGAAGAAGCGGGTTCGGTGGGAGAATAATCATTTTGCAGGACTTCCTGTGCCGAGACCTCAACTTCCGGAGTAACAGCATCTTCAAGGACAGGCAAAAACACGGTGAAGGTACTTCCTTGACCCACCTTGCTTTCGAGCGTAATCCGTCCTTTATGCATAGAGATGATTTCAGAGGCCATGGAAAGGCCGATACCGGCGCCGGTCATCGAAGCATCTCGATTAATGGCGTTATCCGACTGATAGAAGCGTTCAAACACCTTTCCTACAGAGTTTTTGTCTATGCCTATCCCGTTGTCGGAAATGCGAATGAAAACTTCCCCGGGCCTGTCCTGACCGAGATACACCCTGATGAGTCCGCTTTCTTCTTTCGTGTATTTGAAGGCATTGGACAGTAAATTGTAAAACACTTTTTTCAAATTGTCCCTGTCGAAAGATACATTGCATTCCGGCAGGCTGGAAGTATAGGAAAGAGAAATGTTTTTTTGCCTCGCAAGTACCTGGAAATCATCGATAATGTTACGCACGAAACTTACCAGGTCCCCGGAAACAGGATGAAGTTGGAAACCGCCCTCTTCCATTTTGATAAATGAAAGCTGGTCCCTGACCATATCGACCATGTCTTCCGCAGTGCGGTAGGCCATATCCACTTCTTCGCGTTGCCTTGCCATGAGAGGAGACGATTTCTTAAGAAGTTCAAGATGTCCCATAATCAGGGTCAGCGGCGTCCGCAACTCATGCGACATATTGGCGAAAAACCTCAGTTTCTGCTTATTGAGTTTCTCGGTTTCCTCCTGATTCTTCCTTTCAAGGGCAAGCGATGTCGTCAATTTGAATTTCGTCAGGAAGAAATAGAAGACAAATGCAGCAATTCCAAGTAGCAGAAGGGCATACATGGTCCAGGCGTACCAAGACGAGTAGAACGGAGGGCGAATCCTTATGTCGAGTTTCAGGCTTACCTCGTCGGGAGTGGCGACCTGCCCTATAAGAAGATGATAGTTGCCAGGAGCAAGTCCGTCATAATGAATAGGTTCCTTAAGGCTGTGCAAAGTCCATTCCTTGTCCAATCCTTCCAGTTGGAACAGATAATTGACTTGCTCGGCGGCTGCCGGATGGTCGGTTCCGAGATGGAACGTAAGCTCGTTTTGGCGATGCGAAAGGATTATTTCCTCCGTGAGGCGAAGGGCTTTTGAAAGAATTCCGGAACTGTCCCCAGGACGTACAGGCTGGTTATTTACAAGAAGTCTTGAGAACGAAAGCGTCTGTGGCCTCTGCATTTCGCTGAGCAGATATTCCGTCGTTACCGCCAGACCGTTGACCCCGCCCAAAAAAAGCTGTCCGCGGTTGTCGGAGATACACCCCGGAAGCATTGAAACAAGCGGAAAGCCTGATTGATTGTCAAGTAGATACACAAATCCGGTAGCTGGATTATACCGGCATAGACCCTTGTCAGTGCCGAGTAAAAGATACCCGTCCCTTGAAGGATAAATGCAACTGATATACTGGCTGGGGAAATTAGATTTTCTGGGTTTTACCTTGATAAAGCGATTGTTTTGCCGGTCAAAGGAAAGTAGTCCGTAGCCTGCAGTACCTACATAGATATCTCCGCTGCTGTTTTCCGCTATTGAAATAAGGGTGATTGGAGCTCCGCCCGTAAGTTCTTTCAGATTGTCGGAATAGTCTTCGACAACGCCGTTCCCCGGAGTGTACCGACATAAAGTATTGCCTGACAGCCAAATAGTTGCAGAGTCGGCGCAGACAAGTACCCTGTCGGCTTCATATACATAACGGTTTACTTCAGGGACGGGATTGATCTGCCCGCTTTCCGGATTCACCCAATACACTCCCTGTAGCGTCCCGATAAGGAGATGGCGTCCGAATTTGCCGGCAGAGATAAGGCTCTCCGACCGGGCTGTCATATCTTTATTATTGATAGTGAAGTGTTTACTTTGACCGGTTACAGTATTGTAACGCCAAAGGCCACCCATATGCGTACTGACCCACAGTGTGGTGGAATCCTTTTCCATCAGGAGGTCTTTGATATTATATCCGGCAAAAGGGAGTTCGCGCATGAAACGCCATGAGGTGCCGTCATAGCGGATGAGGGCATTGCTTTCCGTTGCCAGCCATACGATTCCACTGCGGTCAACGGCGGCATCGCTGATAAGCGGATAACCATTGCCGCCGGTCAGGCCGAAATTCTCGAAAGAAAAAACCTCATTGGCAAATGAACAATAATCCAGGCCTCCATAATAGGAGCCTATCCACATGTTACCCTGCCTATCCCTGAGCAGAGACCAGACTGAAAGGTTGCTCAATCCGGGATGGCCCGGAGTGGAAAGTCCGCAATGAGTGACCTTTTCCGCCGAAAGGTCAATAATATCAACGCCATGTGAAGTTCCTATCCAGATACGTCCGTAGCTGTCTTCTGAAAAAGTACGGATATAATTGCTGCTCAGTTTGACAGGACCGGCCGTGGAATAATTCAAAATGGAAGTTCCGTCCAGGGAATATGCCCCATGTTCGAAGGTCCCGCACCAGATATGCCCCGCGGAATCCGCAAACAGGGTTATCACTTCGCTGCAAGGGCCAATAAGCACATCTTCTTTTTCGCTGCACGAGAGACCCAGAAGCCCGTCCTTTCGCGTACCTATATACAAGGTTCCGTCATGTTCAAGCAAGGAGGAAATGGAAGCCCCGGGTGTTTTAAGCGAAGTGATATTTTGGAGACCAGTTTCCCTGGTCCATCGGTAAATCCGGTTTGCGCAGCCGATCCATAGTCCCGAAGGGCCGAAATGAATGGAAATATCGGGCGGGGAAGAAGTGCGCGTCTGAGAGAAAAGCGTCTCTGTTTTGTCTTCCGCCAGGTCATAGCGGACTACGGAATAGTCGGTATTGATAAAAATAGACCCGGTGCCGTCTCCGCAAACAGTCGGAACCAGGTTGGACATGACCCAGGAACTCTGTTCCGGGAAAGTAAGAGGCAGAAACGATGTTCCGTCGTAATATTTTACGCCGTTGCGGGTTCCAACCCACAATGTTCCGTTTTCGTCCTGATACAGACCGTTTATAGTGAGTTGGGACAAGCCTGATTCCATCCCCTTATGGTGAAAAACCGGGGTTGGCAGGACAGAAAGAAACAGTAATAATAGCGAAGTCAGCATAGCAATTCAAAGATATAAAAAAAACCGGCGCCGCAAGCTATTAAGACGATTTCTACCCAATTTAAAGGCAATTTTCGCCCATTCGGCGCCGGAATATGCAATTAAATTTGCAATTAGATAGACAAGTATGGAACGATTTAAATTAACGAATATCACAATTATAGCCTTGCTCATTCTGACAGGGTGCATGTCTGTCAATGCCCCGGGTCGGACTATTGCGATAAGCCAATCGTTTCCACGTCTGATTCTTTCCAGCCAGGATATTGCATCAATGCAGCAGAAGGCCCTTTCGGGCAAAGAGCCATTCAAGGAGTGCTTTCTTTTTCTCAGGGAGTCGTGTAGCGATGCCGTATCCGGCACCTGGACAGCCTCGCCGTATTTCGGAGATGATGGCATGTCGTTCTACAACGGCGGCCAGCGTGACGGCGCAATGGTCAGGGATCTGGCCATCCTCTGGCAGATTACGAGGAATAAGAGATATGCCGACGCCGCCATTGGAATCCTGGAACAATGGACTTCCGGAGAAAGCTTTGCCGGGACCCGGATCAACGACAGTACCGACAGTGGCGAAGGCGGTATGCTGGCGGCCCGCGGTATATTCCCTTTCCTGTATGGCTACGACCTCCTAATGGCGGACAATCTGCCGTCAGAGGCACTTCAGAAGCGTTTTTGCCAGTGGGTTGAAGCTCTTGTCCCGGTTATTAAAGAAGGAGCCCGCCGATGGAAAATCAATGACTACTACGACCGTCAGTACTTCCAGAACCATCCTGCTGCCGAAACGCTCGGGCTTCTGGCGATTGCCGTTATTCTTGGCGATGATAGTCTGTTGCAATATGCCTTTGACAGCAACGAAAACGAGCGCGACCTCCTTGACCTTGTGGAAGGCTGCATCCTGATGGAGGGAGACGAGCCTTACTACCGCGAACCATCAGGCTATCCTGTCCACGACGGCGAAATATTCGACCGCTACCGTCATTTCCAGATGAGCGGCCACTACAAGGATTATGTCACGAAGCCAGATCGCGGACTGCAGTATTGCTGTCTGACTACGACTCTGCTGGTCGCAGCGGCGGAAATATGCCGCAATAACGGCTTCGACCTCTATTCCTGGGAAGGCGAACACGGCGAGAGCATATTCAAGACGTGGAAACACTACGCAAGGTATTTCTCCACTCACGACTGTTCCGGCAGCATCTACGCCGGGGAGGAATGGTTCATAAACCACAACGACCAGGCGGCCAGCTCCCTGTGGGAAATTGCCGCGGCCAGATATCCCGGCGAAAAGTCTTTCCGGGAAGTGCTCGACAATAATGACAGAACGGTCAATTGCAACTTGCACCTCTTTGGCAACGTTGTGTTGACTCATGGAATATAAGCAATTACTGATATGCCAATTAACAGAAAACGAATCATGCTTCTTGCAGCGCTATTGCTGCCGATGATAGTGTGGGGGCAGACCCCGTTCAAAATCAGCGGCAAAGTGGTCGATGCCCAGGGCAGTCCCGTTCCCGGCGCCGGCGTCCTGGAAAAGGGCACTACGCATGGGACCGTTACTGGAACTGATGGAAGTTTTACACTCGATGTCGCTGATGCTGAGGTGCTTGTCCTTTTCTCGGCCCTCGGATATGAAGATGTTGAAAAGGCGGCCTCTGTGTTGAAGAATGCAACGGTGGTCCTTCGAGAAAGCACCCAGTCACTCGATGCAACAGTCGTAGTAGGTTATGGAGTGCAGAAAAAAGCCAACTTGACCGGATCCGTATCGTCCGTAGATATGGAGGAAATGCTTGAAGGACGTCCTGTGACCAGCATCTCTGCCGGCCTTGCCGGCCTTAGTGCCGGTCTCTACGTCAATCAGGCTTCAGGCCGTCCCAATGCCGACGGGGCAACACTACTGATACGCGGGCGCGGTACGCTCAACTCTGCTTCACCGCTGGTTATCATAGATGGCGTGGAAGGGGACTTGGCATCTGTCAATCCGCAGGATGTCCAGGCAATTTCTATTTTAAAAGACGCTTCATCCTCAGCTATTTATGGTTCAAGAGCAGCCGGCGGCGTCGTACTTGTCACTACCAAGACCGGCAAGGAGGGTAAATTCTCCGTCACCTACAACGGTTACATATCCGCGTCGCGCCCGAGCCATCTGCTGGAGACGGTCAGCAACTACGCTGACTACATGACGTACTATAATGAAGCGGTCCACAACACCGATCCCAGCGCGAAGCAGCAGTATTCCGACGGCATGATCCAGTTATGGCGCAGCAACGAGGGTAATCCTCTATACCCGAATACGGACTGGACGAAGGAGGTCTTCCAGACAGGACTGGCCAACAATCACAACCTGTCGTTTTCTGCCGGCACAAAACGCATTTCAGTTTATGGCTCGCTCGGTTACATGCATAATCCGGGTATAATTGAGAACTCCGCCTACACCCGCTACAACGCCCGCCTTAATGCGAAGGCGCAGGTGTTGGATTTCCTGACTCTCGGAATGAACGTCAGCGGAAAAGTGGGTAAGGCGGATATAGGCGGTCTCTCCAACCAGATGAAATCTCTTTTCAGCGCTGTCGGGATGCCTGGAATGATTTACCGCTGGAGCGACGGACGCTACGGCGGCATAGAAAATCCGGAAGAAAATGCCCAGAGCATGAGTCCGCTCTATATGTTCAACACCTTAAAAGGAGCCACTGAAGACAATACTTTGCAGACCAGGTTCTTCGCAAATGTCAAACTGGCGGAAGGCCTGACGCTCGAGGGCTCCCTGAACTACTCCAGGAAGAACGAGCTTCAAAACTATCATCCTGAGTATCAAGATCTGTGGAGTTTCAGGATGAACACCGTAGTCTATGCCAAAAACGGAAAGGATTATGCATATAGCTACATATCCTCGGGGTCCAGGCTACTGACCGAAGCCATCCTCCGCTACGACCATACCTTCGGCGGACGCCTGTGGTTGGGCGCCATGGCCGGAGCCAGTCAGGAGCGGGCCATTTCAGAATCCTTCAGCGGCAAGCGATATGATCTTATCGAAGAATCCCTGTCTGTGCTTAACGCCGCTACGGGAGATGCCGAGGCGAAGGGATCCAAGTCAGAGTGGGCAATGCACTCGTTCTTCGGTCGGGTTAATCTCGTATGGGACGATAAATACCTCTTTGAAGCTAATTTACGTGCAGACGGGTCGTCCCGGTTCAAGAAAGGGGCCAACCGCTGGGGCTTTTTCCCCTCGTTCTCGCTTGGTTGGAGAATGGAGAAAGAACCGTTCCTGAGCGATGTGGAATGGATCTCTCAGTTGAAACTGCGCGGCTCTTGGGGCGCATTGGGCAACAATGCAGTCGGCAACTATGACAGCCAGGCTACTTTCGGCCAGGACAACTATGTTCTTGGCGGGGCGGTTTCTCCGGGTCTGGCTATTTTGGAAATCAGCAATGCTGACATTACCTGGGAAACCACCTATGTGGCGGACATCGGTCTGGATTTCGCATTCTTCGGCTCCCGCCTTACCGGTTCTCTGGACTGGTACGACAAGGATACACAGAATATTCTCATAGACCTTCCGGCTCCCCTTCTGGTCGGCAATGCCTCCATTCCCAAGACCAACGCCGCGCGGGTTGACAACCGTGGTTTCGACTTCGATATCCGCTGGCGCGACCGCATCGGTTCTGTTAACTGGTACATCGGCGGCAACCTGGCGTGGGTACGCAACAAGGTTGTCCGCTACAAGGGGGATGAAGCTACAATCAGCGGCGTGAATATGATAAAGGAGAATTATCCGATCAATGTTCAGTATGTCCTTGCCGTCGACCGCATCCTTCAGACCGATGACGATATGTTGCTGGTCAAGGAGATGCAAAAAAACGCCCCGGTCGATCCTGCCTCCGGTCAGAAGAAAAACCCGTTCTCGGCCTATGGTACGCCGCAGTTGGGAGATTTCCTCTATAAAGACCTGAATGGCGACGGGGTCATTGACGAAAACGACCGATATGCCGTTGGAAACGGTGCGGTTGCCCCATGGATTTTCGGCGTGCAGGCCGGTTTGGACTACAAAGGCATCGACTTTTCATTCATGCTGCAAGGAAATGCAGGCTATAAAGTGCTGTGGATGGACAATTTCAATATGGGCTATCTGAACTACGGCGGACCGATCAATACGCGTCTTGCCGAAGGTGCATGGCGTCCCGGCGTGACTGATGCCACGGCTCCCCGCCTGCTGACTCGTACCAACACTATCAACAACCAGCCCAGCGACTACTGGGTTGAGGACAAGTCCTACATCCGGCTGAAAAACATCCAGCTGGGCTATACGCTGCCGTCTTCGCTCACCGAGAAAATAATGATTTCCAGGCTCCGCTTCTATGTTTCTGCCGAGAACCTTCTGACTCTCACGAACTACAGGGGCATTGACCCCGAGGTTGGCGGCACAACTTATCCGACTCTCCGTCAGTTCACTGCCGGAATCAACGTAACATTCTGATGCCATGAAAAGAACTATTATACTGCTGATGCTCGGCGTCATGGCCGGCAGCTGCATTTCCCTTGATACGGCGCCGTACGATTCCGTGGCGCAGGGCAATTTCTGGCAGACGGAAGAAGACGCCACCCGCGCTGTCATGGGTGTTTACGCCCAGTTGAAAGAAATGGGCTCCTACGGCTACATGCCCCTGTGGGACACATATTCCGATATAGGCCATGGTCCCGGTTCCGGCCTTGAAACTGGAAAATATACGGCCAAGGAAGACTTTCTGGTGTCGAACTGGAAAGATACATGGGATGGTGTCCATCGCGCCAATACCGTATTGAAAAACACGGCGGCAATGTCTCTGGACGACGCCGTGAAACGACAGATAATGGGAGAAGCCTACTTCCTTCGGGCCCTGTACTATTTTCACCTGGTGGATTTCTTCGGCAGCGTGCCCCTGTATGACGAGACGTGGGACATTACCGAAAAATACATGGAGATGCTTCTTCCCCGTTCTTCGGCCGAGCAGTGCTGGAAATTCATAACCGACGACCTCACCCGGGCCATAGAGCGGCTGCCCGTGACATGGCCTGCCGCCGACTACGGACGCGCTACAAAAGGTGCTGCATATGCCCTCCGCGGCAAGGCCTGGCTCTTTCAGAAGCAGTGGGAAAAAGCCATATCCGATTTCGAGGAAATAGTCGAAAACAAATCGGAATCATATGGTTACGAACTCTATAAGGATTTCGGGGCCCTGTTCTCCACGGCCGGTCCGATTTCCGGCAATCACGAAGAAGTGTTCACAATCCAGAACAAAGGTTCGGTCGGAGCTCTATATGGAATGGAATTCCCGATACTCTATGGAACGCGCGGTACATATGGTTCAGGACGTGCCACATGCATGCCAAGCGTGAAACTGGCCGACATGTATCAGCTCAAGGATGGAAAGCCTTTCAACTGGGATGATTACATCCCCGGCTTCAACGCAGATGACGCCGTGAAGCGGACCGCCTTCGAAGCCAAGCTCAATGCTGAACTGACAGACTATGAAACTGTTCCCGATACAACCATGCTGGCCCGGATATATGCAGACCGGGATCCGCGGATGACCTCATCCCTCATCGTGCCGTATTCCTGGTACGAAGGCTGGGTTACGGACAAGGCCGTGATGCAGCAGTATGCTATTGCCGCCGGTACGACGGCGGCCAATGGCTTCATCCAGTTTGACAGAGGATGGAAAGTCTACCTCTACCGCAAGTTCGTTCCTTGTGGCGATATGAAAGGGGCGCTCACCGACCGTCGTCACAGTCCTGTAAACTTCTCGATTATCCGTTTTGCCGACGTGCTGCTGATGCTGGCCGAGGCTTATTGCGAACATGGCGATTTGGAAAAGGCCGTGGGTTGTGTCAACCGCGTGAGAAGCCGCGTGGATATGCCTGGAATAGACAGTGGTCCGCAGTGGCTTGCCTCCGGCGGACAGGAAGGCCTGCGCCAGCGCATCCGCGACGAAAGGGCCTTCGAGCTTGCCGGGGAGGGTCACCGATTCTCGGATATTCGTCGCTGGGGTATAGCAAAGCAGCTCCTGGACGGTCGCAAAGAGGTTGAATTCACCGGAACGACGCTGTTTACACGAACCTTTGAAGACCGTCACAACCTATGGCCGATTCCTTCCGAAGAAACTACCAATAACCCTAATCTGCTACCAAATAATCCGGGATGGTGATGAGAAAGATACTGATTGCAGGCCTTGCCATGTTGGTGCTCTCCTGCGGGCAGAAAGGCAAGGCGCCCGCCTATAGCGACGCCCTTACCGAGGATGCGGTCAAGTCGGCCGTTGAGGACGCCATTCTCTGGCAACTGGACAATATGCCGGAGTGTGGACGTTTCTGGTTCAATCCGCGTTACGTCGGATGGGCTGACGGCGTTTTTCTTAGCGCGGCAGCATTGTGGGAAGGCAGTCCGGAAATCCGCAGGCGCCTTGCCGAAATCGCTGAAATAACCTCGTATGAGCCTGCCCCAAAATCCTTCGATCCGGCCAACGACATCGCCGTGAGCATGCTCTACGCATCCCTTTATGAAGACAATCCGCGGCCGCGGTTTTTAAAAGAACGGATATCCGACTACCAGGCGGCCCTGGATACGCTCAGGGGTGGCTGGTACATGTTGACGCCGACTATGGAGCGACTGGATTTCCAGATGAAATACTGGCCGGTGGATGGCGGTCTGGACTTTCTGCTGACTTCCAGCCATGAGTGCTGGAGCTGGTGCGACGCCCTCTATATGGCGGCTCCGGTCTATGCGAAGTACGCCATGCTCACCGGTAATTCCGAATACCGCGAATTCATGAACCGTGAGTTTTGGCGCACGACAGGCTACCTTTATTCTCCTTCCGACAGCCTGTTTTTCCGCGACAGCCGCTTTTTCGATGCACGTGAACCAAATGGTGCCAAAGTGTTCTGGGGGCGCGGCAACGGTTGGGCGCTCGCCGGACTGGCCCGCGTGATGGACCTTCTGCCTGCCGGCTACCCCGACCGTCCGAAGTATGAGGAACTTTTCCGTTGCATGGCAACCCGTCTGCAAAGGCTTCAAGGTCCGGACGGCTACTGGCGTACAAGCCTTCTTGACCCGGAAGACTTCCCGTCTCCGGAAAGCAGCGCCACCGGTTTCCTGACCTTCGGTTTATGGTGGGGCATCAACAATGGACTGTTGGATGAAGCAACTTTTCTGCCTTCCGCAAAAAAAGGATGGAAAGCCATGATTGCGGCCTTGCAGCCCGGTGGAAAGCTTGGTTGGGTCCAGCCGATAGGTGACACCCCCGACCACATTTCGGCCGATAAAAATGAAGTTTACGGTACGGCGGCATTCACGCTTGCCGGCCTTCAAGTCTTAAAATATATCCACAAAAAACACGAATCATTATGAAAAAGATTGCACTCTTTCTCGTAGCGGCTTCCATGCTTCTGATGGGAGCCTGCCAGCCCAAGGATCCCGTCCCGACTGGTCCTACCAAACTTTCCGTAGTTACGGACGACATCGTCACTGTGCCTTATGCCGGTCAGGAAGGCGTTCTGGTCGAATTTATCTGCGACGGAGCCTGGACAGCGGCCCTCGAGGGCGAAGTTACAGACTGGATTTCCTTCTCCGGAGCTTCTGAAGGTAGTGGAAACGGAAAAATCAATCTTGATGTTGTCGCCAACGACGAAAAGACCGAGCGCAGCGCAACGCTCAAGATTTCAGCCGGCGAACTGACAGCTGCCGTCGTGGTCAAGCAGGACGGTAAGAAGCTGGAAATCACATTCAAGCACCCGTCCATTGCGTTTACCGCAGAGCAGTTCAAGAAAATCGCGGATGCGTATACAGCCGGCGCCCCGAGCCTGAAGGAAGCGGTTGATTTCATCTATACCCGGGCCGGCGGAACCTATGACCCGAATGCGGTCACTACGGCCGCCAAGCAGGAGACCTCCGATATGGGGACTTTGTACAAATCCATGAAGGGCCCTGCCGTCCTGGCGCTTCACCGCGCGGTTGCGACCCATCTGACGACGGATGCCTCGAAGAAGGACAGCTATGCGGCCGGCGCCGTGGATATTCTCCACAACTGGGCCGTGGCGTGCAAGGATGTCGATTATCCGATTAACAGCACGGAAGACCTCGAAGAGCCTTCCACCGGCGCCGGCATGTACCTGGCCCGTGCCGCCTGGCCCTTCTTTGCGACCTATGATATGCTTCGCGGCACCCAGTACATTACTGATGCCCAGGACCAGGTCATCGTGGCGTGGTTCCGGAACATCGAAAAGGCCATCAAGGCCAGTATGAACGCCTGGCAGAACAATGATTATTTCAACAAGCAGTATTACCAGAACCACCTGGCAGCCCACATGTGGGGCCTCCTGACCATCGGTTATGTGCTGGAAGATGCCTCCCTCGTACAGTATGCCATTGATTCCGATGAGAATCCCCGCGACTTCTACGAGCTGATACAAGGCTGCATTTTCATGGAGGGCGATACCCCCTGCAGCCGGGAATCCGTCTCGTCCAAGGCTCCGCAGACCGGCGAGATCTACGACCGGTACCGTCACGAAACCGGTCCGCTGAAGGGCCTGCAGTACACCAGCCTGACGCTGCAGCTGCTGTCCTGCGCCGCCCGTACCTGCTACAACAACGGAATTGACATGTATGCTTATGAAGCCCCGACCGGCGAGAACCTCCGCCTGGCGTATGAGTTCTATGCCCCCTTCTACGCCCAGAAGGACGCCTCCCTCCAGGGTGGATATTACACCGGCGAGACGGAGCGTCTGACAATTGCCGGGGACATGCAGGGACTCTTTGAGCTGGGTTACAATGCCTATCCCGACAGCGAGGCCATCAAGGCCGTCATCGACGCTATTCCCAACCGGGCGCAGAACAAAGTCCAGATGCATGACCAGCTGGGCTACACCCGCCTCTACAGTATCGATGCAGATGCAACAAAGTAAGCGCTAAAAAGATGAAGAAAACGTATTATCAACCGGAATGCGAGGCGGTGAATCTCCTGCCGTCGGCCGGCATTCTTACTGGAAGTGAGACGGGAAATCCCTGGGCTGCTTCCAACGAACCTTTCCATCAGGATGAGAATGTCTCCCCTTATTTTTGATTGCCATGAATAACAGGATGAAAAACAGAATAGCATTTGCCCTGGGCCTGGTGTCCCTGCTGGCCGTCGCTGCCTGCTCACAAGAGAGCATCAAGGTATCTGTAAAGTCCAATGGACTAGTAGAGAAGACCTTCTCGTCGGCTTTCACCAAGACGGCTCTCGACGGGGACGGACTGTCCGTAGTGTGGTCTGCAACCGATAAAATCAATGTCTTCGACGAAACGGCAACCTGCGCCTCCTACGAAGCCTTTACGGCCTCTGCGGCAGGCGGTACCACCTACTTCTCGGGCTATGTTGATTCAGAAGCCCAAGAGTTCTACGCCCTGTATCCTTACAACAGCGATGCTACTTGGGACTACTCCACCAAAACCATTACGACCAGCCTGTCCCACAAGCAGACGGCCGTCAAGGAGGGATTCCAGGATATGACCAACCTCTCCGTTGCAAAGATAGGGTCCGACGGAAAGTTCATCTTCCAGAATGTCGGTACGCTCCTTCGCTTCACGATCTCTTCTTCGGACGTTAATGCCGTCGTAATCAAAGCCAACAACTCAGAGAAACTGGCAGGCGACGTTTCCATCGTCATTGATGCCAACGGCGCCCCCTCTATCGACACCGAAGCCATGGGTATTGCCTGGAGCAAGGTCCAGTTGCTGCCCGACGGGGAAACCTTTGAACCAGGTACATACAACATTGTCGTGTTGCCTTTCGGCCTTACTGACGGCCTTACGGTTAATGTTACCAAGACCGATGGCAAGATCTACAGCAAGGCAAAGAAGGCTGCGGCTACCGGCTCGGCCGGCCGGGTGTTCGAGCTTGGTGTGCTGGATAACGGCCTCTCTTACGACCGCGACAAACTCTCGCTGACCGATCCACACGCTATGACTCTGCTCTTTACCGCCGCTCAGAAAAACAAAGTCAGGGACGGTGCTGGGGCAACACTCGTTCAGGCCCGTACCTATATGAATACAAGGGGCAATGGAATTACCTCGCACGACAAGGAATCCGTCTCGGACGACGACAAAGCGACGACTGATCCTGAGCAATTCTACAGCAATGCGCACAATATCTCCCTGCTCACCCTGAATGCGTTCATGTATGCGCAGATGGGCAATGGCAGCCTCAGGACCAGCACCTATGGCACCTATGCCACGCCGCTGCTCGTGGACTGGGCCGAGGCCTGCATGAACGTGGAATACTCCCCGAAGCGCTCCGCCGGCCCCATGCTTGCCCGCGCCTGCTTCCCCTGGTTCGTATATTATCAGTTCGCCAAGTTGAGTGACAATTTCTCCACGGCCACCCAACGGACCACCATCGAAGCCTGGTTCCGTAAGATTGTCGACATCATCAAGGAGTCCCAGACTGAATGGCAGGCGAACGACTACTATGACAAGCAGTATTACCAGAATCATATCGTTGCATGCGTCTGGGGCCTTGTGTCCGTCGGTTACGCACTTGGAGACATGTCGATTGTGGAATATGCCCTTGACAGCATCGACAACCCCCGCGATTTCTATGACTGCCTGCAGGGATGCATCCTGATGGAGGGCGACAGCCCCAACCCGCGCGACCCGAATGCCGTTGCACCCAAGACCGGCGAGATTATCGACAGATTCCGTCATTCCACGGCACCTGACAAGGGTCTCCAGTATGCGAGCCTTACCCTCCAGATGCTTTCGACAATCGCCCGTTCAGTCAAGAATGCGGGAGGCCCGGACTTGTTTGCCTACACCTGCCCCACCGGTGAAAACCTCGAATTGGCGTACACCTTCTATGCTCCGTTCTACGCCTCCAATCCGCCGGACGCCAGCCTGCAGGGCGGCTACTACACGGGCGAAGACGAGCGTATCGGCCTGGCCGGCGACCTTCACGGACTGTTTGAACTTGGCTATAATGCGTATCCTTCCAATACTGCAATTAAATCGGTGATAGTTGCCATGCCGGACCGGGCCAGTAACAACAAAGCATCGGCTGCAACCTATCCCAACAATGCCAAGATCATGCAGATGCACGACCAACTCGGCTACACACGTCTGCTGAGCGTGGATGTCGACATTGATAATTAAACAAGATAAAATGCGTCTTAGATTATACCTGACCCTGTCGGGTCTTCTGCTTGTTGCCACCGTTTCGCATGCCAAGGTGCGCCTTCCGGCTATTTTCAGCGATAATATGGTGCTTCAGCAGCAGACCCGGGCAGTGGTCTGGGGGAAGGCCGCTCCCGGAAAGAAAGTGACGGTCAAGGGTTCGTGGGGGAAGTCTGCGCGTGCAGAGGCTGGTGCCGACAGTTGTTGGCTGGTCCGTATTGAAACCCCTGCTGCTGGAGGTCCGTACACCATGACCATAAGCGACGGCCAATCCCTCACCCTGAATAACGTACTTATCGGCGAGGTATGGCTTTGCAGCGGTCAGTCCAACATGGAAATGCCCATGCGCGGATATGGCCGCCAGCCCGTTGAGGGCGCCCTTGACGCCATGCTCGCCGCCGAGTCCTCTTTCCCGCTGCGCATAGCCCGTCTTCCGCGCCAGGCGTCTATGGAAAGGAAATGGGACTGTCGCGTGGACGGGTGGAACCTCAACGAGCCCGATGCCATTTCCCGGGCCAGTGCAACAGCCTATTATTTTGGCAAAATCCTATGCGAGAGGCTTCATGTCCCTGTCGGTCTTGTTATTTCCGACTGGGGAGGGACGGCCATCGAGCCATGGATGAGCGAAGAATGCCTCAGGGCTCTCGGGTACGACCTTTCCGACAAGGAGGATAGTTTTGCAGTCAAGAAAGAATCGGCGCCTACGGTACTCTACAATGCCATGCTGGCTCCGCTCGCCCCTTTTACGGTCAAGGGCTTTATCTGGTATCAGGGAGAGTCCAACCGGCCGGGAAACGATCCGGAATTTCCCTATAGCAGATTGCAGACCGCATTCGGAAAGATGTTGAGGGAGAATTTTGGTGACGGGTCCGACAAGCAGCCATTCTATTTTGTTGAAATTGCTCCTTACAATTATTCCGGCGCTGATGACCTGGAAGCCGCCTATCTGCGCGAGCAGCAGGCCCTGACTTTGGATTTGCTTCCCAACAGCGGCATGGTAGTGACCAACGATATCGGTAATCCGGTGGTTATCCATCCGGCTCAGAAGCCGGAAGTCGGACGCCGGCTGGCGCTGCTCGCTTTCCAACGGAATTACGGGCTGTTGGGAGAAGTTGATTTCAGCTATCCCGAGTTCGATTCAGTAAAATACGAAGGTACGAAGGCGGTGTTGACCTTCAAGACCGGTCCCGGGGGGTTGGCACCGCTGAATCAGGACATCGCAGGATTTGAGGTTGCCGGCAGCGACAAGGTTTTTTACCCGGCCACGGCACGTGTCGGAGACAGGTTCAACGTTGAACTGACTTGCGAACAGGTATCGGAGATTGTCGCCGTCCGTTACTGCTTTCGCAACTACAAAGTCGGCACGCTGACCAACGTGTTCGGACTTCCGGCCAGGCCGTTCCGGACCGACAACTGGTAGAGATTAACTTGCGAATTCGCTGAAATAATGCTAAATTGCCGAAGATTCACATAATTATCCTGAACTAATATGAAACGCGAAGCCTTTAAAATGTATCTCAAGCCCGGCTGCGAGGAGGAGTACCAGCGCCGGCACAATGCCATATGGCCCGAACTGAAAGCGCTGCTCAGCGCCTCGGGTGTCAGCGACTATTCCATTTTCTGGGACAAAGAGACCAATATACTCTTCGCTTTCCAGAAAACCTCGGGTGAGGGCGGGTCGCAGGATTTGGGCGACAACCCCATCGTCCAGCGCTGGTGGGCATACATGGCCGACATCATGGATACCAATCCCGACAATTCGCCGGTCAGCATTCCGCTTGACGAGGTTTTTCATATGGATTAGTGGTAAGTAATTGATAGATAATACTATAATTATAAATTACTAATTATCAAGTATTTACGCAGGGTGAGAGTTTTTATAGAATAACTACGCGCCCAAATACTTGATTATTAACTATTTAAAAATCGCCTGTGATAGATTATCTCGGCGATTTTTTGCTGCTTGCTTGGAAATTATATGCTAATTTTGCAGCAGTGAAATCCGTAGTGGCCGAGGATGGAAGAGGCCGCAGGACCGCAAAAACATTAGCAGTATGGAAGTCAAGAAAAGCGAAAAAGCCAGTCTGGAAAATAAAAGACTGCTCTTCACCGAAATCGGATTCGTCGTCGCGCTCGGCGTCGTCCTCGGTGCTTTCGAGTACACCTCCCATGACGTAAAGACCGCCACCCTCGAAGCCGACCAGCAGGCCATCGAAATCGAAGACATGGTCCCGATCACTCAGGAGACCCCTCCGCCGCCGGAGGCCGCCCCGAAGATCCCTATCCTGTCCGACCAGATCGACATCGTCGAAGATGACATCGAAATCGAAGACAACTTCATGAGTCTGGAAGACGACGCCAACATGGGTGTCGAAATCATGGACTATGTCGAGGAAGTCGAAGAGGAAGTCGTCGAGGAAGAGGCCATCCCCTTCCAACTCGTGGAGGAGAAGCCGTCCTTTAACGGCGGCGATGCCAACGAGTTCTCCAAGTGGGTCAACTCCCGCCTCGTCTATCCCGAAATCGCCAAGGAAAACGGCGTCCAAGGTCGTGTCGTTCTTCAGTTTACGGTGAATGCCGACGGTACCGTCTCCAACGTCAAGGTGCTCCGTGGCGTCGATTCCTCCCTCGACAAGGAAGCCGTCCGCGTCGTGTCCAGCTCCCCGAAATGGAAGCCCGGCAAGCAGCGTGACCGCGCCGTCAAGGTAACCTACACCTTCCCGGTGATCTTCCAGCTCCGGTAAGCGAAAACAGCCTGAAAACACATTCGTGTTTCATAGGTCCGTGGCCTTGCAAAGGCCGCGGATTTTTTTTACCTTTGTCTTACTATGTCTTTCGTCCATCTGCACGTCCATACCCAGTACTCCATCCTCGACGGCCAATCGTCGATCGACGGCCTCTTTTCCCGGGCCGAAGAGCTCGGCATGCCCGGCCTGGCCATCACCGACCACGGCAACATGTACGGGGTCAAGGAGTTCTTCAAATATGCCAAGAAACACCCTTCGGTCAAGCCTGTCATCGGTTGTGAAATCTACGTATCCATCGGCGACCATCACCTCAAGGACAAGGCCAACCGTGCGTACTACCACCTCATCCTCCTTGCCAAGAACTACACCGGTTATAAAAACCTGATGAAGATCGTCTCCATCGCCCATGTGGAGGGAATGTACTACCGGCCGCGGGTCAGTCACGAGGTGATTGAAAAGTACCATGAGGGGCTTATCTGCTCCTCCGCCTGCATGGCCGGCGAGGTGGCCCGGAAGATCCTTTCCGGCGACATGGCGGCCGTGGACGAGGCCATCGCCTGGCACAAGCGCGTCTTCGGCGAGGACTATTACCTCGAGGTCATGCTCCACAAGACCGAAGTCGTGGGCGGCCCCATGGACGTGTACGAAGGCCAGAGCCGCTACGTCCCCGTCGTCTTCGAGATGGCGGAAAAACACGGCGTGAAGGTCATCGCCACCAACGACGTCCACTTCGTCCGCAAGGAGGACGGCCCCGTCCACGACCGGCTTATCTGCCTGACTACCAATGCCTACATCGACGATCCGGACCGCCTCCGCTACACCCAGCAGGAATACCTCAAGAGCGAGGAGGAAATGCAGGCCCTCTTCCCGGACCATCCGGAAGCCCTGTCCAACACCCTCGAAGTGCTGGACAAGGTGGAGTCCTACAGCATCGACCGTGACCCCGTCCTCCCCGTCTTCGAGATCGACCCGGCCTTCATGCAGGACATCGACGCCCAGATGGAGAAATACAAGGATGTCATCGACGCCGGCCGCTTCGACAAGAAAGGCAACTACCGCGGCGACGGCTTCTGCCACTCGGTCGCATTCCTCTGCCACCTGACCTACAAGGGTGCCCGGGAGCGCTATGGCGACGTCCTCACCGAGGAGCAGCGCGAGCGCATCGATTTCGAGCTCAAAACCATCTCCAGGATGGGTTTCCCGGACTATTTCCTCATCGTCCAGGATTACATCGCGGCCTCCCGCGCCATGGGCTCCATGGTCGGTCCGGGCCGAGGCAGCGCCGCCGGCAGCGTGGTCGCCTACTGCCTGCGCATCACCAACCTCGACCCCATCCGCTACCAGCTCCTGTTCGAGCGTTTCCTCAACCCCGACCGCATCTCCATGCCGGATATCGACGTTGATTTCGAGGACCTTACCAAGGCCCATGAATACGTCGAACGGCGCTATGGCGCCGACCACGTCTCGCGCGTGATCACCTTTGGCACCATGGCCGCCAAGAGCGCCATCAAGGATGTCGCCCGCATCAGCCATGTCTCCATCGACGAGTCCAACCGCCTGACCAAGATGGTCCCCGACCGCCTCAGCGAGAAAAAGGAGAAGGAATACCCCTTCAATCCCAAGCTGGATGACCTCAAGCCCGGGTTCAAGGTGGTCGAGAAAGAGGTGGAAGAAGAGCGCGACGGACAGAAGGTCCTGGTAAAGAAGACCTTCCAGCGCGGTATGGAGGATACCGACGTCAAGATCACCCTGAAGAACTGCTTCCGCCTGGTGCCGGAGTTCCAGGAGGAACTCAAGAACGGTTCCGACCTCAACAAAGAGGTCCTGAAATACGCCCAGGCCCTGGAGGGCTGCGTCCGCCAGGTGGGCGTCCACGCCTGCGCCACCATCATCGGCCGCGGCGACCTGACCGACTACCTCCCCATCTGCCTGTCCAAGGACAAGGATACCGGCGAGGACGTCCGCACCTCCCAGTACGACGGCCACTACATCGAAGATGTCGGCATGCTGAAGATGGACTTCCTCGGGCTGATCACCCTCTCGATTATCCACAACGCCCTGGACCTCATCAAGGCCAACCATGGCGTCGATATCGACATCGAGGCCATCCCCATCGACGACAAGCCCACCTATGAACTCTACGGCCGCGGCGACACCACCAGCGTCTTCCAGTTTGAATCCGACGGCATGAAGACCTGGCTCCAGCAGCTTCACCCCGAGCGTTTCGAGGACCTGATCGCCATGAACGCCCTCTACCGGCCCGGGCCGATGGACTACATCGCCGATTTCGTGGCCCGCAAACTCGGCGTCAAGGCCATCGAATACGACCTCCCGGAGATGGAGGAATATCTCCAGGACACCTACGGTGTCACGGTGTATCAGGAGCAGGTCATGTTGCTCTCGCAGAAACTCGCCGGCTTCACCAAGGGCGAGGCGGACAAACTCCGCAAGGCCATGGGCAAGAAGCAGATCGATATCCTGAACTCCCTGAAGGACAAGTTCATGTCCGGAGGCATCGCCAAAGGCCACCCCGAAAAGGTGCTGGACAAAATCTGGAAAGACTGGGAGAAATTCGCCCAGTACGCTTTCAATAAATCCCACGCCACCTGCTACGCCTGGGTCAGTTACCAGACCGGCTGGCTCAAGTGCCACTACCCCTCCGAATTCTTCGCTTCCTGCCTCTCCAACGCCAAGAGCATGGAGGAAATCAAGAAGATCATGGACGACTGCAAGGGCCACGGAATCAAGGTGTTGAACCCTGACGTGAACGAGAGCGGCGCCACCTTCTCGGCCAATGCCGCAGGCGACGTACGCTTCGCCCTCGGCGGCATGCGCGGCTTCGGCGGCAACATCGTCGATGCCCTCATCCGCGAACGCGCGGAGCACGGGACTTTCTCCGACATCTACAATTTCACCGAAAGGATGTCCGGCCTGGTGAACCGCAAGGCCTTCGAGACCCTGGTCTATGCCGGCGCCTTCGACTCCTTCGGCTATGCCCGCAGCCAGTATTTCTCCCCCGGCCGCAGCGGCAACCTCTGGATCGACGAACTGCTCACCTACGGCGAACTCTTCAAGCGTTCGGCCGAGGATGAGGGCGGGTCGCTCTTCGGCGACGTCGAGGAACTCAAGCCCGTCCGCCCCGAAGCGCCCGTCCGCCCCGCCGAGGAGGACATCATGGACCTGCTCCAGAAGGAAAAAGAGCTCGTGGGTATGTTCCTGTCGTCCCATCCCCTCGACAAATACGCCTTCGAACTGGAGAATTTCACCACCTGCCCTGTCGGCGAAATCGCCGCCCGCATCAGCGACTGCGAGGCGAAGAAAACCTCGCAGAAAGTGGCTGTGGCCGGGTTTATTACCGCCTACCAGGAACGGGCCACCAAGACGGGTCAGCCCTGGAGCAAGACCCTCATCGAGGATTATAACGGCTCCTACGAACTGTCCCTCTTCTCGAAAGACCATGAGCAGTATTTCCCCTATCTGAGCCAGCTCCACACCGCCGTTTATATCGAAGGGGAGATCTGCGAGAAATACCGGCCCAAGCCGGATAACCCGCCGCCCCCCTACGTCTTCCGTCCGCGGAAAATGATGCTGCTGGGCAACACGGCGGAGACCTTCCTCAGCGGCTTCGCCATCATCGTGACCACCCCCATGCTCTCTCCCGCCTTCCGGAAGAGCCTGGTGGAACTGATGCGCCGAAACAAGGGAAACATTCCCCTTACCATGTACCTCTACGATCCGCAGACCAAATATAAGATCGAATTCCTCTCGAAGAAGTTCCAGGTAGCCGTGACAGCCGATTTCTGCCGGCAACTCCGCGACCTGGGCATCTCCTTCAAGCCAATCCGGAAATAAAATCGTCAAGATACCATGTCAACGCAAAAGAAACTGATGACCAACTGGCGCTGGTGGCTGTGCTCCCTGCTTTTTGTCGCCACGACGGTCAATTACCTCGACCGCCAGGTCCTCTCGCTGACCTACAAGGAGTTCATCGCTCCCGAATTCCACTGGACCGACGCGGACTACGGCACCATCACCTCCCTTTTCTCCATTTTCTACGCCCTGGCCTGCCTGTTCGCCGGGAAATTCGTGGACTGGATGGGGACCAAGAAGGGATACATGATCTCCATCGGGGTCTGGTCCGCCGGTGCCGTGATGCACGCCGCCTGCGGCTGGGCGACGGCCGTTCTCGTTCCGGACATCGATTCCGTGGCCGCCCTGCGGGCCGTCGAGGCCGGCTCCAACGTGGCCCTGGCCATTTCCACCACCTCGGTCTATCTGTTCCTGCTGTGCCGCGGCATCCTGGCCCTGGGCGAGGCGGGCAACTTCCCGGCCGCCATCAAGACGACGGCCGAATACTTCCCGAAAAAAGACCGGGCTTTCGCCACCTCCATCTTCAACGCAGGTGCCTCCGTAGGCGCCCTCGCGGCTCCGCTGACCATCCCGCCGCTGGCCAAGGCCCTCGGCTGGGAGTGGGCCTTCGTCATCATCGGCGGCCTCGGCTTCATCTGGATGTTCTTCTGGCAGTTCATGTACGACAAGCCCGAGGAAAGCAGGCATGTCAACGAGGCTGAACTGGAATACATCCACCAGGACGATGCCGAAGAGGCGGCCGCCAAAGCCGCTGTCTCCAAGGAGAAATCCATCCCCTTCATCCAGTGCTTCAAGTACCGGCAGACCTGGTCCTTCTTTTTCGGGAAATTCTTCACCGACGGGGTGTGGTGGTTCTTCCTCTTCTGGGCGCCCGCCTATTTCCAGGACCAGTTCCATGCGCCGGCCTCTTCCGGCCTGGGCCAGGGGCTGATTTTCACCCTCTACGCCATTGTGACGGTGCTGTCGCTCTTCGGCGGCTACCTGCCGCGCCTGCTGGTGGACAAAAAGGGAATGCTTCCCTATAACGGCCGCATGCTGGCCATGTTGCTTTTCGCCTTCTTCCCGCTCGTGTCGCTGCTCGCCCAGCCCCTGGGCATCGCCAGCGGCAGCCCGTGGTGGCCGGCCATCCTGATCGGCATCGCGGCGGCGGCCCACCAGGCCTGGTCCGCCAACATCTTCTCGACGGTCGGCGACATGTTCCCCAAGAGCACCGTCGCTTCCATCACCGGCATCGGCGCCATGGCGGGCGGCCTGGGCTCCATGATCATCCAGAAAGTGGCCGGCAACCTCTTCACCTACGCCGAGCAGGCCGGGTCTGCCTTCCACTTCATGGGCTTCGAAGGCAAGCCGGCCGGCTATTTCATCATCTTCTGCTACTGCGGCCTGGCCTACCTCATCGCCTGGGTCATCATGAAGTCCCTCGTCCCGAAGTACAAGCCCGTGGAGGTGTAGGGGAACGGAATTTTACTGATAATAGGCTTTCAGGGCCTCCAGGTCGGCGTCTGTCAGGACATCGGCCGTGAGGAACAGTTCATCCATCTGGACGGGCGTATGGCCGTAGTTGCCGCGTCCGTCCTGTCCTACGTTCAGCTTCAGACCGTCGAAGGAAACGTCCTGGAGCGAGGCGGGGATGTCTGTTTCTGCCGCTTTCTTGAAATCATAGCAGATCCGGACTTTGCCGGCCGTACGGTCCACCGTCAGCGTCACGTGCATCCAGCCTTCCTTGTAGTCCAGCGGCAGAGGAGCCTCGAGGTCCATCCGCACGTTTAGGGACTTGCTGCCGGCGTTGAACTTGATGTCGTTGGGCCGGAGCGAGAGGGCGAAACCGTCGTTGAGCCCGGAATTCCAGTCCTTGTTGGCCAGCAGGCAGGGATCGTCGGGCACGCCGCCCGTTTTCAGCCAGAAAGCGGCGGAGAAGGAGCCCTTGCCCACCGAAAGGTCCTCCAGGGTTACGTAGCCGTCGTCCAGGGCCACGCCCTTGCCGAAGTAGGCGTCGTAGAAATAGAGGTTGCCGCTGCGGGAGGTCTGGATCTGTTCGAGTGTGTCCGCGGGGCTGTCGTCGAAGGGCAGGTAGGCCAGGAGCGTATGTCCCTGCATCAGGGTGGTGAAGGCGCTCAGCGCCGGGGTGGGGACGGTCTTGTGGTCGCGGGTGACGGAAACGGGAATCTCCATTTCCTTGCGCGCCGTGGCGGTGACGTCGTAGAAGACGCCCGTGGGCACGTGGCCGGTCCAGGTCTCAGGGAATTCCAGCCCCAGGGCATAGGCACCGATGGCCGCGATGTCGCGGACGACGGCCTCTTCGATGACGGCGTTTTTGGCGACGGTCTTGCCGCGGACGCCGAGGAAGATGTATTTCTCCGCATCGGAGTCGCCGCCGTGGCTGCCGGCCGGGGTGCCGCCATGGTCGGCCGTCACCATCAGCAGGGTGTCGTCGAGCATGCCGTTCGCGGCCAGGGCGTCGTAGATGAGCCCGATCAGGGCATCCACGACGCTGAGTGCGGTCAGATGGGTCTCAGAGCCGTATCCGCTAGCGTGACCGGCCGCATCGACGGAATCGAACTGGACGAAGAGCAGGGTCGGGGAGGCGGTTTTCAGGTAAGAAACCACCTGCCGGGCCACGGCTGCGTCATCTCCGCTGCCCATGGTGACGCCAAGGTTGTTTTCGATGATACCCTTGTTGATGGGAGCCCAGTTGCAGAAGGACGCCAGCGGCGCCTTCGGCATCGCCTCGCGCACGACGCGGAAAATGGAAGGGTAATCGCTCTCGGGGTCGAAAGCCCGGTCGGCGACAATCTGGTTGGAGAGCCGGTGGAATTCGGGCAGGACACTGTGGAGCATGGAACCCCAGCACTGGGCGCTGATGGTCGGGTCGGAGGTCAGGACGCTGTAGGAAGTGGCTCCGTCCTTGAAGATTTCATCGCAGCGCGGAGTGGGGGTGTCCTTGAAAAAGGTGCCTCCACCATCTACACCGAGGATGACGACGTGCTTGTAGGCCCCTTTGGAGGGCGGAAGTTTTACATCAGGTGTTTCAGGCGTTTCTGTCTGGTTGGCGTTCTGTAAGGCATCTCCGCCGCAGGAGGCTGCGGAAAGGGCCAGCACGAGCGCCAGGACGCTCATCAGAAAACTTCTCGTTTTCATAAGTTACTTTTTGAACCAGTCGAGGCTTTGGCGGCAGAGGGCCGAGATGGCGGCCCAGTCGCCGGCTTTGACGATTTCTTTCGGGAAGAGTTTTGAGCCCATGCCGACGGCGGTGACGCCGGACTTCGCCCAGGCGGAGAGATTCTCCTCGGTGGGCTCCACGGCGCCCGTGCACATGATCATGGCCCAGGGCAGCGGGGCGAGGACATTCTTGACGAACGCGGGGCCGCCCACGGTGCCGGCCGGGAAGACCTTTACCAGGTCGCAGCCCAGTTCCATGGCGCGGACGATTTCACTGACGGTGCCGCAGCCGGGGCTGTAGGGCACGCCGCGACGGCCGCAGAGCGGCGCCACTTCCGGTACCAGGCAGGGCGACACGATGAAATCGGCGCCCATCTGCAGGTACAGGGCGGCCGTGGGGGCGTCCAGGATGGTCCCGGCGCCGAAAGCCATCTCCGGGCATTCCGCCCGGACGAAGGCGGTCAGGGCCTCGAACACCTTGTGGGCGCCGTCGCCGCGGTTGGTGAATTCGAAGGCGCGGATACCGCCGTCATAACAGGCCTTGACGACTTTTTGGGCCGTTTCCACATCGGCGTGGTAGAAGACCGGAACGATGCCGGTGCTTCGGATGATACTGAGCGTATCGATTTTCTTGAACTTTGCCATAATCTGCTGAAAAGGGAATCGTTATCTGCTGACGCGGCCGCTTCCGCCGCCGGCCATAAGGGCTTCCACCTCCGCGACCGTCACGCGGTTGTAGTCGCCGGGGATGGTGTGTTTGAGACAGGAGGCCGCCGCGGCGAACTCGATGGCCTGCTGGTCCTTACCATAGGTCAGGAGCCCGTAGAGGAGTCCGCCCATGAAACTGTCTCCGCCGCCCACGCGGTCCACGATGTGGGTGATGTCGTAGCGGCGGCTCTGCCAGAGGGTCCGGCCGTCGTAGAGGACGCCGCCCCAGGTGTTGTGGTTGGCGTTGACGGAACCGCGCAGGGTCACGGCCACCTTCCTGCAGCGCGGGAAACGGGCCATCAGCTGGCGGCAGACGCTCTCGAAACGGCTCTGGTCGATCTCGCCGCCGGTCTTTTCCGCGTCGAAGCCTTCCGGCTTGATGCCGAACTCTTTTTCGGCGTCTTCCTCGTTGCCGAGGATCAGGTCGCAGCCCTCCACCAGCGCGGGCATCACCTCGGCGGCCGTCTTGCCGTAGCGCCAGAGTTTCTTGCGGTAGTTGAGGTCGCAGGAGACCTTCACGCCCATTTCGTTCGCCACGCGGATGGCCTCCAGGCAGGCGTCGGCGGCTCCCTGGCTCAGGGCCGGCGTGATACCGGTCCAGTGGAACCAGTCGGCGCCTTCGAGCACCTTGTGCCAGTCCACCATGCCGGGCCGGATCTCGCTGATGGCGGAATGGGCGCGGTCGTAGATAACCTTGGACCCTCGGGCCACGGCTCCGGTTTCGAGGAAATAGATGCCCATGCGTTCGCCGCCATAGACGATGCTGTCGGTGCCGACGCCCAGGCCGCGGAGTTCCGCTACGCACATGTCGGCGACATCGTTCTTGGGAAGGCGCGTAACAAAATGAGCGTCAATGCCATAGTTGGCCAGCGATACGGCCACGTTGGCCTCGCCGCCGCCGAAGGTCGCTTCAAAGGCCCGTGCCTGCGAAAAGCGCAGGTATCCAGGAGTGGCGAGCCGCAGCATCACTTCGCCGAAAGTAACAACTTTTGCCATAGTAACTATTTGATATTCATATTTCTGTCAGATGACTGCCGGATAATCAGTTCCATGGGGATGACCGTTTCCCCGTCCCCCAGGGCCGAAAGGATGGCGCGCGCGGACGTCCGTCCCAGCTCGGCCGCCTTCAGCGCCAGGGAGGAGATGGACGGCTGGATCAGCGACGTGAACGACTCGTTGGCGGTGCCGACGATGCCGAAGTCCTGCGGGATGCGCAGGCCCCGCTCCCGGACGGTCTGGAGGGCGCCGAGGGCGGAGAAATCGCCGGCGCTGTAGATCGCGTCGCATCCTGCCTCCAGCGCCAGGGACCCGGCCTGGCGGCCCGTTTCCGGGACGATGGTCTCGAGGAATTCCGCGGCGGGTTTGAGCCCGGCGTCCGCGAGCGCGGCGCGGAACCCCTCCAGGCGCTGGACATAGGCCTCGGAACTCATGTAGCCGGCCAGGGTGCCGATATGGCGGTACCCTTGCGAGAGGAGGTGCTTCGTGGCGAGATACGCCCCCTCGAAATTGTTGTTGACCACCTTCCAGCCGGGCAGGTCGCTGAACACGCGGTCGAACTGTACCAGCGGGATCTGGCCGCCCAGAATGTCGGCGATGTGGCTGCCGTCCTTCGATTCGATGGCATGGGAAAGCATCACCGCGCAGACACGGTTCGTCCGCAGGGTCCGCAGCGCCCGCACCTCATCGTCGAGGCGTTCGTGCGTCTGGCAGATGAGCACGTTCAGGCCGGCCTCGTTCAGGACCGCCTCCGCGCCGCCGATGGCGTTGGAGAAGAACTCGCGGCCGATGCGGGGAACCACGATGCCGACGATGTCGGAACGGCCGCGGCGCAGGTTCGATGCGACGATATTGCGCTCGTATCCCATCTCGGCGGCGACTTTCTCCACCGCCAGGCGGGTGGACGGCTTGACCCGCGGACTGCCGCTCAGGGCCCGCGAGACCGTCGATGGCGTAACGCCGAGCGCCGCTGCGATCTGGGTGATGGTAACCATTGCGACGGCAAAGATACAAACGTTTGTATTATCTGCCAAGAAATCTTTTGATATTTATACAAACGTTTGTATCTTTGCTAGTGAAAAGTAAAAGAAATACAACAGTATGACAGATTTATTCTCACTCGAAGGCAAGAATGCCTGGATTACCGGTGCATCCTACGGGATCGGCTTCAACATCGCCAAGGCCTTTGTCGCCGCCGGCGTCAAGAACATCATTTTCAATGACATCAACGAGGCGGCCCTCCAGAGGGGCCTGGCCAATTACCGGGAAGCCGGCATCGAGAATGTCCACGGCTACGTGTGCGACGTCACGGACGAAGTGGCCGTCAAGGCCCTCGTGGAGACGATTCATGTCGAGGTGGGGCCGATCGACATCCTCGTCAACAACGCCGGCATCATCAAGCGCATCCCTATGCATGAGATGGAACGCCGTGATTTCCAGCAGGTTATCGACGTGGACCTGGTGGCCCCGTTCATCGTTTCCAGCGCCGTGCTGCCCGAAATGATGGAGCGCCGCGAAGGCAAGATCATCAACATCTGCTCGATGATGAGCGAACTCGGCCGCGAGACCGTTTCCGCCTATGCCGCCGCGAAGGGCGGTCTGAAGATGCTCACGCGCAACATCTGCTCCGAATACGGGGAATACAACATCCAATGCAACGGCATCGGCCCCGGCTATATCGCCACGCCCCAGACAGCGCCGCTGCGCGAAAAGCAGCCCGACGGCAGTCCCCATCCCTTCGACAGCTTCATCTGCGCGAAGACCCCGGCCGGCCGCTGGCTCGAGCCTTCGGAACTCGGCGGCCCCGCCGTTTTCCTGGCCTCCCATGCCTCCGACGCCGTCAACGGCCACATCCTCTATGTCGATGGCGGTATCCTCGCTTATATCGGAAAACAACCCAAATAAACTATGAAAATCAACTGTGAAGTTCGTTATCCGTCCCATCAGGACGATGCGAAACACTATGACACAGCGACGCTCCGGAAGCATTATCTCATTGAAAACCTGATGGTTCCGGACGAGATTAATATGGTCTATTCCCTCTTCGACCGCATCATCGCCGGCGGCGCCGTGCCCGTAAAGGAGGAACTGACCCTCACCCCGCCGGACATTCTTCGCAGCGACTTTTTCACCCAGCGCCGCGAAATCGGCATCATCAACGTCGGCGGTACGGGCGTCGTGAAAGTAGGGGAGGAAACGTTCGAGATTCCCTTCAAGGAGGCCCTGTATATCGGCAGGGGCAACCGCCACGTTTCCTTCCGCAGCCTCGACCCGGATCACCCCGCCCACTTCTACTTCAACTCCGCCACGGCCCACCGGGAGACCGGAATCAAGAAGGTCAGCAAGGCCGACGCCGTCGTGATGCATCTGGGCAGTCTCGAGGAAAGCAACGAGCGCACCATCAACCGTCTGCTGGTCAAGGAGGTGGTTCCCTGCTGCCAGTTGCAGATGGGCATGACGGAACTCGCGCCCGGAAGCACCTGGAACACCATGCCGGCCCATACCCACGACCGCCGCATGGAGGTCTATTTCTACTTTGAAGTACCTGAGGACGCCGCCGTGTGCCACTTCATGGGCGAGCCCCAGGAGACGCGCCACATCTGGATGCACAACGAGGAGGCCGTCATCTCCCCGCAGTGGAGCATCCACTCCGCCTGCGCCACCCGCAACTACACCTTCATCTGGGGCATGTGCGGCGAGAACGACGACTACAACGACATGGACTGGTGCGCCACCGAAGATCTCCGTTAGCCATGAGGAAAGTATTTGTATTTCTTTTTTTTACGGTCCTTTTCGCCGCCTCCTGCTCCACGCCGGAGCAGCGGGTCATGGCGCGGGCCGTGCCGGAGAGGGCGGATGATTTCGTCTTCGAGAACAATCTGATCGCCGGCCGTTTCTACGGCAAGGCGCTGGAAGGCAATCCCACCTCCCCGGGGCTGGACATCTGGGTCAAACTGCCCGGGCCGCTGGTCGCCGACACCTGGTACGCCGAGGCGCTGAAGGATCCCGGATACTACCACCGCGACCATGGCGGAAAGGACTGCTACAAGGTGGGTGTGTCGCTCGGCGGCGGCGCGTCCGTGCCCTATGTGGACCGCAAACTCTGCTATCCGGCCACCAACTACCGCAACTGCGAAGTGCTGGAACTGAAGCCGGACAAGGTGGTCTTCGCCCTGGACTATCCCGCCTGGGAAGTCGCCGAGGGCATCACCGCCGCGCTCCGCAAGGAGGTCTCGCTCCGGGCGGACAGTTATTTCGCCGATGTGCAGGACCGCTACACCTTCACCGGCGCGGACACCCTGCTGGTGGCTGCGGGCTTCAAACTCCATGGCGAGCAGCATACGGTCGTATCGACCCTGTTCGACGTGGACCGGGTCGCGATCTGGGAACATGCCTCCGACCAGGGCGTTGAGCCGGAGGACGGAATGATCGGGGTCGCCATCACCATGAAAGGCGCGGAAGATCAGGTGCTTACCGACGATCACGCCCTCCTGGTGCGCGCCCTCCCTTCCGGCGGGATCCTGCGTTACCGCGTCGGTTCCTGCTGGTCCAAAGGGAAAATAACGACAGCGAAAGAATGGTTTAAACTGGTTCGGGAGACGGAAGAGAATGGACGATAAAAAACTATTACGAAAAGACCTATGGAAAGCTCTTCGTGAAAAACTACGGGAATCCCTGCTGTCCGTCATGCCAGTCAGCCTGCTGATTATCGGCATCGTATTCTCCCTGCCGGTCAGCAAAACGACCCTGGAATAGGTTTACAGTCCATATCTCTACCGAATTATGAAAAGAATGATCACCCTCCTCTGCGTCCTCGCCATCGTGAGCCAGGGCTGCGATTCCTTCCATTTCCGCACCGGAATGGTCAACGGTCCTTCGTCCCAGCAGGGCGACGACAATCCTTCCGGCGGCGACGATCCTTCCGGCGGTAACCCCGGCCCCGGCGAGGCCCCCTCGCTCTCCGGCCTTGTCAAGACCATCACCAAGGACTATTACATGGTCGGTACTTCCGCCAAGGAGTACAAGAGCATGCAGGAGGTGACGACGGTCGAGTACGGCACCGACGGGCGCGTGAAGCTGGAGACTACCGTCAACCGGTCCTACGATGAAAACGGCGTCGAATCGTCCGAGGGTGCGCTGACCTCCCGGCAGTACCACTACTACCTGCCTGGCGGAAAGTACGAGCGGCGGGCCCATCCCGAGGAAGAGACGGCTTACCTGAAAGCGGAAATCGATGAGGATGGCCTTTTCTCCAAGGCGGTCAGCGGTTATTTCCGAAGCGGCCAATGGAATACAAACTCCACCACCAACTACACTTACGGGACGATTCCCGGCCTGTCCGGCTCGTATATCCAGACCGCGGAGAGCGAGGGGAATCACGCTTACCCCTGGGAGTTCGAATGGGACAGCAAAGGCAATCTGACCCGCGCCAGGGAACACAATCCCAAGGCTGCCGACGACCCGGACGAGGATGGTACCCTGGCCTATTCTTATACGTCTGATGCCAACCCCACCCTGGGCAAGGCTTACGATATCAGCGGCCTTCTGCTCGAGGGCGTCGATCCCTACGGACTGAAAGGCCGGGGCTCCGCGAATCTTCCCCTCTATGCCAATACCTATTTCCGCAACCGGAAAATGGATTTTTCATACGAATGGAACCGGGACAAGACCGTTCTTTCCCGTGTCGAGGTCATCATCCGGCCTTTCGCGGACGACCCTGAAATGAAAACTGTAGTAAGGAGGCATGTCTATACGTTTACGTATTACGAATAGCCTGCTGTTCCTGCCGGCCCTGCTGCTGGCGGCCTGCGTCTCCCTGCCCGTCGAAGAGGGCGTGAGCCGCACGCTGGCCGAGCGGCGTTCAGCTACGCTCGATCAGTTGGAGTATCATCTGGCATTTTCGGTGCCGGAAGATCCGGCGCAACCCGTTGAGGGCAGTGAAACCCTGGTATTTACGCGCAAGGGCGGCGGTCCGCTCCAACTGGACTGGCGTCCCGGGCGGGAGTCGGTCCTGGCCCTGACGGTCAATGGACATGCCGTCGAGCCGGACTGCCGTGCCGAGCATATCCTGCTCCCGGCCCGCCTGCTCCGGCGCGGCCGCAACGAGGTGAAACTGTCCTTCCTCCCCGAGGGGGCCTCCCTGAACCGCCATCCCGACTATCTCTATTCGCTGCTGGTGCCGGAACGGGCGCGGACGGTCTTCCCCTGCTTCGACCAGCCGGACCTCAAGGCCCGTTTTTTCCTGGAGGCGGAGATTCCTGCGGAGTGGGTGGCCCTGTCCAACGGCCCGGCCCTCCGCGATACCGTCATGGATGGCCGCAGGCACCTTTCCTTTGCGCCCAGCGGCCTCATCAGCACCTATCTCTTTGAGTTTACGGCCGGTCGCTGGTCCCGGAAGACCTTCCTGCGCGGCGACCGTCCGATGACGGTCTATTACCGGGAGACCGACCCTGCCAAGGTGGCGCAACTTCCTGATATTCAGGACCAGATTGTCTATGCGCTGGACTGGATGGAGGATTTCACGGGCATGGAGATGCCCTTCGAGAAATACGACTATGTCATCGTGCCGGGCTTCCAGTTCGGGGGGATGGAGCACCCCGGCGCCATTCTCTTCAACGACAAGCGCCTGTTCCTCGGCGAGGCGCCGACCGATGCCGACCGTCTCGCGCGCATCGACCTGCTGGCCCATGAGACCGCCCACCTCTGGTTCGGCGATGCCGTGACCATGCGCTGGTTCAACGATGTATGGACCAAGGAGGTCTTCGCCAACCATTTCGCCGCCATGATCACGCGGCCCCTTTTCCCGCAGGTGGATTATCGCCTGCGCGATTTCCGGAGTTTCAATGTCCGGGCCTACCAGGAAGACCGTACGGCCGGGAGCACGCCCATCCGCCAGGAGCTCGACAACCTCAAGGACGCCGGTCTGGTCTATGGTAACATCGTCTATCACAAGGCCCCCGTGGTGATGCGGATGCTCGCCGACACCCTCGGCGCCGATGCCTTCCGGACCGGCCTGCGCGAGTACCTGCAGACCTTCCGCTACGGCAATGCCACCTGGCCGGAACTGATTGCCATCCTGGACCGCCACACCCCGGCCGACCTGGCTGCATGGAGCCACCGCTGGGTGGAGGAGAAGGGGATGCCGGTCTATGCCCCTTCGGACACTCTGGCCAATCTTTCCGCCCTGGGATATGGCTATTATCCCCTGACGGACAAGGGCTTGGAATGTTCTATGGCGGGGATCCGGAGCCTGCCCGAAGCGCATCAGCGGCTTTCCACGCTGGCCAATCTCTACGAGAACATGCTTCATGGACGTCTGTCGCCGCAGGTGCTGGCCGCCTGCATCGACTCGCTGCTGCGCTGCGAGACCGACCCGCTGGTGGCCGGCGTGGCCATCCAGTACCTGGACGATGTCGCGGCGATTGGTCCGCAAGGCGTTGAGTATCTGCTATTTTCTCTTGCCCACAACGCGGACGTCCCGGCCCAGATCCGGCTTACCGCCTTCCGCAGCCTGGTCCATCGGCATGTCCGTCCCGCGACGACCGCCGAACTCTTCTCTGTTTGGGAAAGCCGCCGGCCCTGGCCCGGACTCGTCCTCGACGAGGCGGACTATACCACGCTCGCCTACGAACTGGCCATCCGCCAGCCGAAGCGTCGGGACGCCATCCTCCGGGAGCAGCGCGCCCGCATCGCCAACCCCGACCGGCTCGCCGCCTTCGACTTCATCGCCCCGGCCACCTCGCCCGACCAGGCCGTCCGCGACTCCGTCTTCGCCTCCTTCCTCCAGGCCGAAAACCGCCTCGTCGAGCCCTGGGTGACCCGCTCCCTGGCCCTGCTGAACCACCCGCTCCGCCAGCGCGAGTCCCTCGGCTACATCGTCCCGGCGCTGGACGCCCTGCAGGAGGTCCAGCGTACCGGCGATATCTTCTTCCCGAAAGACTGGCTCACCGCGCTCCTCTCCGACCACGCCTCCCCCGAGGCCGACAGCCTCGTAACCTCCTGGATCACAGCCCATCCCGACTATCCTCCCCTTCTTCTGAACAAACTTCTCCAAGCCGCCGACCCCCTTCGCGTCCGCCAGCACCTCCGCGTCTCGGACTAACGTTTTTTTCAAAAAAGGCCCCAGCGCGTTACCTCCCGGCGGAAACCCTCCCTGCCGTCATGCCCGGCTCCGAACGGGCATCCCCTGCTTCTGCCCGGCTGCTTTCGTCATGCCCGGCTCCGACCGGGCATCTCTCCTTCCGGCCGCACCCTTTCCGTCATGCCCGGCTCCGACCGGGCATCTCTCCTTCCGGCCGCACCCTTTCCGTCATGCCCGGCTCCGACCGGGCATCTCTCCTTCCGGCCGCACCCTTTCCGTCATGCCC
>CAMIYB010000012.1 GCA_946402945.1 uncultured Bacteroidales bacterium | reverse complement strand
TGGCGGCGAATTCATAGGCGAAATAGGCCCAGCCGGCGCTCTTGAGGTCGATGCCTTTTTCGGTAAGGATGGTCGGGGCCCAGTCCAGGCAGCCGTAGCGTACCATATAGACGAAGGCGTTGGACAGGGCGATGAACCAGAGGAATTTGTTGTTCAGAACGTACTGGAAGAAGATTTCCCGGGTGGTGAGGGTCTGTTCGTGTTTTTCGGAGTAGTTCTTGGGGTAGTCGCTGCGCCAGGCTTCGACGGAGGGCAGGCCGCAGGACTGCGGGGTGTCCCGCAGCAGGATGTAGGCCAGCAGGGCGATGAACAGCGCCACGGCGGCGGGGAAGGCGAAGGTGCCGATGAGGAAGTAGAGTTCGCTGTGGCTGCCGTAGAACCAACTGCCGAACCAGATGGCGCCGTAGGTGGCCATGGGGCCTACGAGGGCGCCGCCGACGTTGTGGGCGCAGTTCCAGATGCTCATCATGGTGCCTCTTTCGTTGGGGGAGAACCAGTGGGTCATGACCCGTCCGCAGGGCGGCCATCCCATGCCGTTGAACCAGCCGACGAGGGCGTTCAGGACGCCCATGACGACGATGGCGAGGGCTTTGTGCTCGGCGCCGATCAATTGGATGGGCACGATCATGAAGCACATGGAGATGGCGGTGAGGATGAGGCCGAGGGGCAGGAAGGCGCGGGCGTTGGAGCGGTCGGAGACGCTGCCCATGAGGAATTTGGACAGGGCGTAGGCCGCTGCGTTGAGGCCCAGGACGAAGCCGAGTTCGGTTTTGTCGAAGCCGAGGGGGGCCATGGCGGGGATGGCCATGGAGAGGTTTTTCCGCACGAGGTAGAATCCGGCGTAGCCGATGAATGCGCCGAGGAATACTTGGAGGCGGAGGTTCCTGTATTTGCGGTCTCTCTGCTCTCCTGCCGGCATCTCTTCCTTATACGCCGGTTGCTGCAAAAACTTCAACATATCTATTACTCAGAATAAGTTACTTTTAGTTATATTTTCGCTGCGCAAAGATATGGACCGGAAACCCTCCGCTTCGCTCCGTCCCTCCCAAACAAGTTTGGGCCCCTCCCTCTGATGTGGCCGAGGGTGGCCACAGGTTTCCGCTCCATACCTTTGACTCCGCTTCACATTTTTTCAACACTTCAATTACCACTTCAAGTTTGGTTACTCATGTAAAGAAACTTGTTATCGTTCAATTAGTTATAGTCGCTGCGCAAAGGCATGGACCGGAAACCCTCCGCTTCGCTCCGTCCCTCCCAAACAAGTTTGGGCCCCTCCCTCTGATGTGGCCGAGGGTGGCCACAGGTTTCCGCTCCATACCTTTGACTCCGCTTCACATTTTTTTAAACCAGTTCAGTTACCACCTCAGGTTGGGATGAGAGTGGGAGATACTGGTGTTGCGGACGCAAAGATAGGAAAAAATGGTCAAAAAGACGAGGATCAGGCCAGTTCTGAGAGTTCGAGCCAGCGGAGTTCTTTTTCGTCGAGGAGGGAGGTAAGGATGCCGATGCGTTCGGAAGCGGCCTGGAGGCGGTCGTAGGGGAGGGTGCCGCTGGAGAGTTCGGCTTCGAGACGGGCTTTCTCCGCGCCGAGTTCGGCCAGTTCGGCCTCCAGTTGCTCGAACTCCCGTTTCTCCTTGAACGTCATCTTCCTGCGTTCGGGCTGACGGGATTCGCGCACGGCGGCCGTCCGGGGCTTTTCCGCCCGTTCCTGCGCCTTTTTCTGCGCCGCGACATCGAGCATGTACTGCCGGTACTGGCTGTAGTCGCCCAGGAAATCCTTGACGGCGCCGTCGCCCGTGAAGACCAGCAGATGGTCCACCAGGCGGTCGAGGAAATGGCGGTCGTGGGAGACGATGATGAGCGAGCCCTTGAAGGCGGCCAGGTATTCCTCCAGGATGCCCAGGGTCACGATGTCGAGGTCGTTGGTGGGCTCGTCGAGGATGAGCAGGTTGGGGTCTTTCATCAGGACCGTGAGCAGGTAGAGACGGCGCCGCTCGCCGCCGGAGAGTTTGGCGATGCGGTTGGAGAGCATCTCGTGCGGAAAGAGGAAACGCGAGAGGAGGCCGGTGTCGCCGACCGTCTCCAGTACCGTCTGCTCCGGATCGAACTGCATGCCGCTCTGGCGGTAGTAGCCGATGCGGAGCGATTCGCCCCGCTCGATCGTGCCGGTCAGCGTCCCCGGGTCTTCGGGGTCCAGGGCCCCGGCCAACAGGTTGATGAAGGTGGTCTTCCCCACGCCGTTGCCGCCCACGATGCCGACCCGCTCGTAGCGCTGGAAATTGTAGGTGAAATGGTCCAGGTAGCATTTTCCGCCGTAGTGGAAACTGACATCCCTGCAGTCGATGACTTTGCTCCCCAGGCGCGAGCCCTCGCTCAGACGCCCCATGTCCACCTTTTCGCTGCGGTACACCTGCTGCGCGCGGTCCTTGAGGGAGTAGAAAGCGTCTTTGCGGTATTTGGCCTTGCCGGTACGGGCGCAGGGCGTGCTCCGCATCCATTCGAGTTCACGGCGCAGTACGTTGCGGATGCGGTCCGTCTCCGCGTTGTAGTTGTCGATGCGTTCCTGGCGCTTTTCCAGGAAACTCTGGTAACCGCCGCGATAGAGGAAGAGTTGTCCGTGGTCCAGTTCCATGACCGTGTTGCAGACATGGTCGAGGAAGTAGCGGTCGTGGGTGACCATGAGCAGGGTGCAGCGCGCCCGGCCCAGATAGCCCTCCAGGAATTCGATGGCGTCGATGTCCAGGTGGTTGGTGGGCTCGTCCATGATGAAGAACTCCGCGTCCGTGGCCAGCATTTCAGTCAGGGCCACGCGCTTGACTTCGCCGCCGGACAGACGTTTCATCGGCTGGGAGAAATCGCTGAATCCGAAACCGGAAAGTAATTGACGCACACGTAGTTCGTGCTGGAAGCGATGGTCTTCGTCCATGTCCCTCCGCAGGGCCGCGCTACCGGAAAGGATCTGGTCGAAAATGCTTTTTTCCGGGTCGAAGGCATAGTCCTGCTCGAGGAAGGCGATGCGTACTTCGCGCAGGAAGGTGATCTTCCCGCCGGAGTCGGATTTGTCCTTGCCGGCGAGAATGCGCAGCAGGGAGGTCTTGCCCGTGCCGTTGGGCGCGATCAGGGCGATCTTGTCGCCTTCGTTGATGTTGAAGCCGATGTGGTCGAACAGGACTTTCGTCCCGTAGGACTTGGAGATGTTCTCGATCTGGAGGAAGGAGGGCATCGCGGCTGCCTATTTGAAGAAGCGGTCCACTTCTTTGACGGCCTCGGGCAGGGCGAATACGGCCACGCGGTCGTAGGGCTGGATCTGCGTGTCGCCGACCGCGATGAAGGACTCCGCGCCGCGGATCACGCCGCCGATGATGGCTCCTGAAGGGAACCCGATGTCCTTGAGCGGCTTACGGGTGATGCGGCTGTCGGGTGCGACGATGTACTCCAGCACTTCGGCATCGGTTCCGCTCATATAGCGGACGAAACGGACCTTGTTGGAAAGGGTCATCTTGAAAATGCGCCCGGCGGTCATCAGTTTTTTGTTGATGACGGCATCCACGCCCATCTCCTCGGCCAGGCGGATGTATTCGATGTTCTCCACCTCGGCGACGGTGCGGCTCACGCCGTATTTCTTGGCCATGACGCAGGCCAGGATGTTGGTTTCGTCGTTGCCCGTGACCGCGACGAAGGCGTCGTAGTCGCGGATGCCTTCTTCCAGGAGGAAGTCGGAGTCGCGGATGTCGCCGGAGACGACCATCACGTTGTCGTCGGTGCGGCTGCTCAGGTCGATGGCGCGCTGCCGGTCGGATTCGATGATCTTGACCGATTCGATCTGGCGGCTGATGGCGCGGGCCACCATCTCGCCGATGTGGCTCCCGCCCAGGATCATGAGTTTGCCGACTTCTATGTTGTTCTTGCCCAGGAACTTCATCATCGGCTGCAGGCCTTCGCGGGTGGTGATGATGAACACGAGGTCATGGTAGCGGAATTTGGTCTCGGGACTGGGCATGAGCGTCTGGTTGTCCCGGGAGACGGCCACCACGCGGAATTGCATCTGGTCGGAAGTCAGGGCCGCGGCGAACTCGGAGAGTTTCATGTCGATGATGGGGGAGTCGTCCTCCAGTTTGTAAACGGCCATCTGGAGTTTTCCGCGGGCGAAATCCATCGACTCGGTGGAGGCGGTCCTGCGCAGGAGTTCCACGATTTCTCCGGAGGCGATCTTCTCGGGATAGAACATCATGTCGATGCCCATCTCGGTGAAGAGATACTTGTTGTCGTAGGCCAGGTATTCTTCGTCATCGACGCGGGCGCAGACCTTCGGGCAGCCCAGTTTCTTGGCCAGCAGGGCGCTGACCACGTTGACATCCTGGTTGGTGAAGGGATTGACGGCGATGAAGAGGTCGGCGTGCGCGACATCCGCCTCCTTGAGGGCGCGGATCGAGGAGATGTCCCCGTGGATGGTGGCGACATCGGCCGTCGAGACCAGATGGGCCAGGCGCGTGGTATCCGGGTCGATGACCGTGATGTCGTAGGCTTCGCCGCTGAGCATTTTTGCCAGGTGGGATCCGATTTCGCCGGCTCCTTCAATAACGATACGCATAACTTCTATCCGTTAAAATGGTGGATTTGTTGAAAAAAACCTTTGCCGCAGAGCAGGGCCCGGGGAATCATCCAGCCGGGGTAACGGCCCCGGATGCAGGCTTTGCCGCGCCAGAGGTCGGCGTAGGCGCGGACCCTGTCGGGATCGGCCTTTGCGCGGAGCCGGCGGTATTCGCGATGGGCCCGGACAACGGCCTGGAAATAGCGGAAACGGCCCGTAAGCAGGTACAACAGGGCGGAGCATCCGTCCAGGACCATGCGGAGGCGGATTGTCCGCCGGGCCTTACGGCAGGCCTTTTCCGGGGAACAGCCGTCCAGGGCATAGGTCCTGGCGAGGTTGTTCTCCAGCATGAGGAGGTTGTTGCGGTAGTTCAGGCGCAGTTTCCAGGGGGATGCGGCCGGAAGGGTCCCGCCGCCCAGATGCCAGACCACCGAGGAGGGGACCACGCATACGCGCAGGCCGTGGAGTTGGAGGCGCCAGCACAGGTCGATTTCCTCCATGTGGGCGAAGAAGCGTTCGTCCAGGCCGCCCAGACGGCGGAATGCCTCCGCACGGACCAGCAGGCAGGCGCCCGTCGCCCAGAAAACGTCCGCCACGGCGCCGTCGTACTGACCCTCGTCCCTTTCCACTTTCTTCAGGACGCGGCCGCGGCAGAAAGGGTAGCCCAGGGCGTCGAGCAGGCCCCCGGCGGCGCCGGCATATTCGAAGCGGCCGCGGTCCTGCCAGGCGAGGAGTTTCGGGGCGCAGGCGCCGCAGTCGGGATGGGTGTCCATCCACGCGATGAGCGGCTCCAGCCAGCCCTGCGGTACCTCGATGTCGGAGTTGAGCAGGACGTAGTAGCAGAAATCATCCCCGTTCAGGTAGGTCAGGGCGCGGTTATAACCGCCGGTAAAGCCGTAGTTCCGGTCCAGGACGATGCGGCGGACGGCCGGGAAACGGTCTGCCACCCCTTCCATGGAACCGTCGGTGGAGGCGCTGTCGGCCACGATGACTTCCACCTCGCCCCCCGGCGTCCCGTCCGGGGCGCAGCCGGCCGAGGCCAGCACGCCCGGAAGGAAACGCTCGAGGTATTCCTTCGTATTCCAGTTCAATATAACGATGGCGGTCTTCACGGGGACAAAGATACACAATTATTTCGGATGCCGGCTCAGGCGCTGAATTCAACCTGCCCGAAGGCGAGGGTCGGGACCTGTTTGGCGGCGCCGCGGCGCGGGTCGTCCCCGGCGGCCAGCAGGTGGTTCCACAGCGTGCGGATGTTGCCGGTGACGACCATCTCGCGCACGGGGTGGACGGGGACGCCGTCGTGGAAGGCAAAGCCCTCCACGCCGTAGGAGAAATCGCCGGTGGCGGAGTTGTGGTTGCCGCCGTTGAAGCCTGTGACGAGGATGCCCTCCCTGCACCAGGCGAGGATTTCCTTGAGGCCGAAGGGGCCCTTGGAGCATCCCTGGGGCCGGAAAGGAAGGACGCAGGGGCGCATGGCGTCTTCCCGCGTGGGAGCCATGCCGAGTTTCCCGGCCATGTAGGTGTTGACGAAATACTCCCGGACGATGCCCCGGTCGATGATGGCGGCCTCGCGGGTGGCAACGCCCTCGCTGTCGAAATATTTCGAGCCGCTTTCCCCCGGGGTGCGGGGCCGGTCGGCGAGGGTGAAGCCCTCCGGGAATACCTGTTTGCCCAGGGTATCGACCAGGAAGGAATTGCCCTGCTGGATGGAGAAGGCGCTCAGGGCGCCGAGCAGCGGGCTCAGCAGCCGGGAGGACGTCTCGTTTTCCACGACCATGGTGCAGGCCCCGCCCGGATGGGGCAGGGGATGCATCTGCGCGCAGGCGCGTCTTAGGGCTTCGGGGGAAATCCGCCCGGTCCGGAGATCGTCCCGACGGGGGGATGCGTCCCACCAGTAGCCGCTGTATTTGTTCCCCTCGGGGTCTGCGACGGTCATTTCGCAGCCCATTTCGAAGGAACTTTCGATGTGACGGGCCTCCAGGCCTTCGGAATCCACCAGATAACTGTCATAGACGGAGTCGGAGTACTCGAGTTCCTCGGAAATGAGGCTGTAGCCTTCTGGCCGGCTTTTCTGGAAGATAGAGGCGCCCAGGGCCCTTTCCATGCGGGAGGCCGGGGTGACGGCGGCATAGGCCGGGTCGTAGAGGCCGAGTTCCAGGCCGGTCCGGGCGTCCTTGGCCGTGCGGGCCGCATCGGGCAGGCGACGGAAAGGATCCGGGGCCAGCATGCGCACCGTCTCCACGGCGTCGCGGAGAAAATCCCGCAGCAGGCCTTCCTCCAGGCGGTTGACCGAGAAGGTGCCGTAGCGGCCGTCAACGAAGAGGTTGAAGGTCAGCGAACGGTCGCCCGAGCGGCTGACCTTGTCGGGGGCCCCGTCCCGCAGCAGGACCAGGTTCATGATGCTTTTGTTCAGGGCCACGCGTACGGCGGAGGCGCCGGCCTCCCGGGCGAGGCCGATGCAGCGGGCCGCGAGGGCGCGTTCCTGCTCCGTGATGCTCCAGGGTATCTGTTCCATATCAGTCTCCTCCTACAGTCAGGCTCCGGACCAGCACCGTCGGAATCCCGCAGGATACCGGGACGCTCTGCTCCTTGCCGCAGGTCCAGGCCCCCGGGTCCACCTTGCCGTCATTGCCGACGGCCACGATGTCCGCCAGGGCGGCCGGTCCGTTGCCGATGATGTTGATATCGCCGATGGGCGCGGTCAGGCGGCCGTTTTCGATCAGATAGCCGCTCTTGACATAGAAGGTGAAATCGCCTTCCCCGATTTTGACCTGTCCGTTGGCGAATTCGTCCACGTAGATGCCTTTGCGCACCGAAGCGATGATGTCGAAGGGCTGGTCCGAACCGCTTTCCATATAGGTGGCGCGCATGCGCGGGATGGGGTTGTAGCGGAAGGATTCCCGGCGGCCGTTGCCCGTGGGGCGCACGCCGTAGTAACGGGCGCTGATGCGGTCGTGCAGGTAGGAAGTGAGGATGCCGTGGTCCACCATGACGGTCCGCTGACCGGGAACGCCCTCGTCGTCGAGGTTGAGAGCCCCGCGGTTGCCCCGCAGGGTTCCGTCGTCCACGACGGTGATGTTTTCGGCGCAGACGCGCTGTCCCATCCGGTCGGAGAAAATGGACTGGCCCTTCCGGTTGAAATCGGCCTCGAAAGCGTGTCCCATAGCCTCGTGAAGGAGGATCCCCGAGGCGCCTGCGCCCATGACGACGGGCATCTTTCCGCCTTTCGGGCGACGGGAGGCAAAGCGGTCGTCCAGCCCGCGGACCGCCTCGTCGGCCAAGTCTTTCAGGAGGGCTTCGGTGAGCATCTCCGCCCCGCAGCGGAAACTCCGGCTCACATGTTTGTTCTGCTGGGCTTTGCCGTCGGAGAAGATGACCGAAACGGCGAGGGTGCCGCAGGGACGCGAATCGTATTTGAGTTCGCCCAGGGAATTGTACATCAAGATGTTGCTGTGCTGGGCGGAGAGCATGGCGATGACTTTCGCCACCCGGCTGTCGCGTTCCCGGATAAGGGCTTCCAGCCTCTCGAGGAGGGGCAGGAACTCCGCCGCCGGGGTGTCCCGCCAGTCTTTGACGACGGGGTAACGGTCGGCGGCCGGATTGGGTCTGCCGGGGAAGGGGAAGGTGGGGTAGGGACCGGTCGGCGCCGCTCCCCGGGCGATGGTCGCAGCCGCCCGTGCGGCCCCGAGCATGTCTTCCATCCGGGTGCTTTCCGTGTAGGCGTAGCCGGTCTTTTCCCCTTTGAGGCAGCGGATGCCGACGCCGTAGTCGATGTGGGAGCCGCCGGACGCCACGACGCCGTCCCGCAGCAGCAGGTCGCGGTAAAGCGTGTCTTCGAAGAAGAGGTCGGCATAGTCGCCTCCGTCCTGCAGGGCGGTCGTCACGAGCCGTTCCAACGCCGGCGTATCCACCCCGAAGAGGCGGAGATAGGTATCTTGTGAAAGGATCATGTGTTGCTGTCCAGAGTCATGGCGAGGGCGCGGATGGTCTCGAATTTCAGGTTATCATGGACTACCATGTTCTCCCTCCAGCCCTGGGCGACCACTTTGTAGGGGATTTCCGAGTTGTCCGCCAGGATCCAGCGGTCGGCAATCGGCATGTAGTCGCTGAAGAGGTAGTGGAGACCCACGTCGTAGCGGCGCCGGATGGTGATTTCGGGAATGTCGTGTCCCCCGTGCGCCACCCGGTCGGCCACCCGCGCGACGGCCAGGTCGGGGGAGTTGAGCCAGAAATAGAGCACGGTCACGAAATAACCCAGTTCCTGCGCCTTGAGGATGATTTTCTTGAGGCTCCGCGTGGCCAGGGTGGTCTCGATGGCGAAATCCTCGCCACGGGACATCAGGTAGCGGATTTTCAGCACCATGTAACGGCTGGCCTGGACCGAAGCGCTGCCCGGGCTGAAGGGCGACAGGCCCTTGGCGAATTCGTCGGAATTGACGAACTGCCGGCAATCCAGCACCTCCGGCAGGACCGTGTACGAAGCCGTGGTCTTGCCGGAGCCGTTACATCCGGAGATGATGTAGAGCCGGGGTTGTGCTTTCTTGGCCAAAGGTTAATCCTGCGTTGCCGCTTCGAGTTTCTTGAGCATGGAGAACATGACGACGCCGGAAATCACGCAGAGGGCCATCAGGACGGTCCAGTTGACCCAGAGCGGGACATTGTTCCACAGCATGGAAGGAATGGAACTGAGGTAGTTGCCGATGGCGGTGGCGGCGAACCAGAGACCCATCATCAGACCCTTGAACTTGGGCGGGGCGACCTTCGAAACGAAGGAAATGCCCATCGGGGAGAGGAGGAGTTCGGCGAAGGTCAGTACCAGATAGGTGGAAATCAGGTAGGTGGGCACCACAGGGTCGGGGGAGACGCCGCCTACGGATACGAGTTCCGAGGGGGCGGGCTGTCCGCTGGAGGCGGCCAGCATGATCAGGTAGCCCAGGGCGGCGACGAACATGCCCAGACCGATCTTCTTAGGGGCCGAGGGTTCCTTGCCCTTCGCCGAGAGCGCGGCGAAAATGGCCATGGAAATCGGGGTCAGGGCGACCACGAAGAAGGGGTTGAACTGCTGGAACTGCTGCGGGAGGATGCTGATCCGGGCATCCATTCCGGCATAGAGCGCATAGGCCCCGCCCCAGAGCGCGGCGGTGATGGCGCCGCTGATGATCTTGCCCCGGGCGGTCTCGGACTGGAAGATGCTGAAAAGGGTATAGACCGACGCGGCGATCAGGGCGAGGGCCCAGATGTTGAAGCCGATCTTGAGCGGGCCGCTGACGAAAGTCTGGGTGTAGTCGCGGGCGAAATAGGTCAGGGAGGAACCGTTCTGGTGGAAGGCCATCCAGAAGAAGATCACGACGGCGAAGACGAAGATGAGGGCGGTGATGCGGTCGCGGGTCTGCTTGGGCGAGAGTTCCGCCACGGGAGCGCCCTCGCCGGTCTTGGCCTGCTTGGCGTTCACGTCGGCGTGCTTGAACCAGCTGCGGCAGCCCAGGTAGATGGCGATCGAGACGATCAGCGAGATGCAGGCCACGGCGAAACCGAGGTTGTAGGCCGTGGCGAGTTGGTTGATATAGTACTGGCTGAAGGCCGTCAGGTCCATCGAGGCGATGTCACTTCCGGGCATCGCGGCCTTGAGCCCTTCGAGGATGCCGGGGTCGGACAGGGTGCCGCCGAGGTACTGATGGGCCAGGGCGGGGATGTCGGCCTTGTAGATGAGGCCGGCCTTGGCGAGATGGCGGTTGGTCAGGGCCGTGGCCGCGGTCGGGGCGAACATGGCGCCGATGTTGATGGCCATGTAGAAGAGGCTGAAGGCAGAATCGCGCTTGGCGGCGTATTTGGGATCGTCGTAGAGATTGCCCACGAGCACCTGCAGGTTGCCTTTGAACAGGCCTGTCCCGACGGCGATGAGCAGCAGGGCCCCGATCATCAGGGCCAGGGCGAAGCCGCGCGCGGCGAAGGCGTCCGTCGGGATGGCGAGGCACAGGTAGCCGGTAAACATGACGCAGACACCTGTGATGACGCATTTCCCGAAGCCGATCTTGTCCGCGAGCCATCCGCCGATGACGGGCATGAAATAGACGGCTGCGAGGAAAATGGCGTAGAACTGGCCCGCCGCGGCTGCCGAGAAGCCGAATTTGGCCTGCAGGAACAGGAGGAAGATGGCGAGCATGGTGTAGTAGCCGAACCGTTCACCGGTGTTGGCAAGAGCGAGGGCGAAGAGGCCCTTTGGCTGTCCTTTGAACATATCTTAGCGTTTTAGTATTGTCTTGCAATCAGACAAAGATAGCAAGAATTCCGCGAAAAATCCCTATATTTGTCCTTGCCATGGAAAAGAAAAAGAAGAAATCGCTGGGGAAACGCCTCATGCACGGGGTGATGTGGTGTCTGGGACAATTGCCGCTGCGCTGGCATTACGCGCTGACGCGGGTCATTGTGTGGGTGATGCGTGACGTGATCCATTACCGCAGGGATGAAATCACCATCAACATCGCGCGTAGTTTCCCCGACAAGAAATACGACGAGGTGAAGGCCATCGCCAGGCAGTTCTACGCCCGTTTCGGCGACATCTTCGCCGAGGCGATCTGGTTCGGCGGCTGCACCGGCGAGCGCGGCGCCCGGCGCCTTCACCGCCAGCATCTGGTGGAAATCACCAATACGGCCGAACTCAACGACATGGTGGAGCATTCCTCGAGCATCATGGTGCTCAACAGCCACCAGGGCAACTGGGAGTTGCAGGGCGGCCTGGCCAGTTTCAACTATGACCCGGACCATGCGCTGGGCATCACCCACAAGGAGGTGGTGGTCGTCTATATGACCCTCCACAACGCCCTGTGGAACAGTGTGATCGGCGATATGCGCTGCGCTCCCGTGGCCCATCTGGGCTATGAGGGCTATGTGGAGTCAGGCCAGATCCTGCGCTACGCGATTTCCCACCGGCGCGAGAAGAAACTCTATTTCTTCAATACGGACCAGTATCCTTACGGAGCCGCCGCCCGCTGCGACGTGGGGGAATTCCTCCACCAGCGGACCGAGGCGATGATCGGCGGGGCCCAGCTGGCCTGCAAACTGAAAATGCGCGTGGTGTACCTGCGCTGGGAAATCGTCCGCCGCGGTTGTTACCGGCTCACCTTCCAGCCGCTGTTCGAAAACGCGGAGGACCATACGCCCGAAGAAATCATGACCGAGTATTACCGGCAACTGGAGAAAGATATCCAGGCCCAGCCCTGGAACTATCTCTGGAGCCACAAACGTTGGAAATAAGATGTTTAAACGCGTTTTATCCGTCTGCCTGGCCCTTTGTGCGGCCCTTTCCGCAGGCGCCCAGGACTATCGGGGCACCGACCCGGCCGGCACCGTTTCCTATGCCTTGCCGCAAACCGTCATCCGTCTCGAGGTCCAGGCCGTCCGGGAGTCCTTCCACGCCGGCCCTTACGCCCGCTATGCACAGAAATATCTCGGTATCGAAGCCCGTACGGCCGATGCCGTGACCTGCCAGGTGACAGGCGTCCGGATGCGTGCCCATACCGAGGCCGACCAGAGCCGGCGTTTCCTCGTCACCCCCGGCCGCGCCTGCCCTTCCTTCCTTGCCCTGACCTCCCAGGGGCTCGTCTCCTTCGGCGGCGGCGCTCCCGCCCCGGGCGAGTGGCGTTTCCCCGTCGAGGAAGAGGGCGATTTTTCCGAGCGGGGCGTTTCCTCCAACCTGACCTCCTCCGCGACCACCCTCTACCGCAATGAAAAACGCGGTCCCGTGGCCGTCCAGCAGGAGATGGTCGTGGAGAAGTCCCTGGAGACCCGGGCCAAGGAGGCCGCCGAGATGATCTTCGAACTGCGGGCCAAGCGGGTCGGCATCGTGACCGGCGACACTGACGCCACGTACAGCGGCGAAGCCATGGGCGCGGCCATCGGGGAAATCGCCCGGCTGGAGAAAGAATACCTGTCCCTCTTTATCGGCTACAGCGATATCAGCGAGCAGCAGATGAACTATGACGTCATCCCTTCGCGGGACAACAAGAGCCAGCTCTATGTGGCTTTCCGCGTGGCGGATGCCGAGGGCCTGGTGCCCGCCGACGACGTGTCCGGCAAGCCCTACCTGCTGGAGCTCAAGCCCCAGAAAATCTCCCAGCCGGCTCCTGCGGCGGCCCCCAAGTCCTCCAAGGTCCAACTGGCTTATTACCGCATCCCGGCCGTCTGCGACGTCACGCTGAAAAACGGGGCCCAGGTGCTCCTGCAGAGCCGTATCCCGGTGTATCAACTGGGCATCGAGAGTTCCTTCCCCATGAGCGAATAAACCCATTATTATAATATGAGTATCAAAGACTTAGAACCGAAAGTGGTATGGAAGAATTTCCATGCGCTGACCCAGATTCCCCGCCCTTCCAAGCACGAGGGGAAAGTGATCGCCTACCTGTATGAATGGGGCAAGTCCCACGGCTTCGACACCCTTCGGGACGAAACCGGCAATATCATCATCCGCGTTCCCGCGACCCCGGGGCTGGAGGACCGCCGCGGCGTCATCCTGCAGGGCCACATGGACATGGTGCCGCAGAAGACCTCCGACAGCGACCATAACTTCCTCACCGACCCGATCAAGGCCTATGTGGACGGAGATTGGGTGACGGCCGACCGCACGACCCTCGGCGCCGACAACGGTATCGGCGTCGCCATGGCCCTGGCCGCCCTGGAGGACCCTTCCGTCCAGCACGGCCCCGTCGAGGTGCTGGTCACCTACGACGAGGAAACCGGTATGACCGGCGCCAACGAACTGCGTCCGGGCGTGCTCAAGGGCGATATCCTCATCAACCTCGACTCCGAGGAGGAAGGGGAACTCTGCGTGGGCTGCGCCGGCGGTCTCGATGTCTCGGCTTCGTTCAAATACCTGAAATACAAGACGCCCGCCGGTTACAAGGGGCTCAAGGTCACGGTGAAGGGGCTGCAGGGCGGCCACTCCGGCATGGACATCTCCCTGTACAGGGCCAATGCCAACAAGGTGCTCGCGCGCATCCTCCTGCCCCTGCTGGAGAAATTCGGCGTCAAAGTCGTCTCCCTCAGCGGCGGTTCCCTGCGCAACGCCATCCCCTACGAGGGCGAGGCCGAAATCCTGGTCCCGGAGCGCGGCCTGGCCGACGTGAAGTCCCTGATCGGCTGCATTTTCGATGATGTGAAGACCGAATTCGCCGAGAGCGATCCCTCCGCCGCCCTCTACGTCGATGACGTCCCCGCCGCCCCGAAATACCTCCAGGGCAGCGTCGTCCTCCGCGCCGTCAAGGCCATCATCGCCTGTCCTTCCGGGGTCATCCGCATGAGCCGGACCATGGAAGGCCTCACCGAGACTTCCATCAACCTGGCCATCGTCCGCACGGAGCGCGGCCGGATCCGGATCCATTCCCTGATGCGCAGCGCCGTGGATTCCGCCAAGGGCGACCTGGCCGAGCGCGTCCGCTGCGTCTTCGACCTGGCCGGCGCCGACGAGATTTCCTTCGAGGGCGGCTACAGCGGCTGGGCCCCGAAGCTGGATACGCCGATGAACAAGGTCATGATGGAGCAGTTCGAGAAAGTTTACGGCCGTCCGATGAAGATCATGGCCACCCACGGCGGACTGGAATGCGCCATCATGGGCGCCAAATATCCCGCCTGGGAGATGGTCTCGGTCGGTCCGACCATCAAGTACCCGCACTCTCCGGACGAGCGGGTCAACATCGCTTCCGTCGCCCGCACCTGGGAATACCTCAAGGCTGTGCTGGCGAATGTTCCGAAGCGGTAACCCCGTTCAGTTCGGATTCTTTGTAGTTGTTGAGATTGTAGCGGTGGAGGATGTCGTTGTGCATGAATAGATCACGCTCCTGACGGCTTCCTCCGCCGATGATGTTGTGGATAAAGCGCGCGATGGTGTAGTAGGCCTGCATCGGGATGTGCCGGACCACCAGATACTCCACGAGCCCTTCCTGGAGGAGGGTGATGTTTTTCTCCAGGTCGTCGAAACCCACTACGGAACGCTGCGGGTCGGGATGGGCGCGCAGCCAGTCCCCGAGCAGGTGGACGCGGGAGTTGGACATCAAGTAGTGGCGGACATCAGGATGTTCGGCGGCGAAGCGGTCCAGCGTGTCCCATAGCAGGGCCGGGTCGTTCTGCGGAACGAAGACGGTGTGGACCTTGCAGTCGGGCAGATGCTCCTGAATGTATTGGAGAATGCCCTCGCGGCGCACCTTGTTCGGGTTGGCGCCGTTGTCCCGGATCAGGCGGACCATCGCCATCTCCTGCACCTGTGTGCGGTGGGTCAGAAGGAAGGCGCTGAGGAAGCCGCCCTCAGCCGGATCGGCGCCGCAGTACACCTGGTAGCCGGTGCCGTCGAGTTTCTGGTCCACATAGGCCAGGGGAATATCGGCGGCGGCGAGCCGGGCTGCGAGTTGCCGCAGTTCGGGGGCAAAGACCACGTTGGTGATAACCCCGTCCGGCCGGGCCTGGAGCACCTTGTCGCTTTCGCCGAGGAAGGACGCCACGTCGTCGGCGTCGTAGAGGAAGAATTCCGTCCGCACGTCGTACACCTTGTAGGCCCGGGCGCCCTGCTGGAAGCCGCGGTAGATGACGGACCAGTAGTCTCCCTCCTTGAAGCGGGGAATGAGGACGGCGATGACGAGGGTCCGTTTCGAGGCCAGCCGGGAGGCGTTGATGTTGGCGGTATAGCCCAACTTGTCGATGGCGCGGAGCACTTTTTCCCGCGTGTCGGGGGAGACGATACCGCGCTTGTAGATGACGCGGTCCACCGTCGCCCGGGCCACCCCGGCCGCCCGGGCCACATCGTAGATGGTGGGAACTTTCTTTTCGGACATCTTCTTGGGTCAAGGAATTGTCCCGACGGCGCGAAAATACAGATTTTTTTTGTATTTTTGCACGTATAGACGAATTTTTGACGATTAGCGACAGTACCATGGCCCAAACCCCCGTAAATTATACAGACGACAACATCCGCACCCTGGAAGGGGTCGAGCATATCCGGCTGCGTCCCGGTATGTACATCGGACGCCTCGGTAACGGCGACAATCCCGGAGACGGCATCTACGTCCTCCTCAAGGAGATCGTGGACAACTCCATCGACGAATTTGCCATGGGATACGGCCGCCAGGTCCGGATCACCATCGAAGGACAGGAAGTGACGGTGCGCGACTACGGCCGCGGCATTCCGCTCGGTTCCGTGGTCAAGGCCACCAGCCAGATCAACACCGGCGGCAAGTTCGACGACGCGGCCTTCAAGAAGTCCGTCGGTCTGAACGGCGTCGGCACCAAGGCGGTCAACGCCCTGAGCGAGACCTTCTTCGTGGAGTCCTTCCGCGACGGCAACAGTTCCTGGGCCTCCTACCGCCAGGGCGTCCTCATCGACAGCGGCACCCGCGAGGGCCTGTCCGAGAAAAACGGCACCTACATCCGTTTCGTCCCCGACAGCGAGATGTTCGGCAAGTATGCCTTCCACCTCGACATCGTGGAGACCATGGTCAAGAACTACTCCTATCTGAAGAAAGGCCTCGCCTTCATCCTGAACGGCCAGACCTACAAGTCGGAGAACGGTCTGCTGGACCTGGTCAACGAAAACCTCACCGAGGAGCCGCTCTACGCCCCCATCCACCTGGAAGGGGAGGATATCGAGATCGTCCTGACCCACGGCAACGCCTACGGCGAGAACATTTCCTCCTTCGTCAACGGACAGAACACCCGCGACGGCGGCACCCATCTGGCCGCCTTCCGCGAGGCCATCGCCAAGACCCTCAAGGAGTTCTACAAAAAGAACTACGACCCCTCCGACTGCCGTCAGGGCGTCGTCGGAGCCGTGAGCATCCAGATCCAGGAGCCGAATTTCGAGGGGCAGACCAAGACCAAACTCGGCTCGACCTACATGTGGGAGAAATACCTCAAGGACGACAAGGGCAAGATTGTCAAGAACCCCGACGGGTCCAACGCCATCGACCGCGGCCCGACCATCCGCACCTTCGTCAACGATTTCATCGCCAAGAATCTGGACAATTACCTCCACATGCATCCGGAGGTGGTTCCGGTCATCGAGGAGAAGATCAAGTCTTCCCAGAAGGAGCGCGAGGAAATCTCCGGCATCCAGAAAAAAACCCGGGAGAAGAACAAGAAGGCCAATGTCTATAACCGGAAACTCCGCGACTGCCGCTACCATTTCAGCGACAAGGTAGCCAAGGACAAGGAGGAGTTCAAGGAACTCTCCAGCATCTTCATCACGGAGGGCGACTCCGCCTCCGGTACCATCACCAAGGTGCGCAACGCCAACACCCAGGCCGTCTTCAGCCTCAGGGGCAAGCCCATCAACTGCTTCAAGGAGAGCCGCCGGAAAGTGGCCGAGAACGAGGAACTGAACCTGCTGATTTCCGCCCTCGGCGTGGAGAACGACCTGGACGACCTCCGCTACAACAACATCATCGTCGCCACCGATGCCGATGACGACGGCATGCACATCCGCATGCTGGTGCTGACTTTCTTCATGAAGTATTATCCCGACCTGATCCGTCGCGGCCATGTCCATATCCTCCAGACCCCGCTTTTCCGCGTCCGCAACAAGAAGGAGACGCGCTACTGCTATTCGGTCGAAGAGAAGGAAGAGGCTATCGCGGCGCTGAAGACCGGGGTGGAAATCACCCGCTTCAAAGGTCTGGGTGAAATCTCCTCCAGCGAGTTCGTGGATTTCATCGGCAAGAACATGCGCCTCGACCCGGTGAAACTCTCCGAAGAAGAATCCATCTCCCAGATTATGGAATTCTACATGGGGGACAATACGCAGGACCGCCAACTCTTCATCGTGAAGAACCTGCGGAGCGAGGCGCAACTGGAAGACGTAAACATCTAAACGATAAGCGTATGTGGCCTAAATTCTGCGGATTCCTGCTTCGGCTGATGGGCTGGACGGTGGACGGCGGGCCCGTTCCCGAAGACAAGGCGATCATCCTCGGCGTGCCCCACACCTCCGTCTGGGACTTTGTCGTTTCCTATCTGTTCTACCGGCAGTTCGGTACCACCAAAGCCCGCTGCATGGTGAAGAAAGAGTTTTTCGTCTGGCCGCTGCGCGGGCTGCTGCGGGCGCTCGGCGCCATCCCCACCGACCGGAAGAATGCCACGACCCTGGTCATGAGCATGATTTCCGCGATGGAGAAAGAGGACAAGTTCATCCTGGCCATCGCGCCCGAAGGCACGCGAAAGCCTGTCCGCAAGTGGAAGACCGGTTATCATCTCATCGCCAAGGCGGCCGGCGTCCCGGTGTACCTGGGGTATTTCAACTGGGGCACCAAGCACATCGGCTGCGGCGTGAAATTTGAATTGTCCGACGATGCGCGCGCCGATACCGAGCGCATCCAGGCTTACTACGAGACCCTCGGCCTGAAGGGTAAGCATCCCGGACAGTTCCTAACGCATTGATTATGGGATACAAAAGACGTGTACGAAAAAAAGCGCTGGTCGTGACGACCCTCGGCCGGCTCTTCGATTATTGTACGACCACCTTCTCCAAGCGCATCCTGTCCCAGTATGTGGACGGGTCCCAAACCTATACCTACGACCAGTTCCGGCACAAGTGCCTGGATCTTTCCCGGATGCTTTCGCGCTTCGGCATCAAAGCGGGTGACAAGGTGGCCATCCTCTCCCAGAACATGCCCAACTGGACCGTGGCCATGTTTGCCACCGTTCCCTTCGGGCGCGTGTTCGTCCCTATCCTGCCCGACTCCTCCGAGAGCGAGGTGAGCAATATCCTTTCCCATTCGGATACGAAGGTCCTCTTCATCTCGCAGCGGCAGCTCCCGAAACTGAGCGACGAGATGCGTGCGCGCCTGACGCTGGTCATCGACGTCGAAAGTTTCGAGTTCATCAAAAAGGACGATTCGGCCTATACCTGTGAGGGCTGGACCAAGGAAACGCAGCCGGACGACCTGGCGGCCATCATCTACACGTCCGGCACCTCCGGCACAGCCAAGGGCGTGATGCTCAGCCATCGCAACCTGTGCCAGAACATCGTGGCCGCGGCCTATGCCCAACCGGCCACCGAGATTGACCGCTGGCTGTCCATCCTGCCGATGTCGCACACCTACGAGATGGCCTTCAGCGTCCTGTATCCGCTTTTTGCGGGCGGATGCGTCTTCTATCTCCACAAACCGCCGACGCCTTCCATCCTGATGGCGGCCATGAAACAGGTGCGGCCCACCATTATGTGTACGGTGCCGCTGATCATCGAAAAGGTGTACAAGAGCAATGTGGTGCCGACCATCGCCAAGAGCCGCGTCCTCTCCTGGATGCGGGACCACACGCCCCGGCTGCTCTACTGGATGGTCGGGCAGCGCCTTTACAAGAGTTTCGGCGGCAAATTGCGGTTCTTCGGCATCGGCGGCTCGAAGGTGGACCCTGTCGTGGAGGATTTCCTCCTGAAGGCGAAGTTCCCCTATGCCATCGGCTACGGCATGACCGAGACCGCCCCGCTGATCACCAATGCCTGCGTCGGCAAGACCGTGGTCGGATCCATCGGCGTGCCCGCCTACAATGTGGAGGTCTCCCTGCAGAATGTCAACCCCGAGACGGGTGAGGGCGAGATCATCGTCCGCGGCGACAATGTGATGCTGGGCTATTACAAGGATCCCGAGCGCACCCGCGGCGTCCTGACCGATGACGGCTGGCTCCGGACCCACGACCTGGCGACGGTCGACGGCAAGGGCCGCTACTATATCAAAGGGCGGCTCGGCAACATGATCGTCGGCGCTTCCGGCGAGAACATCTATCCCGAGGAAATCGAGCAGGTGATCAATGCGGCCGAGGGCGTGAACGAGTCGCTGGTGATGGAAAGGGACGGCCGTCTGGTGGCCCTGGTCAAGTTCGATGAGGATTTCGTCAACTGGAACCAGGCCTCCGAGGACAAGTTCTTCGAGCGTCTCCAGGCCCGGAAGCAGGCCGTGCTCGATTTCGTCAACAAACGGGTGGGCAGGCAGTCGAAAATCGCCGAGGTGGAGGTGGTCAAGGACCCCTTCGAGAAGACGGCGACCCAGAAGATCCGACGCTTCAAATACTCTGGCGCCAAGGGAGACGATGTCACTGACACCCCAGCCGAAGGCGGCGAGGCGCCCGATGCCCCTGCCGGGGAAGGCGGAGAGCAAAAGAAGAAGGATTGACCCGCGGGTCAATCCTTCTTCTTTTACAGCGCTCTGCGGAGGGCTTACTCAGCGACGACTTCAAATTTGAAGGCGCCCTTGACACCCTTGTAGCACTTGACCTCGGCCTCATAGGTGCCGGGCTCCTTGACCTCTTCGGAGATCACGGTGATGTCCTTCTTGTCCACTTCGATACCGGCGGCGAGGAGGGCCTCGGCGAGCTGGGCGGTGGTGATGGAACCGTAGATCTTACCGCTCTCGCTGACCTTGGCGCTCACTTTCACGAGCACGGCGTCGATCTTCTTGGCGAGGGCTTCGGCGTCGGCCACCTTCTTGGCTTCCTTGTGGGCACGCTGGCGGAGAATCTCCTCGTGGTGCTTCAGGACGGAAGGGGTAGCGATGACGGCGAGTTGCTGCGGGATCAGATAGTTGAGTGCGTAACCGGCCTTGACCTTTACGACTTCGTCGGCGCTGCCGAGATTGGCAACATCTTTCTTGAGCAGAATTTCCATACTACAGTCTCCTATTATTTAAGAAGGTCAGTTACATAGGGGAGAAGGGCGAGGGAGCGGGCACGCTTGACGGCCTGGGCAACCTTGCGCTGGAATTTCAGGGAAGTACCGGTGATACGGCGGGGAAGGATCTTACCCTGCTCGTTGAGGAACTTCTTGAGGAATTCGGCGTCTTTGTAATCGACATACTTGATACCGGCTCTTTTGAAGCGGCAGTATTTCTTTTTGCGGACCTCGACGGTCGGCGGGTTGAGATAGCGGATTTCGCTGTTGTTCTGTGCCATAGTCTGTTCCTCCTTGATTACTGCTGTGCCTCGGTGGCTTTCGCCAGGCGGTTGTTCCTTCTCTTCTCGGCGTAGGCGGCGGCGTGCTTGTCGAGCGCCACGGTGATGAAGCGGATGATGCGCTCGTCACGGTGATACTGGGTCTCGAGGGTGGCCACGAATGCCGGCTCGGCCTTGAATTCAATCAGGTAATAGAAACCTGATGTCTTGTGCTGGATGGGGTAAGCAAGCTGCTTCAGACCCCAGTCCTCCTGGTACACGACTTCACCACCATTTTCGTTGATGAAGCTCACGTACTTGGCAACCGCTTCCTTCATCTGGGCTTCAGACAAAACGGGAGTTGCAATGAAAACGGTTTCGTACTGCTTTAACATTGGTCTGTAATGGTTTGTTAATAAATAAGTTACATCCGCTTAGAGGCCGTATGCCACCTTTAAGCGGACTGCAAATGTACGAATTATTTCCCGAACTGCCAAATATTTCGGCCAATCGGCTTAGCGGACGGCGCCGGAAAGGAAGAGGTTGACGATAGGCCTCAGGGGAGTGTTGGTAGTGAGGGTGAGGACGACGAGGAATTCGCCTTCGGGCATGCCGGTCGTGTCGAGTTCGACGGTGAAGGACTGCTGCGCGCCGGGGGCGGTGTCAGGGATGGCCGGGAAGTGGACCTTGTCCCAGTCGGCGTCCGCCTTGTAGAAGTGGAGCGGGGACTTGCCCTCATTGCGGAAGGAGAAGGTGGCCTTGAGGGATGAGCCGGCCTTGACGAATCCGCAGTTGCAGGTGCTTTCGTCGAAGCGGGGCTGGGCCGCGGCGGCCTTTTCTTCCGGGCTCCAGGCAGCGAAATCCTCGATGGTGAAAGTCTGGACGCGGAGTTGTTTGCCGTCGCCCTTATAGCGTTTCCCGCCCACGAGGGGGGTGAAGTTATAGCGGTTCTTGCCCCAGTGGCTGCGGTCGGAGGTGACGGTCCATGTCAGGCGCGCCGTACCGCCGGCCGGGACGGGATTGGGGGCGAGGGACAATGCCAGCCCGTCATCCACCTCCTCGAAGGACACGCTGACGGGCTTGCTGCCGAGGTTGGCCACGGCCACGGATCCGCTTCGCTGGCTGCCCTGGAGGATGTTGCCGCCGCGGATTTCCGTTTCCTTGAAGGCGAGGGGCCCGAAATGGATGGGGTACAACTCTTCCAGCGGCCGCTGCTTGTCGTGGGCGGAACCCCGAAGGCGGAGGATAAGCGGTTTGCGGACATTGGAGAGGCTGACGGTCAGGGTTTTGTCGAAATTATAAGGGCCCTCGTCGTTGGTGTAGGTGGCGCTGATCCGGCCCGACCCGCCGGCGGGGATGGGCTCGCGGGTCCAGGTCACGCCCGTGCAGCCGCAGGAGGATCCTACGGTGAGGATGGCCATGGGCTTGTCGGAGATGTTGGTGACCGTAAAAGTGCAGGAGAGGGGACCGGAGCGCGTAATCACGTCTCCGAAGTCGTGGATGGTATGGTCCAGTTCCACGACGCCGTCGATACGCGTCTTTTCACCCTCGGTGCGGACCTGGGCGAAGGCCAGGGTCCCGAGGAGGGTCAGCAACAGATATGCGGTCCATTTTTTCATACCGGAGGATTGTTTCTGCAAATATCCGTCCAAAATGGGAAAAAAGCAAATACATTTGTTTTCCTCAAAGAATTCCGCTACATTTGCATCCTGCTTGAAAAGACTGTTTAACCTTATTATTTGCGATATGGCTTACAAAATTTCTGAAGACCTTTGTGTTGCCTGCGGGACTTGCATCGGCGAGTGCCCGACCGGCGCCATCAGCGAGGGCGACGTGTATTCCATCGACCCGAACATCTGCATCGACTGCGGTACCTGCGCGGGTGTCTGCCCGTCCGGCGCCATCGCTCCGGAAGAGTAGTCTCCCCGAATGTCGGATAAGATCATTTTGACTGGAGACCGGCCCACAGGCCGCCTCCACATCGGGCACTATGTCGGTTCCCTGCGCCGCCGCGTCGAGTTGCAGAACGCGGGGGATTATCGGCGGATGTTCGTCTTCATCGCCGATGCACAGGCGCTGACCGACAACATCGACAACCCGGAAAAGGTGCGCCAGAACGTCATCGAGGTGGCCCTGGATTACCTGTCGGCCGGCCTCGACCCGGAGAAGGTGACCCTTTTCATCCAGAGCCAGATTCCCGAACTGACGGAACTCAGTTTCTACTACATGGACCTCGTGACGGTCCAGCGCCTCCAGCGCAATCCGACCGTCAAGAATGAAATGATCCTGCGCGGCTTCGGCAGCGCGGAGGAGGAGGCCGACGACAACCGCCGGGGCCTTCCGGTGGGCTTTTTCACCTACCCCATCTCCCAGGCGGCGGACATCACGGCTTTCAAGGCCACGACGGTGCCCGTGGGCGAGGACCAGAAGCCGATGCTGGAGCAGACGGTGGAAATCGTCCGCAAGTTCAACGCCGTCTATGGGCCGACCCTCGTGGAGCCGCAGATCATGCTTCCGGACAATGCCGCCTGCATGCGCCTGCCCGGCACCGACGGCAAGGCCAAGATGAGCAAGTCGCTGGGCAACTGCATCTACCTGTCCGAGACGCCGGAGGAGATGCGCAAGAAGGTCATGTCCATGTACACTGACCCGGAGCACATCAATATCACGGATCCCGGTCACGTGGAAGGCAATGCGGTCTTTACCTATCTGGACGCTTTCTGCCGGGACGAGCATTTCGGCCTCTACCTGCCGGACTACGCCAACCTCGAGGAGATGAAGGAGCATTACCGCCGGGGCGGTCTGGGCGATGTGAAGTGCAAGAAATTCCTGGAGAAGATCCTCAACCAGGAACTGGACCCGATCCGGGCACGCCGCAAGGCCTTCGAGCAGGACATCCCCGCGATCTACGAGATTCTCCGCAAGGGCTGCGAAGTGGCCCGCGAAGCGGCGGCCGAGACCCTCTCGGAGGTGCGCCGCGCCATGAAGATCAATTATTTCGACGACGCTGAACTCATCGCCGAACAGGCGGAGCGCTACGCGCGCTGAGTGCGGGCGCAGTCAGGGCAGATGCCCTTCAGCAGATAATTGACGGTCTTTACCTGATATCCCTGTGGCAGCGTTACGGCTGGCACGGGGATATTTTCCATACAGAAGGTCTTGCCGCAGCGCTCGCAGTAGAAGTGGGCGTGGAGGTCGCCGTCTTCCTCTTCGTCATGACTGTGGCACAGTTCGTAGCGGATGCCGGCGCCGTCTTCGATGGCATGGACCAGGTGATGGTCGCGGAACTGGGCGAGGGTCCGCGAGATGATGGATTTGTCCACGGTCTCCAGCGCGTCTTCCAGTTCGGTCATCGACATGGGCCGGCCGGCGGCGGCCATCTCGCGGGCGATCAGCAACCGGTTGGCGGTGGGGCGGACGCCGTGTTCGCCCAGGGTATGGAGAAGGTCGTATTCGTTCATGGTACAAGGGTTTTTCGGATGCCTTCGGCCGCGATCCAGCCTGTGGTCCAGGCCGCCTGGAGGTTGAAGCCGCCGGTGATGGCGTCGATGTCGAGCACTTCGCCTGCAAAAAAAAGGCCCGGATGCTTTCTGGCCTGCTGGGTGGCCGGGTCGATTTCGGCGAGGGAGACGCCGCCGCAGGTGACGAATTCCTCGCGGAAACGGCTTTTTCCGGCGATGGGGTAGGGGTCTGCGGCGAGCGTGGCGGCGAGACGGTTCAGTCCGAGCGCGCCCACTTCGGCCCAGCGGCGTCCCTCGGGAATGCCGCTGCGTCCGGCCAGACAGGCCCAGAGCCGGGATGGGATTTCCTTGGGATGGGTGGAGGAAACCTGCCGCTGCGGCGAGACGGACGCCATTTCCCTCACGCGTGCGCGAATAATTTCATCAGTCTCCGGCAGCCAGCGGACGAGCAGTTCCGCCTTGTACTGCCGCTCGGCGAGATGGCGCGCGGCGTAGGAACTCAGTTTGAGGATGGCGGGGCCGCTCATGCCCCAGTCCGTGATGAGCAGGGGGCCTTCCGCGCGGAATTTCGTGCCCGCGAGAGCCACGCCCGCCCGGACGACCGTCCCGCTCATGGCCGTGACGGGATCGTCGATGCGGAAAGTGAAAAGGGAGGGGACAGGAGGCACGATTTCGAGGTCCAGGCCGCCCAGGAGGCCGTCCGGGCGGGATAGGCCGCCCGTTGTCACCAGGACTGCGTCGAAATGTTCCCCTTCAACCTGCCATCCGCCGTCGACCGGTTCCAGGCGGGTCACGCGACAGCCTGTCCGCCAGGAACTGCCCTGCGCCTCGCGCAGCAGGGTGCGGACAATCTGCATGGCATCCTGGCTGGCAGGGAAGATGCACTCGTCCTCCTGGACAAGCAGCCGGACGCCGGCCTCTTCAAACCAGGTCCGGGTCTCCTCCGGCCCGAAACGGCGGAAGGCGCGTTCCATCCAGCGGGCACCACGGGGATAGGCCTCGGCCAGGGAGCGGAGTCCGTGGAAGGTGTTGCTCAGGTTGCAGCGTCCCCCGCCGGTAACGGCCACTTTGGCGAGCGGCCTGGGACCGGCTTCCAGCAGCACGATCTCCAGGTCCGGACTGGTCCGCCGCAGCCGTGCAGCGGCGAAAACGCCGGCCGCGCCGGCTCCGATGATGGCTATTTTCCCTCCCGACATGCGCTTTTTTTGCTTGGTGGCTTTTTACGGCCTTTCTGTTTGCAAAGGGCCAAAAATGGTCAAAAATGCGGAAAAACGGCAAAAATAGGTTCGGATTTCGCTGCGATTCGTCCTTTTTTACCAAATAACGGTACAAAGTTAGAATTTTGTTGTAAATTTGCACGCTCCGGTCTATGCCCTTGCTGCAAAGATAGGAGAAAACGATAGTACTAACAAATGTCAGATATGAGAAAATCGACAATTTTGGCTCTGCTCACCTCCGGCGTCCTCGCGATGGTCGCTTGTGCCGGTGTGCCGGACCAGTCGCAGCCGGCCGACGCCCTCGAGGGTGCCGTCCGCATTGCGCTGACCCAGGACGCCGGGACGAACATCGTCGCCACCAAGGCCGACGGGGATGAGTTGCCCTCCATCGACGATTTCGAGGTGGAGATCTACAACAGCAGGGCCTTGCGGCTGTACCGCAAGCCCTACGCCGAAGCCAAGACCGAGACCATCAAGCTCAATGCGGGTGAGTTCCGGCTGGTCGCCCATCACGGCGACACCCTTGGCGCCGGCTTTGCCAAACCTTACTACCTGGCTGACGAAACCTTTACCGTCCACGGCTACGTGGAGAACAATGAGCAGCCGGATGAAGTATCCGCCGTGGCCCGTCTGGGCAATGTGAAGGTCGCCGTCGAATACGGTGACAAGATCCGGGCAGGGTATTCTGATTTCTATGTTGTCCTCCGCCATCAGCGCTACACCAAGAAGATGGTCAAATTCACCAAGAACGAGACCCGCGCGGCCTATATGCCGGGCGGTATGCTCTATCTGGAGGTGTATGCCCAGCTCGGCGGCAGCGGTGCGCAGGACGGCGGCAGCAGCAAACTCGTCTATTTCAAGAGCGAAGCCGCCCAGTATGATCCGGCCGATTTCGTGACCTTCCGGGTCGAGGCCGGTCCGCGCGAGGGCTCCCTCGTGGTCAACATTTCCGTCGATAAGACGGTGGAGACCGTCGAAGAGTCCATTGTGATTCCGGCTTCCGCCCTTCCGACCGATCCGCCCGTGTTCTCCTTCGGCGGTGCGACCGGCGACAGTTTTACCTATGATTATACGGCCGGTATCCCGGTCCAGGTCAAGGACGCCATCCTCAGTTGGGTGGGCCGCGGCCAGATCGGCACCCTGCTCATCGAGACCGATTGCCCTTACCTGACTTCCCTGGGCCTGCCCGCTTCGGTGGACGTGATCCAGGAGACCTCCAAGCAGGCGACTGTCCGCGCCCTGGGGCTGAACTGGATTACCGTAAGCGACAGTCCTTTCGGCTGTGTGGACTTCTCCGGCCTGGTCGAGAAAGTCATCACGGGGGTTCCGTTCGATGCCGCCAACCCGGTGTCCGCCACCTTCCATGTGACGGCCGCCGACATCTTCGGCAAGACCTCCCAGGCCACCTTCTCGCTGCAGGCCGTCCCGGTCAACGCCACCGTTTCCGCCCTCGACTATAACATCTGGGGCTGGAAGGTGGTCGCGCCCAAGGCGACGCTGACCAACGCGACCTACCTGCCTGCGGGGACCAATATCAAACTGCAGTATTCCGCCGACGGAAACACCTGGTCCACCGTCAATTCCAAGGCTATCAACGGCAACGTGATAGATTTTGCCGACGCGACGGGGATGACGGCGGGCACCAACTACCGCTTCCGCACCATCGTCAACGACGACCCGGGCAACGTCAGCGATGTCACCTACATCAAGACTGAAGATGCCCAGCAGGTGGGGAACAATGGATTCGAGTCCTATAAGCAGATGTCCTTCACGACGCCGGTAGCCGTTTTCAGTGATTTCAATGTCACCTGGTGGCGCCTCTACGCCGACGGCGCCGAGCAGTGGTGGGCTTCCAACGCCCCTAAGAAGATTACTTCCGGAACTGTCACTGCCGCCTATCAGGACTACAAGACTTTCCCGACGGTTTCCCTCCTGACCAGCGGGGCCTATTCCGGTACGAGCGCCATGCTCGCCACGATCTTTACCAGTGGATCCGCATCGGAAGTCGCTTACGGAAGCGGCGGCGTTCCTGCCGAAATCTACATCGGAACGGCGAACGACGACCAGGGCGACAGTTGGGCCAAGACTTCCGAAGGCCACGCCTTCTCCAACCGTCCTTCCGCCCTGACCTTCCGCTACAAGTTTACCAAGGGCGGCAGCACGAAGAACTATGTCGCCAGCGTGAAACTTTTTGCCGCCGACGGTTCCCAGATCGGCGAGGGTTACCTGGCCGATGCGACCGCAAAGGGCAGTTGGACCCTCGGTACCGTGCCCATTACCTATAGCGTAACCGACAAGAAGGCCGCGAAGATCCAGATGTATTTCCGCTCTTCCATTGACGGAGGAGAGAGCCATCAGTCCGGCGGTGTCAGCGTTACGACCCTCAGCGGCTCGCATAAGATCCATGCCGGCAACATCCTCTACCTGGACGACATCATCCTCAAATACGAATAATGCAGACCATGAAAAAGATATTGATTTTTGTTGCGGCGGCCACCCTGGCCGTCTGCGCCTGCCACCGCGAGAACGGCGCCCCCGTACAGGAAGGTGTCGGCTCGATGTCGCTTAAACTGACTTACGGCGGCGAATACCAGACGAAAGCAGACGAAGTGAACGTCAACGATTTCGTCATCACCCTCACCCGTCCGGCCGACGGCTGGACCCAGACCTATGACCGCTACGGCGACATGGACGCGATGCTCCAGCTCGGGTCCGGTACCTATGAGGTCGTGGCCGAATCCCCGGACCACGCCGACGCCGCCTTCAACCAGCCGGTCTATCGCGGTGAGGCTACGTTCACCATCCGGGCCGGCGAAGTGACGCCCGTCCCCATGGTCTGCTCCCTCTCCAACATGAAGGTGACCTTCGTGCTGACCGACCGCTTCCGCAATGAACTTTCCAACTATACCGTGACGGCGACCAACGCTGCCGACTTTACGGCTGCCGACGCCGGTACCCGGACCCTGGTCTGGGACAAGGATGCCGTCGATAACGGTGTGGCCGGCTATTTCAGCGTCGCGCCCCTCAAGATCAAGGTGGACGGCTACCGTGCCATCGACGGTTCTTCCGCCAGCACGATGCTTTCCGTCACCAATGTGGCAGCCAAGGACCACCATATCGTGACCCTGGACGCCCAGGTGACCGGCCAGGTGGGCGGCTTCTCGCTCAGCCTCGACGCGACCCTCAATGAGAAGGTCTCCAATGTCGATATCCCCGGCTGGGACGAGGTCCCTGTCGAAGGCGGCGGCAACGAAGGCGGTGACGATCCCACCCCGGACGATCCCACTCCGGACGATCCGACTCCTTCCACGGCCCCTACGATGGTCTGGGAGGCCAATCCGACCTTTGCCGAGACGCCGATTGCAGACGGTATCGACGTGAATATCCAGATCAACGCCCCCAAGAAGATCAAGACCTTCACGGTGTTTGTGGACTCCGATAAACTGGCCGACACGATCGCCGCGCTGGGCGGTACCGGATACACCGACGGCGGTACGACCGTGCTGATGGATATGATCAGCAACGAAGAACTGATCGAGAGCCTGGACGGCATGGGCCTGGGGATCCCTACGGCCGACGCCCTCTACGGAAAGGAAAGCGTGCTCTTCTCCCTGAGCAACCTGATCCCGATGATCAATATGTATGAACCGGAACCGGGTTCGAAGCACTACTTCACCCTCCGCGTCAGCGACATGGAGGACCAGGTCCTCGAAAAGACCCTCACTTTCGTAGCCCAGTAATGTCCCTGTGCGTATGAAAAAAGCGATTATTTACCTTTCAGCGGGTCTCGTGCTCATGCTGGCTATGGCAGGCTGCCGCAGGGAGTCTGCCCTGGACGGCCGGGGCTACGGCTTCCTGACGGTGAATCTCGAGGAGGATGCGTCTTCCAGCGAGATTGTCGTGAAGGCGCCGGGAGACGAGGAGAATCCGGGATTCTCCCTGCTGATTACGCCCAAGGACGGGGGAGAGACCATTACGGTCGCCGACCACCGGACCCTGGCTGCGGAGCCGCTTAAGATAGCGGCGGGCAACTATACCATCGTCGCCAAGAGCGGTACGCTGCTGAACGACGCCTGGGACGCTCCTTACTACGAGGGCCAGACCGATATCCTCATCAAGCCCGAACAGGACAACGTGGCCAATATCACCGCGACCCTGGCCAACACGGCCGTGACGGTGGAGTTCGCCCCCGAGACGGATACCTTCTTTACCGAGTACCGCGTGAGCGTGGACAACGGCGCCGGTGACGCCAAGATGTTCGGCAAGGCTGCCGGCACCCTGAACAAGACGGCCTATTTCGCCGTGACCGGCCAACTCAACTGGGAAGTGTACATGGTCAATACCGACGGCACCATCTACCGGACCAATCCGGCCACGTACGACGGGGTCAAGGCCAAGCAGCATTACCACCTGACCTTCTCCCTGGCCGATGCGACGATTACCGCCGGTGCGGGTGTCTTCTCCATTTCCGTGGACGGCACCATGCAGACGAAGACCTATCCGCTCGTGATGGATTTCTCCGGCAGCGCCGCCCCCGCGATTACCGCCGGCTTCGACGTGACCAACGAGATCACCGTTCCCGCCGGTTCCACCGAGCCGATGCCCCTGACGGTGTCGGCGGCCGCCGGCCTGAAGAGCGTGACCCTTCGTCATGCCTCCGCCGAACTTTCCGCACTCGGCGTTCCCGAGGGCGTGGACCTGGTGGATGCCTCTTCCGAGACCATCGCGGCCCTGACTTCGGCGGGTATCACCGCCTCCTCCGTCGCCTTCGGCGCGCAGCAGACCGCTATCGACTTGGGCGGGATCGTCAACAAGCTTCCGCTTTGCAGTTTCACTCTCTTCCTGACGGTGGTCGATGCCAAGAACAATTACCGCGAACTGCCCCTGAATATCTCCGTCATCTCCCCGGTGGATGCCGAGGTGACCGGCGCGACTCCCTGGGCCCGCTTCGCGATGATCAGCGCCAAGTACTTCGTCAACCCGCGTCCGGCCGGACTGAACTTCCAGTACCGCAAGGCCTCCGAGAGCAGTTGGACCGACTTTACGGGCGATATTTCCTTCAACGAGTCGAACAAGACCTTCAAGGCGGAACTTTATGGCCTCGAGGCCCAGACGGAGTATGTGCTGCGTGCCGTCTCCGACAAGGACAAGGAGACCAAGGAGATCAGTTTCACCACCGACAAGGCCGAGGTGCTCCACAACATGAACTTCGACTCCTGGTGGAAGGACGGAAGCTGCTGGTATCCGAATGCGTCCTCTTCCTACTCGGTGTGGGATTCCGCCAACCCGGGTACGAGCGGACTGGGTGTCGTCCCGACGACGCCGGAGGACAGCGACGTGGTCAGCGGCAAGGCCGCCCGCCTGGAGAGTTCCAAGGCGATGGGCCAGTTTGCCGCCGGTAACATCTACGTCGGACAGTTCAACGGCATCTCCGGTCTGGGCGCCAAGCTCAAGTGGGGTGTGCCCTTCACGTCCCGTCCGCTGGCCCTTACGGGTTACTACAAGTACAGTCCGAAGGCTATCGACAACGTGAAGGATCCCTACAAGGACCTGAAGGGTACTTCCGACTGCTGTGCGATCAAGGTTTACCTGACGGATTGGAACGCCCAGTTCGATATCAACACCAGTACCAAGACCTTCCTCCAGGATGACGATCCTTCCATCATCGCCATCGGTGAACTCTATTCGAGCAACAATGACGCTTCTTACGTCCCCTTCACGATCCCGCTCCGTTACCGTGACAACCGCACGCCGAAGTACATCGTGATTTCCGGTGCGGCGAGCCGCTACGGTGACTACTTCACGGGTGGTCTGGGCAGTGTGCTGCTGCTGGATGAGTTTGCCTTCATCTACGATGCGGGTGCCCTCACCGAGACCGAACGCGAATTGGTTGGGTACAGGAACTAAGATGTTGTCGGACAAATCTTTACTCGCGATTATCCTCTGCCTGTGCGTGCCGTTGGCCGCCCGGGCAGGGGATGATCGTAATAAGGAAGTTCAACCCTTCTCCCGCGGCTTTGCCACGGAAAAACAGTTGTTCATCCCGAAAGGGACGGTCGGCGCCGGCATCTCGGCGACTTTCTCCTCCGGCGACATCGGTCAGGACGCGGGTTTCGCCCTGGTGCCCTCGCTGCTGGACAATCTTGCCGGCGGGTACAAGTCCTATGGATTTTCCCCGGCCTTCGAGTATTTCCTGATGGATAATTTCAGTCTGGGTTTCCGGCTGAAATACGACTACACCGGCCTCAATCTCGACAGCGCCGCCCTCTCCGTCATGGAGGACCTGTCCTTCTCCCTGGCTGACCTGAATTTCCAGCGTCACAACTATCTGGGTGCCCTGACGGTCCGCTACTATGTGCCGTTCATGTCCAGCAAGGTTTTCGGCTGGTTCGTGGAAGGGCGCCTTTCGGGCGGTTTCGCCCAGACCAAGGCCTTCAAGGTGGAGGACGGTCTGCGGCACGGGGTTTATTCCGAAAACTGGCAACTCCGCCTCGGCGCCTATCCGGGCGTGTGCTTCTTCGTCGCGGAAAACGTGGATTTCGAAGTGCAGGTCGGACTGGTCGATATCGGCTACCAGTGGATTACCCAGGTCGAGAACCAGGTCAACAGGAGCACGGCGCACAAGTGGGACCTCAAAGGGGCCATCAACCTGCTGGCCATCAGTTTCGGCGCCCGTTTCTATTTCCTGGACAAGTACCATAAACCCGCCAAGTGATGCGTCGACTGCTGCCCCTGCTGTTTCTGGCCCTGTTGCCTTCCTGCTATTTCCGGAACGACCTGGACTATCCCGTCGTTCCCGGGGATATCCTCACTTTCTCGGTGGAGGGGCAGAAGGGCGTTACCATCGATCCGCAGGCGCATACCGTCGTCGTCGATCTCCGGGAGGATGCGGACGCCTCCCGGCTGAAAGTCCTTTCGGCCACCGTTTCGCCGGATGCCTCCCTGATCGGGGTGGGCGAGTACATCGACCTCAGCAAACCGCTGGAGGTGACCGTGCGTACATGGCAGGACTACACCTGGACGATTTCGTCCACCCAGACCGTGGAACGCTATGTCCGCTGCTCCTCCCAGGTGGGCGATGCCAAATTCAACCTGGATACCCGTACGGTCCTGGTCAGCGTCCTGGAGAGCCAGCCCCTGACCTCCCTCACCATCGAGGACATGAAACTGGAGCCGGAGGGCTCCATGGTCCATTCCACCACGGGCTATTCCATGCAGGGCAACAAAGCGACGGTCTCTACGCTGCCGTGCAATTTCCCCATGACCCTGGACTGCGTGCTGGAGCGGACTTTTTCCGTCATCTACAAAGGGGAGACCTATGTGTGGCGCTTCAAGGCCGTCCAGGTGGCCCTGAGCCTCTCCATCGATTCGGTCGTGCCGTATTGCTACCATGCGAAGGTGCGGGCGCTCTTCGACGGGAAGGAGGAGCCGGTGCTGGAGTATAAGGCGGCCGATGCGGGGGAATGGACGGCTTTTCCCGCCACCGTTTCCGGCGTGGGCGTTTCCGCCGACATCACCGGCCTTTCCGAGGATACTTCCTACCAGGTGCGCCTCCGCCGCGGGGAAGAGAGCAGTGACGCCTATGCGTTCCGCACCGGGAAGGCGGCCGATCTCCACAACATGAGTTTCGACGCCTGGTACCAGGACGGAAAGTGCTGGTATGCAAACGAATCCGCATCTTTCCAGGTCTGGGACTCCGCCAATCCCGGGACCAGCAGCCTGGGCGTCGTGCCGACGACTCCCGAGACTTCCGACGTGGCCGTTTCCGGTCCGGGCAAGAAGGCGGTCCGCATGGAAAGCACCACGGCCTTCGGGCAGTTCGCCGCCGGCAATATCTACATCGGGCAGTTTGTCCAGGTGGCCGGCCTCGGCGCCATCCTCAACTGGGGCGTGCCTTTTACCGGCCGTCCTACGGCCCTGGAGGGCTATTACAAGTATGCGCCCAAGAAGATAGACAAGGCCAAGGAACCCTATCTGGGCGAGGTCGGCAAGGACGACTGCTGCTCCATCAAGATCTATCTGACCGACTGGAAGGAACAGTTCGTCATCAATACGAGCAAGAAGCAGTTCCTGTCAGAGAGCGATCCCTCCATCATCGGCATGGGCGCCCTCTTCTCCGACAAGACGGATGCGGAGTACGTCCGTTTCACCCTTCCGATCGAGTATCGCGACGCCCGTACGCCCTCCTATATCGTCATTGCCTGCGCCGCCAGCCGCTACGGCGACTATTTCACCGGCGGCATCGGTTCCGTCCTTCTGGTGGACGAATTCTCTTTCGTGTACGAATAAGCGCTCAGTCCTTGGGCAGGACGCCGAGGAAGGACCGGAGATTGTCTTTTTCTCCGGCGAGCCATACCGTGTCGCCCGCTTCGAAGTGGAAATCCGCCTTGGGGTTGGTGATGAACTGTCCGCTCCGGACGACGCTGATGACCATACAGCCATACTGGCGCATGTTCAGGCCCCGCAGGGTCTTGCCCACCATCAGGTCGCTGTCGTCCAGGGTGATCCGTTTGATCAGGAACTCCTCCGCCCGGGCGGCGGCCAGATCGGCGCTGAAGGACGGCCGGTCGGTCACGTCGTCCTTCATGATGCGGCGGAACTCGGCGAGTTGTTCCGCCGTACCGACGGCGAGCAGCCGGTCGAAAGGATAGACAGGCTCGTCGCCGGAGGGGATGGTGATGGCCTTGTTCCCCCGCTGGATCTTGATGATGTTGACCCCGGCCGTCTTGCGGAAGGGGAGGTCGCGCAAATGCTGCCCGGCGTATTGGGAATCGGGCGCCAGGTACACCGAGGCGATATCGACGTTGTAACGCTCGAGAGACTCGCGCACGGAGGTTGTGACGGGCGCGCGCTGTTTGGCCCGGCGGTCCGTGGCGCTGAGGTTCTCGAAAAAGCGGTTTTCCAGGCGGAAATGGCGTTGGAAGATCTTCCGCAAGGGAATGGCCAGCACCAGGAAGGCGAGCATCACCAGCAGCAACTGGAGGCCGGCCAGGTCGAAGTGGGCCGTGATGGCGGCGATGACGAAGGCTCCGGCCACGAGGATGCGGACCAGGTCGATGGACAGCAGTGCCCAACTGTTGTTGGGGTTGCGCTTGCACAGGCGGCTTTCCGCCGTTTCCATGGCGGCGCTCGTGGAAATCATGCCATAGAGGAAGGGCGTCATGACCAGCAGGGTGATGGCGGTCTCCAGCAGACCGCGCGCCGTGTCGCTCCAGGAGGGCAGCAGTTTCTCCGAGAGTTGATCCAGATAGACGTGCGAGCCGATCAGGATGGCGATGAGCAGCACGGCATAGATGCCCACGCGCAGAAGGACCGTTCGGATCAGTTCGCGCCACTCGCTGCCTTCGACGCCGCTGGAGGGCGTCGTATCCCCGATGCTGGCATCGATACGGTTCTGGATCCGCTGCGGCAGGACTTTCCGCAGCCAGGCGGTCACCGGGTCGCCGGCTTTGATCATATAGGGCGTGGTGAACGTCGTGATGACGGAGACGGCGATGATGACGGGGTAGATGAACTCGCGCAGCACGCCCAGCGAGCAGCCGAGCGAGGCGATGATGAAGGAAAATTCCCCGAGTTGGGCCAGCGAGAGGCCCGAATGGACGGCGGTGTCGAGGCCCTTTCCGGCCAGGATGGTGCCGAGGCCGGCGAAAAAGGTGATCCCCACCATGGCCACGAGGGTCAGGACGAGGATGGTGCCCCAGTGCGCCCCGATGACGGCCGGGTCGATCATCATGCCGACCGAGACGAAGAAGATGGCGCCGAAGAGGTCTTTGATCGAACCCATCAGCCGCTCGATGCGTTCTCCCTCGAGGGTCTCCGCCAGGATGGACCCCATGACGAAGGCGCCCAGGGCGGAGGAGAAGCCCACGGAATCGGCCAGGGCCACCATGCCGAAGCAGAGCCCCACGGCCAGGATCAACAGGGTCTCGTCGTTGAGCAGGGGCTTGATCCGCTTCAGCAGGGTAGGAATGACATAGATGCCCACCAGGAACCACAGGATCAGGAAGAAGGCGAGTTTGGCCAGCGCCAGGAGCATCTTTCCGCCGGCGAACTGGCCCGTGGCCGCGAGGGTGGAGAGCAGGACCATCAGGAGCACCGCGATGAGGTCTTCCACGACCAGGACCCCGAAGATGAGTTGGGCGTAGGACTTGTCCTTCAGGCCCATGTCGCCGAAGGCCTTGATGATGATGGTCGTCGAGGACATGGACAGCAGACCGCCCAGGAAGATGCTCTCCATCATGCTCCAGTGGAGGAGCTGGCCGACCAGCAGGCCCGTTCCGAACATGCCGACGCAGTTGATGCCGGCGATGATGAAGGCGGCGCTGCCGACCTTCAGGAGTTTCTTGAAACTGAAGTCGAGGCCCAGGGCGAAGAGCAGGAAGATGATGCCGATTTCCGACCAGTTGTGGACGGC
>CAMIYB010000011.1 GCA_946402945.1 uncultured Bacteroidales bacterium | reverse complement strand
CCGACCTTGCCGAAAACGGAGGTTGACATGGAGACGCTGACGTTGGACATCCGCAGGGAATCGGCCAGGAAATTGTACCCCGTGTTGATGCTCAACTGATCCAGCAGTTTGACTTTTTTGACGCCCTTGCCCGTCGTGTCGCGCAGATCGCGTACTTTGGCCTCGAGGTTGTTGCCGATGGAGATGTTGGCGCTGGCCGTCTTACCCTTGGCGGGATAGGAGTTGATCTGACCGGCATAGATATTATAGTCGTAGTTCTGCTCGACCCCGTTCTTGTCGGTGTAAGTGAGCGTACGCCAGCCGTTGGCATAGGTGCCTTTCTCGGGACTGACGGAGAAGGAAACCGAGGGGGAGATGACATGCCGGATGGCCTGGATCCGGTGGTTCTGGCCGAAATTGAACAAACCGTAGATACGGGTGCTCATGGCCATGCTGCCGGAGTAATTGTGCGTCAGGCCCAGGTGGCTGAACTGTTTCCCCATCTGTTGGACCAGCTTGCCCTGCTCGGCATCATAGACGTATTCCGATTTCCGGAAAAACATATTGGCGCTGTAGGAGATGCTCGGCGTGAAGTTGAAATATTTCAGCAGGGTAAAGTTCGGCAGGCCGATCTGGAAATTGTGCGACATGCCGTTCTGGAACTTATCGAAGAATCCCTCCTTGCCGAACTCGGAAGCCTTGAAGTTGATCTTGTTCTGCAGGGTGGTGCTGTAGCCCAGGGAGAACTTTTCGTAGAATCGTTCCTTGCCCACGCGCACCTTGCGCTTGAAAGGATAGAAACGCGTCACAGAGAAGGTGATGTTCGGCAGGGTGAAGGCATAGGAGCTGTCCCGGGAATTCTGGCTGTGGAGGGCGTTGACCGAAAGGCTGAATTTGCCGTTCCAGTTCTTCGAGAAGGAGATGGAGGAAGATGCCTGGTTCTGCAGGGCTTCGGTCACGGAGCGGGAATTGTACCGGTTGTTGGAGGGGCTGGAGAAGTTGACAGATGCGTTGAAGGTCGTCCCGGGCATAAATTTACTGTCCTGCGTGTGCGACCACTTCAGACCCAGGTTCTTGGTCTGGAAGAAATCCGCGGCGCCATATTCACCCGTCTGGTCGTTGGAATAGGTAAAGGACAGGTTGCCGTTGAACTTGTAGTTGACCTTGTAACGCGAGTTGATGTCGATGCCCCAGGAGCCCAGGGTGTAGATGTCGCCAGTCACCGACAGGTCGAAATAATCGCCGAAGACGAAATACATGCCCAGGTCCCGGAGGTAGAAACCGCGGGCCGTCTCTTCGCCGAAGGTCGGCATCAGAAGACCCGTCGCACGGCTCGGCCGTTTCGGGATGAAGCCGAAGGGAATGCCGATGGGCAGGGGAACGTCCTCCACCACGAGGCCGGCCGGACCGAAAACCGTCTTCTGGGACGGTTCCGTGATGACCTTGGCTGCGGAAAGGGTCATGTAGTAGTGCGGGTTCTCCAGGTCGCAGACGGTATATTTGCCCTTGGTGATATTGATGGACCGGTCCGCCATCATCTTGATGTTGCGGCCGTGCAGCAGACCCTCGTCCTGCTGGGTCACCATGTTGGTAATCCGGGCCTTGCGGGAATTGAAGTTATAGCGGAGTTCCTCCATCGTATAGGAGGACTTACCTTCCGTCATGGTCGGCATGCCCTTGATCTCGCCGCTGAGGGTATCCTTGGTGCCGCGGGCGTAGAGGGTGCCGGAGTTCATGTCGTATTCCATGTAATCGGCCGTCAGCTTGAGGTCGCCATATTCCACGGTCACGTCGCCGTAATAGTAGGCGAGACGGCGGCCGTCGGAGAACACTTCGATCAGGGAGTCTTTCGCACCCGTAAACGCGGGGTAGTCCAGCGAACTCTGCCGCTGGAGGGCGGCGGAATCAAGTTTAAAAAGGGAATCCGCCCGGTGGATGGAGTCGCGGATGGCCTTGATGGAATCGGAAACCTCCACGCTGTCAGGGTGATAGGCAACGGCCTGACTGAATGTCGTCCTGCGGTCACGCCGGCGGCGTCCGTCCTGGGAAAGGCCGGAAAAGCAACTGAACAAAAACAGCCCCAAGACGGAGGCAAAAAGCAACCGTCCCCAGAATTTATGTGGACCCCTGGCGCAAGAATGCGACATGCAAATAGCGTTTTACGGCAAATTTTACTAAATTTGCAAAGTGCAAATATAAGACCATTTTCTCAATTATTCAACAGAAGAAAGTTTTGAAACGGTTTCTCAGACATAGTCTCGCGGCCCTTCTGGCGCTCCTGCCGGTCGCCGTCGGACTCCGGGCACAGGACAAGTCCATCGGCCTGAACACCATCTGCCTTGACCCCGGTCACGGCGGACACGACCCCGGCTGCATCAGCATCGACGGCAAAAAGACCATGGAAAAAGACATCACCCTGGCCATCGGTCTGAAAGTACGCAAACTTGTCCGGGAGGCCTATCCCCAGGTCAAAGTCCTCATGACACGGGACGACGACACCTTCGTCGAACTGGGGGAGCGCGCCGCCATCGCCAAGCGGGGAAAGGCGGGCCTTTTCCTGTCCATCCACGTCAATTCCGTCGATCCGAAACTCAACAAGCAATACGCCTCCGTCACCGGTTTCTCCATCCACACCCTGGGCCAGTCCAAGAAGGGTTACGACCTCATTTCGAGCAACATGGCCCTCTGTAAGCGGGAGAATTCCGTCATCCTCCTGGAAGACGACTATTCGACCAAATACCAGGGTTTCGATCCCTCCGATCCCGAGTCCTACATCATCTTCAGCCTGATGCAGAACGCCAACCTGAGCCAGAGTCTGGAATTCGCCGAAGACCTGGGCGCCCATCTGACCGGCGGGGCGGTGAAAAAGAACCGCGGCATTTCCCAGGACCCGTTCCTGGTGCTGTGGAAAACGACCATGCCGGCCGTTCTCCTCGAATGCGGCTTTATCACCAACACCGGCGACCTTGACGCCATGCGCACGGAGGCGGGACAGGACAGGATTGCCAAGGGCATCTTCGAGGCTATCGCCGCCTTCAAAAGGCGTTATGACGGAAGTGTAGGGACGTCCAAACCGGTCGAGAACGTCGGGAAGGAACCGGCCGCTTCGGGCGAAGCGCCCGGGACGCAGACGGCCCCGGCCGCGGCCCAGACGCCTCCGGCGGAAACCGCTCCGGCCCCCGAATCCGTCGCTCCCGCCCTCAAATCCGGTTACGGGACGCAGGTCCTGGCTTCGGGAAAGGTCCTGTCCGAAAAGGATCGTTTTTTCAAGGGCCACAAGGTGACCGTGGTCAAGAGCGGAACCTTATATAAATATATAGTCGGCGCCAGGGAAAAACTTTCCGCCGCAAGGGAAGAAAAAAAGAAGTTGGAAAAAGATTTTCCGGGCTCCTTCCTTGTCCAGTTTTCGGAAGAAGAAACGAAACTGGTCCGATGAATAGAATTATCGTGCAAAAGGCCCTGTGGCAGCGAAATTCGCGGACGTTCTTATTTGGAATCGCTCTATTTTAGGACTATTTTCGCAAACGTTTTAATCCTATATTTGCAAAAATAAAACGCTGATTTTCAAACGCTTACAAAACAGACAATATGTAAGTTTGCAAACGTTTAATTAAAGCAAAATAATTTTCAAATCCAATAGCAAATAAATTTTTTTATAAAGTTTTTTTCCTCCAATTTTGCACAAGCAATCGGAAGAGAGGGCCCGCCCCTTGAACCCGGGTGCTTTTTTTGACTGAAAAAACGCCGACAAGTGGAATATAGCAACCATATCACCGTATGGGATAACTGCCTCCGGATCATCGAGCAAATCGTGGATCCGGTGAAGTTCCAGACATGGTTCCGTCCGCTGCGGCCCGTTTCCCTCGTCGGAGAGACCCTGACCCTGGAAGTTCCCTCCGATTTCTTCCGTGAATACCTTGAAGGCGCTTACCTGGATATCCTGAAAAAGACCATCAAGCGCGTCATCGGTCCCGGCGCACAACTTTATTACAACGTCCGCCCGGTCCAGACGCAGCCCCCGATGACCTTCCCGGCCGCCCAGGGTACCGCCCCGAACAACCGTCCCGTCAGCATTTCTTCCTATCCTACGGAGGGGAATCCCGGACCTTTCGTCTTCCCGGGCCTCCAACGGATCCAGATCAATCCCCGGCTCAACCCGGACTACAATTTCCACAACCTGGTGGAAGGGGAGTGCAACAAGATGGGCATCACGGCCGGTATGAGCATCTCGGATGCGCCCGGCAAGACCCCGTTCAACCCCCTGTTCATCTTCGGCCGCCCCGGTCTCGGCAAGACCCACCTGGCGCAGGCCGTCGGACTGGCCATCAAAGAGAAATATCCCGATCTGGTGGTGCTTTACGTGACCGGCAATGAATTCAAGACCCAGTTCATGGACGCCACCGTGAAGAACAAACTCACGGATTTCCTGGCCTTCTACATGAAGATCGAGGTCCTCATCGTCGATGACATCCAGGACATGGTGGGACAGGGAACGCAGAACGTGTTCTTCAATATTTTCAACTACCTGCACGAAAGCGGCAAACAGTTGATTTTCACCTCCGACCGGGCGCCGGCAGAACTCCAGAATTTCGAGGAGCGCCTGCTCTCCCGGATGAAATGGGGGCTCTCCGTCGAACTTCGCCAGCCCTCCTATCCCACGCGCCTGCAGATGCTCCGTGACCGCTGCCTGCGGGAAGGCGTCAGCAACATCTCCGAAGACGTTCTGGTGTATCTGGCCACACGTATCAAGACCAATTTCCGCGAGTTGGAAGGCGCGCTGGTATCCCTGATCGCCTATGCGACCCTGGGACGGACCGAAGTGACCGTCGCCCTCGCCGAAAAGGTGACCGGCAAGATCGTCGGGCAGGAGAAGAACGACATCTCCATCGAAAAGGTCCAGAAAATCGTCTGCGACTATTTCAACATCACCCGGGACGCCCTGCTGTCGAAGTCGCGCAAACGCCAGATCGTCCAGGCCCGCCAGATCGCCATGTACATGAGCCGCAACCTCGTCGGTTGCTCGCTCTCGACCATCGGCGCCGAACTGGGCGGGAAGGACCACGCGACCGTGCTGCACGCCTGTACGACGGTCTCCGACCTGATGTCCACGGACAAGACCTTCCGGCAGTATGTCGGCGACATCGAGCGGATGCTCGTCCCCTCTGGAAACTAATCCTCCTCAAATATTATGGATGCGAATTCCGTACTCAGGATTTTCCGGGAAATCACGACGATTCCCCGCGAGTCCGGTCATGAAGGACCGATGACCGCCTACCTGCAGGCATATGCCGCCCGACTGGGCCTGCCCTGCAAGACGGACAAGACAGGTAATGTGCTGATTACCAAACCGGCCGCCCCCGGAAAAGAACAGGTTCCCACCCTGGTACTCCAGGCCCATCAGGACATGGTGTGCGAAAAGGTGGCGGGATCTGCGCACGATTTCTCCAAAGATCCGATCCGCTTCGAGATCAGGGACGGCTGGATGGTCGCCCCGGAAACGACGCTCGGTGCGGACGACGGCATCGGCATCGCCGCCTGCCTGGCCCTGCTGGAAAGCGATGTGCCCGCCGGCAAGTTGGAGTGCCTCTTCACCATTTCGGAAGAGACCGGCATGGACGGGGCGATGGCCCTGGAAAGCGGTTTTTTCTCGGGCAAGACCCTGATCAATCTCGACTCGGAAGACGAGGGACAGCTCTTCGTCGGTTGCGCCGGAGGCGTAACGACCTATGCCCGTTTCAATTACAAGGAGGAGCAGCCCCGAGCTGACTTCCAGGCGCTCGAATTCAGCCTCTCCGGCGGCATCGGCGGCCATAGCGGCGACGATATCAACAAGGGGAGGGCCAATACCGTCCAACTCCTGGCCCGCTTCCTGTACAGCCAGCCGCTCTGGCAGTTGGCGTGCATCGATGGCGGCGGAAAGCACAACGCCATTGCGCGGGATGCCCGTGCGACGGTCCTCGTGGCCGATGCCGGGGCCTTCTCCGAGGAGGTCGCCGCTTTCGGGCGCGCCCTTTCCGCGGAATATGCCGTGACCGATCCGGGACTTGTCGCCGCCGTCCGGCCCGCCGCCAGGCCGCAGTCCGTCATCGACACGGATACGGCCCGCCGCCTGGTTTCCGCCCTGCTCGGCGTCCACCATGGCGTCCTCGCCATGAGCCAGGATATTCCGGGCCTCGTGGAAACGTCCAGCAACCTGGCCTCGGTCAAGATGACGGCCCCCGGCACCATCGAGGTTTGCACAAGCCAGCGGAGTTCCGTCGAAAGCGCCAAGCGGCACATCGCCGACAAGGTGGAGGCGACCTTCCGCCTGGCCGGCGCCGAGACCCGCCGAAGCGACCCTTATCCGGGCTGGAAGCCGGATATGAACTCCCACATCCTCGCCGTCAGCCGCGAGAGTTATGTGCGTCTGTTCGGGGTTGAACCCGAGATCAAAGCCATCCACGCCGGTCTGGAGTGCGGCCTGTTCCTGGAGAAATTCCCGGGCCTGGACATGATCTCCTTCGGCCCGACCCTGCGGGGCGTCCATGCGCCGGGCGAGCGCCTGGACCTCGCTTCCAACGAAAAGTTCGTCGCCCACCTGATTGACGTAGTAAGCCATTTCCAATGAGACTCGTAGCCCCTTCCATCCTCTCCGCGGATTTCCTCCACCTGGAAAAAGACGTCCTGATGGTGAACCGCCATGCCGACCTGTTCCATCTCGATATCATGGACGGCACCTTCGTCCCCAATCTTTCCTTCGGTTTTCCCGTCGTGGAAGCCATTGCGAAAAAAGCGACCCTGCCGCTGGATGTCCATCTGATGATCGTCCATCCGGAAAAGTACATCGAACGCTTCGCCAAGGCCGGCGCCAACTATATCAGTTTCCACCTGGAAGCCGCACAGGACGATGGCAACGATCCCGCCGAAATCCTCCGGAGCATCAAGGCGCTGGGCGTAAAAGCGGGGCTCGCCATCGATCCCGACGTCCCCGTCGAGGAATTGTTCCCTTATCTGGAAAAAGTTGATTTTCTGCTGATTATGTCCGTTTTCGCGGGCTTCGGCGGACAGAAGTTCATCCCGGAAACCTACGGGCGTATCCTGACGCTGAAAGCCGAGATCCAGCGCAGGGGCCTGCATTGCCCCATCGAAGTGGACGGCGGGGTGGACCCGGGCAATGCCGACGCTCTGGCCCAGGCCGGCGCCGAAATGTTCGTCGCAGGCAGTTCTGTCTTCAAGGCCGAAGATCCGGCCGCGGCCATCGCCGCCATCAGAGGATGTAACTGATCTCCTTGAATCCGAACTCCCGGATCTTTCCATCGGGCATTTCCACGCGGAGCAATCCGCCGTCGGAGATGCCCGAAATCATTCCCCGGAACACCTTCCCGTCGGAAAGGTCCGTGTAGGAATGCCATTCCCCGCGGCGGTAGAGCGCGTCCAGATAGGGGAGCGAGAGGTCGCCGATGTGCCTCAGATGGCCGAGCAGCCGCCCGCAAATCTCTTCCAGCAGGGGCTCCAGAGCATAATCCTGTCCGCTCAGCAGGCTCATTGAGGTCGGATTCATCAGCTCGGGGTCGAAGACGCGCTGCCCGACATTAAGGCCGATCCCGATCACGGAATGGGCTACGAAAACGCCCTCCAGCCGGTTCTCGATGAGCATACCGCAGATTTTTCTGTCCCCGACATAGATATCGTTGGGCCATTTGATGCGGGCGGGAATGCCGCGCTCACGCAGGGCGCCCGCGACGGCCAGGGTCGCCGCCTGGCTGATGGCGAATTGCGCGGAGGCGGGAAGGGGCGGCAGGGGAGGCTCGCCGAAACGCACGAAAGCACTGAAAGTCAGGTTCTCTCCCGGGGCGCTCTTCCAGCGATTTCCCCGCTGGCCGCGGCCCGCCGTCTGCTCCCGGGCTGCCAAAACTGACAAATTGTCAAGCGTTTCGACCTGCCTCAGGACCTCATTATTGGTCGAATCGACCGTCTCCAGCCAGATTATTGAGAATTCCCCTTTCATAGGTTCAGAATTTGTGCTATCTTTGTACAATGGCTTTTTGTGTAATTTCAATTTACAAAGATATAAAGTTTTAAAAATATGAGAATATCCCCCGTGAAAGTCATTGCCGAGGCAATGCTGGAGAAGAAGGCGAAGGGCGTCGTGTCGCTGGACATGCGTGCCGTGGAGTCTTCCATCTGTGACCACTTTGTCATCTGCAATGCCGATTCCACCACGGCCGTCGCCGCCATCGCCGACAACGTGCTGGTCAAGATGCAGGAAAAATGCGGCAAGAAAGTGATCCGCATGCAGGGTCTGGAGAATGATTTCTGGATCATCCTGGATTTCGGCGAAGTCGTGGTCCATGTATTTCTGAGCGAATACCGCGAATTCTACCGTCTGGAAGACCTCTGGGCCGATGCCAAACGCAAGGAATACGCCGACGAACCCGCGCCGGCCGCCAAGCCGTCCGCGACCCGGGTCAAGCCCAAGAGCGTCGCGAAGGTCCGCTCCTCCGTCAAAAAGAACAAAGTATCCGAGTAAGCGATGGCTGACAAGAACGGAAAGAAGCGGAAAGTCGTCCGGATCAACCTCGGGTTTTCCTGGTTTTATATCCTGCTCATCGCCGGGATTATCTGGATGCTTTTCAGCCAGAAGGGAGCTAATCCCCAGAAAATAGAATGGGCGGAAGTGGAGCAGATCATCCGCGACGGCGATGTCAAGGAAATCCGCTTTGTCCGCAATGATTTCCAGGGGGAAATCACCATCCTTCCCGACCGGATCGCCAAATATGCCGATAAGTTCGGCGGGCAGGTCCCGTCCCGCTCTCCGCATTTTATCTTCCTGGTATCCAATAAGTTCAATCCAGAAGAAACCTTTGGAAGCCTCAATGCGGAACTGCCCGCGGACCAGCAGTTCAAGGTGATTCTCGAAAATGACGAGAAAATCTGGAGCCAGATCCTGGAATGGCTGATTTTCCCGGTCCTCCTGATCCTGATGTGGGTATGGATGTTCCGCGGCATGGGACGCAACATGGGCGGCGGTCCCGGCGCGGGCGGCGTCTTCAATGTGGGCAAATCCACCGGAAAACTGGCCGACAAGGACCAGGTCAACGTGACTTTCAAGGACGTGGCCGGACTGTACGGCGCCAAGGAGGAAGTGATGGAAATCGTGGATTTCCTCCGGAATCCGAAAAAATACACCGCCCTGGGCGGCAAGATCCCCAAGGGAGCCCTGCTGGTAGGCCCTCCCGGAACGGGCAAAACCCTGCTGGCCAAGGCGGTAGCAGGGGAGGCGAACGTTCCCTTCTTCTCCATCTCCGGATCTGATTTCGTGGAGATGTTCGTCGGTGTGGGCGCATCCCGCGTCCGCGACCTCTTCCGCCAGGCCAAGGAGAAAGCGCCTTGCATCGTCTTCATCGACGAGATTGACGCCGTCGGCCGCGCCCGCGGAAAGAACGCCGGCTGGTCTTCCAATGACGAGCGGGAAAATACGCTGAACCAACTCCTTACCGAAATGGACGGCTTCGACACCAACAGCGGTGTCATCATCCTGGCCGCCACCAACCGGGCCGACATCCTCGACAAGGCCCTGATGCGGGCGGGACGTTTCGACCGCCAGATCCATGTCGAACTGCCCGAACTCAGCGAACGGGAGGAAATCTTCCAGGTTCATTTGAAGGGGAAGAAAGTCGCTCCGGACTTCGATGTAAAACTGATGGCCAAGCATACGCCCGGCTTTTCCGGCGCCGACATCGCGAATATCTGCAATGAAGCGGCCCTGACAGCCGCCCGCCACAATGAGGACGCCATTACCAACGCGGACTTCATGGAGGCGGTGGACCGCGTCGTCGGCGGCATCGAGCGCAAGCGCAACACCCTGCTGAGCCCCGAGGAACGGCGCGTGGTGGCCTACCATGAGGCCGGCCATACCATCGCCGCCTGGATGCTTCCCTATGCCGATCCCGTGCTCAAGGTCAGCATCATCCCGCGCGGCAACGCCCTGGGGCTGACGTGGAATCTCCCCGAAGAGCGCAAGATCGTGCTCCGCTCCTACATGCTGGACCAGATGTGCGTCCTCATGGGCGGACGCGCGGCGGAGGAGATGATCGCCGGGCAGCCCGGGACCGGCGCCCTGAACGACCTCGAGCGCCTGACCCGTATGGCCTATGCCATGGTCCAGTATTACGGCATGAGCGAGAAGGTGGGCAACCTCTCCTTCTACGACTCCTCCGGCGCTCGCGGCTACGAGCTCACGAAACCGTACTCCGAAAAGACCGCCCAGATGATGGACGACGAAGTCAAGAAACTGGTGGACGAGGTTTACAAACGGACCCGTAAACTCCTCGCCGACAACATGGAAGGATTTACCCGCGTGGCGGAACTCCTGCTGGAGAAGGAACTCGTCATGGCCGAAGATCTGGAGAAGATCCTCGGGCCCAAGGTGACGCCGGAAACGCCTGCGGAAAGCGGCAATAAGGAATAGAACGACGTATGCAGAAAAACACCATCATCCGTACCGTATCCGGCATCGCCTTCCTGGGCTTGATGCTGGCCGGGCTTCTGATTGACAAGTGGTTGTATGCCGTCCTGATGGGTTTCATCCTGGTATGCATGCTGATTGAATTCTACCGGATGACCATGGGGGACAACTTCCGCATTTCCCAGTCCCTTTCGATCGCCGCCGGCCTGACCTTCTTCGTGCTGATGTTTCTGGCGTCGGCCTATGAAGCTGTCACGATGAAATACGTCGCCCTGACCTTCCTGCCGATGGTCGTGGTCATGGTCAATTCGCTCTACACCCCGGACAAGACCGGTTTTTCGAAGTTCTCGCACCTCTACACGGGACTGGTTTACATCGCCGTCCCCATCGCCCTGTCGAACCTGATCGTCTTCCGCGGCGGCTCTTTCTGCGGCCTGCTGATGCTCAGTTTCTTCATCATCATCTGGTCCTCTGACGTGGGAGCCTACTGCTTCGGGATGGCCCTGGGCCAGAAGTTCGGCAAGAAACTCTTCCCCTCCATTTCCCCGAAAAAATCCTGGATCGGATTCTGGGGCGGCATGCTCTGCGCCATCCTCGGCGCCGTCATCCTGAAGTTGACCGGAATGCTGGATTATCCGATGGTCCACTGCATCGCGCTGGCCATCGTGATGGACGTGGCCGGCGTGTACGGCGACCTGTTCGAGTCCCAGTGGAAGAGACAGTACGAGTTAAAAGATTCCGGTTCGATCATTCCCGGCCATGGCGGCATGCTGGACCGTTTCGACAGCGCTTTGTTCGCCATTCCAGCCGGGGCCCTGTACCTGGTTGTTTTCGGACTCCTATAGCCCCACGATTATGTTTATCATCGACAGAGACTGCTACGGAACCATCGCCATCGCCTGGCTGGTGGCCATCGCCCTGATGGCCCTGGTCTGGTGGTGCATCGATCCGCTTGCGATCCGCATCCCCCTCATCACCATCCTTGCCGTCTTCATGTGCTTCGTAACGTGGTTCCACCGCGTCCCGGAACGTTTGTCACCGGGCAGCGACAAGGTTCTCACGTCGGTCGCGGACGGAAAGGTCATCATCGTGGAGGAGGCCTACGAGCCGGAGTATTTCCAGGCACCGCGCAAGAAGGTATCCATCTATATGGATTTCTTCGATGTCCATGCCAATTTCTGGCCCCTGACAGGCGAAGTCAGTTACTACAAATATCATCCGGGCCGCTACCTGCTGGCCTTCCATCCGAAATCTTCCGACCTGAACGAGCATTCCTCCATTGTCATCCGCAACCAGGATGGCCAGGAAGTCCTGTTCAAACAGATTGCCGGCACCTTCGCCCGCCGCATCGTCTGCTACGCAAAGAAGGGACTGCCCACCGTTGCCGGAAAGCAGTGCGGCATCATCAAATTCGGATCGAGGATCGACATGTACCTGCCGCTGGACGCCGACATCCAGGTCCAGATCGGCGAAAAGACCCGCGCCTGCGAAACCATTATCGCCCGCCTTTAGGAGCGGCCGAGAATTTTACCGAATACTCCGCGTGCTGCGCGGAGTATTTCTTTTTCATGGTCTATCTGCCTCGATTTCATCACGAAACGACCGCCGGCGATGACAGAGTCGATGCAGTCGCTGTGGGCGGAATAGACGAAATTGGACAGGAAGGGGGCGGGGGAAAGGAAGAAACTGCTTTCGGGGTCGATAATAAGGACGTCGGCAAGGGCGCCTTCCGCAATGCGGCCGGAATTGAGGCCCAGCGCCCGCGCACCGTTGACGGTAGCCGCGGCAAGCAGTTCGCCCAGGGGAAGGGCCGTCGGATCTTCGCGCCAGCCTTTCTGGACGATGGCGGAAGTCTTCATGGCCTCGAGCATGTCCAGGTTGTTGGAGGAGGCGCAGCCGTCGGTGCCGATACAGACGTTGGCGCCGGCATCACGCAACTCATTGTAGCGGAAACGCAGGCCGGAGGCGATTTTCAGGTTGGAGTTGACGTTATGGACACAGTTGACCCGGCGCGAACCGAGGATTTCCACGTCTTTGTCCGAGAGCCAGAGGCAGTGCGCGGCGATGGTCTTGTCGTCCAGGATGCCCAGGCGGTCGAGGTATTCGACGGGGGAGAGGCCGCCATGCGCCGCCTGGCAGTCGGCGACTTCCTTGCGCGTTTCACTTACATGGACATGCAGCCGGAGTCCATGCTTGCGGCAAAAGTCCTTCGCCCAGAGGAAGACGGGCTCGCTGACGGTATAGACCGCATGGCAGGAGACCGTGAAGAGCGCCCCGTCCGTCCAGGAACGGGATTCCTCGTACATCCGCTCGCAGATATCCCGCTGCCGGGCGGCCTCTTCTTCCTTGCCTAAATCCAGGAAAACGAAGGAGATGGCGGGACGGACGCCCATCTCGGCCGCAGCGCGGTGCGCATCCATCGCATACCAGTACTGGTCGTTGAAGGTGGCCGTACCCGTGCGGATCATCTCCAGGGCGGCGACACGGGTCCCCTGATAGATAACATCCGCATCCAGCCGGGATTCCATGTCCCAGATGTTCTCGATCCAGCGGTGGAACAGCACATCTTCCTGCATGCCGCGAAGAAGGGTCATGGCAGCATGGGTGTGCATATTGACGAAGGCGGGCATCGCCACCTTGCCGCTGCATGGGGTGATTTCAGCACCTTCGGGAGGAAGTTCCGCCCCGGCGGGACGGATACGGCTGATGAGACCGTCGGAAATGGTAATGTCGGACGGTTTCCCGTCCAGGAGAATGTCCTTAAGAAAGAGGGTGACCATAGAACGCGCGTTTTGCAAAATTAGCTTTTTTTGCGGGCGCGTCCAAATAAAAAAACAAAATTTTCAAGCAGGGCTAGAGTTTAATAATGCCATGTTTGATGGCATACCGGACGAGTTCAACGGAATTGTTGATGCCCAATTTCTTGAATATATTGTATTTATGGGCATTGACCGTATCGATGCTGATAAAGAGCCGGGCCGCGATTTCCTTGGCCGCCAGGCCCTCGGCACAGAGGGAGATGATTTCGTTTTCCCTTTCGGTAAACTGGGCGTTCCGGTCGCGGCGGGCATTGTTGATGTCGCGGATGATCCGGGAGATGTCCTTCCCGAAATACTGGGCGCCGTCGGCCACATATTCGATGGCGGTATAGAGTTCCTGCGGGGGAATGTTCTTGCTGACAAAGCCGTCGATACCGCTCTCGACCAGTTGGATGATCATATCCTCGTCAGTTTCGGCCGACAGGACGAGGACCTTCAGGGCGGGGCGTTCCTTGCGGATGCGCTTTGCGATGTCGAGCCCCGTTCCGTCCGGAAGCATGATGTCGAGCAGGACGACGTCCGCTTCGACCGACGGCAGGACTTCGAAGGCTTCCGCCACGCTGCCGGCCTCGGCGCAGATGAGGTATTTATCTCCCGCCTGGGAGAGGGTCAGCGACAATCCAACCCGCACCAGCGGGTGGTCTTCGACAACGAACAGTCTGATAGGGTAGTTCATTTCCGGTCTTTTATCGAATTCAAAATTAGGAAAATATTTGTTTTTCCGCAAATGTCTAAGCATTTATCCTTATGAATTATTACAATAATTGCTGATGTTCCGATGCAGAGTTTTTCGTATCTTTGCAAAAATTAACGGAAAACCGGGACCCGAAACGATGAACGACGCGACCAGCGAACACCAACTCCGACAGATGATGCGGAAGATAGAGGAATCTTCCGACCGCATCGTGGAACTCTTCGACGAGTTGAGCCGGACGCTCGCCCCCGCCGGTCAATGTCCCGTCCGGACCAAAAACAAAACCAAACTGTTCAGACTGATATGAAACACGCCATCAAGTTGATGCTGGCCGCAGCCCTCGTGCTGGCCGCCGGCCCTGTCGCCAACGCCCAACTCCTGCGGGAACTCCAGAGAAAGGCGGAACGCGCCGCCCAGCAGCGGGTTGACCAGGCTACGACCCGGGCCGTTGACAATGCGTTCAACGGGGCTTCCAACGCCGCGAACAATGCTGTGAACAACGCCGCGAACAACAGCCGTCAGGCCCCTGAGACGGCAACCCGGACCGTTCCGGGAAATGCCGGCAGCGTCGCCACGGGCCGCGCCGATTTCTACGTGAGCGCAGAAAACGGCAGCAACCGCGCCGACGGCAAAACGCCCCAGACGGCCCTGAAGAACCTCCAGAAAGCCATCGACCTGGCCGAGAACGGACAGACGATCTACATTGCGGAAGGCAATTACCTTGGCACCCTGGACGTGGGCTACATCGAGGTCAAAAACAAGTACATCTCCCTTATCGGCGGCTTCAGCGGCGATTTCTCACGCCGGGATCCCTTCAAATACATCTCCTACATCCAGCCTACGGCCGAGAATGTGAGCACGAACGGCTCCAAGGCCTGCCTGGAACTCATGGTGGAAGGCAATGAGCGGGGCACGATCGTGGTGGACGGCCTCCATTTCGACCGTGGCGAGGAAAACCTCTACGCCGCCCCGAACGCCGATGAGCGCAACGGCTGGCCGGAGGGCTGCCTGACCGGCCGCATCCAGGCCGTCGGCGAAGGCCTCGGCGCCAACGGGACTGTCGGCGGACGGACCCTCGGGAAGCCCTGCATGCAGGGAAATGTCCAGGGCAACCTTATTGTCCGCAACTGCGTCTTCTGCAACGGCGGCTACTACGGCCTGCAGATGATGAACAAGGGCGGACGCTGGACCATCAGCAACAATGTCTTTGTCGCCAACTCCTATGCCGGCTGCCAGGTGGATTCGATGACCAAGGAGGGCGACCGCTGCTATGTCGATTTCACCAACAACACCGTGCTCTTCACCTGGTGCCGCACTAAACTGATGGAGGACATGGGCTATGGCTTCCGCTTCATGAGCCGTGTCAACTGCAATGTCCGCGACTGCATCTTCGGATGCTCGAATTACGGCGCCATGGATTACACGCACAAGGACTCCAACAAGGACGTCGAGCGCATGCGCCGCGTCGAGGTGACCGGCAACCGTTTCTTCATGAACCGCGGCGACCTCGTCATCCCTTCCGCCTCCTACATGTGGCTCTTCGTCCGCGCCGACCAGTTTGAGGACGTCAATGAAGAAGACCTGGACGTCGTCCGCGACAACAAGGAACTGACCGACCAGAACTTCCTCAAGGCCATCAGCGAACCTTACCTGAAGGGTTTCGCCCAGATCAAGGTGATCAGCGAACAGAACTACAACCCCAACTCCGCGGCCAACCTCTTCCGCGAGGCCCACGGCATGAACAAGATGGGAACGGAGACCGTGCGCGTGAGCATGTACGGCAACCGCTATCCTTTCTTCGAGACCTTCAAACTCTTCGGTGCGATGCCCGGCAAGGGCGCCCAGGCGTTCTCGCAGGCCACCTATGAGACTGTCCCCGTTATCAATTAACTAATTAATCATAACAACCATGAAAAAAATTCTAACATCCCTGGCGATTCTCGCCACCGCTTTCACTGTCTCCAGTTGCATGGACCTTCTCAAAGGGACACTCGACGTCCTGACCGATGATCCGATGTTCGTCCTCAGCGGCGAATTTGTCGACGGCCAGACCTTCAAGAGCGAACTGATCAAGTCCTACGCATACAGTTTCTCCGCCAAGCCGGCCGCCTGTGTCACTTTCGGCAAGCAGGACAAGACCAATAAGAACATCGAGATGACCTTCAATTACACGGCGACGAACGGGAAGGCACAGGAGGTGGAAGTTACCGCGCAGTGCAATGACGCGGAGTATATCGCCCAGATCAAAGAGGAAAAGGACAAGGACGTCGAGCCCGTCACCAACAAAATTACGATCGTCCCCTGGAAGATCTGCGTCCACGAAGTGCTTTCCGACGGCAGCCGGGAGGAAGTTCTTCCGACCGGAAAGAATATCTTCCAGATCAAGGCCGGTAAGACCTACGTTTTCCAGATGACGCAGGCCGTCCTGTCCCACAGGGATGCCAACGACCACGAGGGGTATTACAAGCCCATCACCAAGATCCTGTACGGCAGCAACGAGAAGTTCCAGGACCAGGAGTTCCAGGCCAACTGGACCCTGCCCGCCCAGTGGGAAGTCACCGCGGACGGCAACCTGAACACCTCCAAGACTTTTATCCCCAAGCCCTCCTCCAGCGGCACCTTCCGCGTAGCGGTCGGCGACAAGGCATTTGTCGGCACCGTCAACGTCCTCTAAAGACGTCGCATATAATCGAAAAAGGCCGGTCCCGTTGCTGGGACCGGCCTTTACTTATTGTCATCCGGCTTAATACTCCGCAGGATCCTGTCCGGCGGCGGCATCGTCATGCCTGCGCTCCCAATCCTGCTGGGGCAGGTCTTTGAGGAAGTTCGCCTTCATGTAGTCGATGGTCTCCTGAAGCCCCTGGATGAATTTCTCGAAATCTTCCTTGTAGAGGAAAATCTTGTGCTTGTCGTAACTGAAGCGTCCATCCTGCTCGAGACGGCGTTTGCTTTCCGTGATGGTCAGGTAGTAGTCCTGATTGCCCTTGGTGGACTTCACATCGAAGAAATAGGTCCGCTTCCCGGCCTTCACAGGCTTGGAATAGACCTCGTCGGAAGACCGTTCGGAAGAGCGCCCGTAACCGTAAGCGCCTTCGTAATCATCCCTGTACATGTGTAAAAGAATTAATGGTTTACAAAACTTTGTCGCGCCAAATTTAGGGATTATTTCGGAATTCCTATTATCTTTGTATAAATTTTTTCGTAAAAACCCATGTTGAACCGTAGAATCCTCAGGATAAAAGCGTTTAAAGTACTCTATTCTCACGCAGTTACGGGCTCGATGGATCTCGAAGGAGCGCTCGCCAGACTGGATCTTTCCTGTGAATCCACGCGCGAACTGTACCTCTTCCTTCTCGGGAGCATGAGTCCCCTCTGCCGGGAGGCGCGTGCCCGCATCGAAGCGGCCCGCAGCAAGTTCAATCCGACCGAGGAAGACCTCCATCCCAACGAACGTTTCGCCGACAATGTCATGGGACGGTTGCTGGCGGAAGATCCGGATTTTCAGAAACTGCTCGAGCGCAAGAAACTCTCCTGGGACCAGTATGACATGCAGATCCGGCGCATGCTGGATTCCATCGTCGCAAAACCCTATTACGCCCGCTATATGGAGGCGGACGCCGCCGGCCGCAAGGAAGATGCCCGGCTCTTCATCCACATCTTCGAAGAGGAATTCGAAGACAATGAGGACATCGCCGCCATCCTGGAAGACATCTTCCCCGACTGCATGGACGAACTCGGCTATGCGCTGACCGCCTGCTGCCGTACCGTCCGCGAACTGGGGGAGGGCAAGCCCTGGACCCTGCCGGAACTCTACGCCAGCGACGCCGTGCTCAAGCGGGATCCCCAGGCGGATGTCTCCAGCGACAAACAATTCGTACACAAACTTTTACGGGCCGGATTCACCGGCTTCGAGGGCTATTTCGCCCAGGTCTGCGAGGCCGTTCCCGACTGGGACAGCGATCGCCTCTTCTCCACGGACATGGCCATCATCGCCCTGGCCCTGGCGGAGGTGGAGACCTTCCCGGACATCCCCGTCCGCGTATCCATCAACGAATGGGTGGAAATCGCCAAATTCTACGGCAGCCCGAAAAGCAGCCGCTTCGTCAACGGACTGGTGGACAAACTTGTCAAAAGCAACAAAAAACTCAGTAAACAGATATGATGATGATTACTCTTCTGCAGGCGGCCGCTTCTCAGGCCCCTGCCCAGGGCGGCAGCCCCTGGAGCATGTGGATCATGCTCGCCCTCGTCTTCGTGGTTATGTGGCTCTTCATGATCCGTCCCCAGCGCAAACAGCAGAAAGAACTGGAAAAGTTCCGCAGTGAACTCAAGAAGGGGGACAAGGTGGTCACCGCCGGCGGTATCTTCGGCACCGTGGCTGAAATCCAGGATCGCAGCATCCTCATCAAGGTGGACGGAGAGACCAAACTCCGCGTGGATAAAAACTCCATCCTCCGCGATTACTCCGACAACCAGCAGGCCTAAGTGCGGCTGCCCGGAAGCATACGCAGACGCTTCGGCGGAAGCGGAAGGGACGGAATCTTCTTTCTTCTGTCCCTTCTGCTCGCTTTCGGTATCTGGCTCATCCACAACCTCTCCCTGGACTACACCAAGATGGTGAGCGTCCCGGTCATCGCCCAGAGCAACCTGGACGGTCACGCGCGGCGCAGTTCGAATCCGGTCATCATCATGGCCCGCTGCCGCACCCGCGGCATCGATCTGTTCCGCCTGCAGCGCTCTTCCGAATCGAACCCGCTCGTGGTGGAGTTCCTGCCGGGCGACCTGCATCCCAAGGGGGGAGAACTCTTCTATGCCACGGCCTCGGACCTGACCCGCTACGTGTCCGTCCTTTTCGGCGACCAGGCCCAGCTGGAAGCCTTCGTCTCCGATACGCTGGTGTTCCGCTTCCCCTTCGAGAACAGCAAGAAAGTGCCTGTCCACCCGGTCTGTAACCTCAGTTACAAGAGCCAGTACGACAGTCCGTCCGGCCTCCGCATGTCGCCGGACTCCGTCTATGTGTACGGGGAGCCCTATCTGCTGGACAATCTCGACCGCGTGTACACGGAAGCCTTCTCCCTCTTCGACCTGGCCGGTCCCGTGCATGGGGAGGTGTTGCTCGAGCAGGTAAAGGGAGTCCGGTTTTCCCACGACAAGGCCGAATACCTCGTGGATGTCCAGCGCTATGTCGAAATCTCCGCGGAACTTCCGGTCAAGGCCGTCAACGTGCCGAGGGGGAAAACCCTCCGTATATACCCGTCGAAGGCACAGGTATCCTTCCGTTGCGCTTTCCCGGTCCGGATCAATCCGGCGAACTGCGTAACGCTCAGGATCGACTACAAGGATTTTGCCGGCTCCCTGTCCGGCGCCTGCATCCCAGAGTTGCGGAACGTCCCCGACGGCGTGTTCAGTTATTCCATCCAGCCCCCGGTTTTCGAATGTGTGGAAACCCGATAAGAACCCTTCTGCTGACCGGCGGTATCGGCAGCGGCAAAAGCGCCGTCGCCGCCCTGTTGCGTGAAAAGGGTTTTCCTGTATTCGACTGCGACGCTTCGGCCAAAACCCTCTACGACAGGGATCCGTCCCTTGTCGCGGATCTGGAACAGATCCTGGGCACCTCGCTTCGGCCGGGCGGCGTCTTCGACCGCAAGGCCCTGTCCCGCAGGATTTTCAGCGATCCCCAGGCCCGGGAAACCGTCGAGTGCCGGGTCCATCCCGCCGTCCTGGAAGATTTCCTGCGCTGGAAGGAAGGCCGTCCGGAAAAAACGGTCGTGATGGAATCCGCCATCGCCGCGACAAAACCTCTTTTCCGGGAAGTCTATGACGCCATCCTGCTGGTCAGCGCTCCGCTCGAGCAGCGCCTTCAGCGCGTCATGGCAAGGGACGGAGCGGGGCGCGAAGCCGTCCTGGACCGCATGCGGGCCCAGGATCTGACGTCCATCCGCCCGGATGCCGTCATCAACAACGACCTGGACCCGGAGACGCTGGCCCATCGCACGGAGATTGCCTTAAAAGTATTACATTTGCAAAACCAATAAGACACGATAAACATGGAAAACAACAAAACCGACCTGAGCAAGATCCTGTCCGTCGCCGGACAGCACGGGCTCTTCAAGTACCTGGCCCAGTCCCGCAGCGGCGCGATCGCCGAGGCGCTCGACGGCGGCCGCAGGACTCATTTTGACGTCAAGAGCAAAATCACCACCCTTGCGGATATCTCCATCTACACCACAGAAGGCGAAATCAAGCTGAAAGAGGTTTTCGGCAAACTCCACGAGGTGCTTGCCGACAAGGATGCCCCTTCTTCGAAAGCCTCCGCCGACGAACTCAAGGCGCTCTTTGCCAAGGCCATCCCCGACTATGACGGCGACCGTTTCTACGTTTCCCACATGAAAAAAGTCGTGGACTGGTACAACGAACTCAAGAATTGCGCCTCCCTCGATTTCACGGAGGAGGAAGAAGCGGCTTCCGGACAGGAGGAGGCATAATGCCCGTCCTTCAGGTCATTACGCTCGGCTGTTCGAAGAACACCGTCGATACGGAGCACCTGCTCGCCCAGATCGAGGGGCTGTATGAGGTGGTCCCGGAAGGGGATACCCGGCCTGTGGATACGCTCCTGATCAATACCTGCGGTTTCATCGGCGATGCCAAACAGGAGTCTATCGACACCATCCTGGCGGCCGCCCAGCGCAAGAACAGGGGAGAGGTCGGGCGTCTGCTGGTGTTCGGCTGCCTGTCGCAACGCTATGCCGACCAGCTTCCGGAACTGATTCCGGAAGTGGACGGCTGGTTCGGCGCCCGCGACCTCAGGCCGCTGACCGAGGCCCTCGGTGCCCGCTATGACCCCGGGAAGGCCCATCTTCGCGCCGGGGTGCGCCTGCCGTATGCCTATCTGAAGATTTCGGAAGGATGCGACCGGAGATGCTCCTACTGCGCCATCCCCCTGATCCGCGGACGGCATAAATCCGTTCCGATGGAGGTGCTGGTCCGGGAGGCGGAAGCCTTGGCTGCCGATGGGGTTAAAGAGTTGATTATCATCGCCCAGGACTCGACTTTCTACGGGCTGGACCTCTATGGACGCCGGGCGCTCGCGGAACTGCTCCGCCGACTTTCCGCCATTGAGGGCATCCTGCGCCTGCGCATCCACTACTCCTATCCCGCCGATTTTCCCGAGGATGTCCTGGCGGAAATGGCCGGAAACCCCAAAGTGTGCCGTTACATGGACATTCCGCTCCAGCATGTCGCCGACAAAGTCCTGGACAATATGCACCGCCATGTGGACGGGGCCTGGACCCGGGCGCTCATCCGGAAGATGCGGGAGCAGGTGCCGGGCATCGTCCTTCGCACCACGATGATTGTCGGCCATCCCGGCGAAGGCACAAGGGAGTTCCGCCAACTGCTTGATTTTCTTCGGGAAGCACGCTTCGAGCGCCTGGGCGCCTTTACCTATTCAGAAGAGGAAGGGACCTGGGGCGCGTCCCATCTGAAGGACAGCGTAAGGCCCTCGACCAAAGAAAAACGACTTTCCGAACTCATGGAACTCCAGCGTGGTATATCATTTGCTTACAACCAGTCCCGGATCGGCACCGAAACGGACGTGCTGGTGGATGCGGCGCAGGACGATATCCTGGTCTGCCGCAGTGAGTTTGAAAGTCCCGAGGTGGACGGCGAAATCCTGGTCCGCTGGCCGGATCACCCCGCCGCCCAGGTGGGCCGGATGATGCGCGTGCGCATCACAGGAGCCGATGCCTATGATTTGATTGCAGAACCCGTAAACGAGTGCGTATGAAAAAGACATTCCGGATGCCTGCCCTGGCGGCCCTGTTCTGCCTGCTGGGAGCCTGTGCGCCGCAGGTGTTCACGATGAACGTGGACATGCGTTATCCCTCTTCTTCTGGCCTGGACCTAAGCGGGAAAAGTATCGCCGTGGCCTATCTGGACGACCTGTCCGGCCGGGATTCGGTGTTTTCGGCCTACATGGCCAACGGCTTTGCACAGAGTCTGGAGAAAGATTACTTCGAAGGAAACACGGTGATCGACGTCTATCGCCTGGAAAAAGACATGGGCGGGGACTATGCCGACCGTGACACCCTGCTGAATTTCCTGATGGATACAGGCGACGACGTGGTGTTCCTCTTCGACGCGCCGGCGTTCGGTCCCGTGACGGCCTCGGACCGCCAGGTGGTCGAAGGCAGCGAATCGGCCGACCGGATGGCGGGCCTGAACATCCCCTACAGCCTCAGTCTCTATGCCTACGACAGCATGGACAAGGACTCCGTCCGTACCTACAAGGGCACAAGCAATCTTCGTCAGCCTGTATTCTGCAAGGCGGAAGAGAGCGACGAGCAACTGGAAGAGCGGGTATGGCCGACCCTGGACCAGCAGGGGGAGAAAGTGGGCATCCGCTCCGCTTCCACCTTCCTTTCCACCTGGCAGACCGAATCCCTTCCGTTGATCTACTACGAACTCGATAAGTGGACGGACGCCGCCCAGGACGCCTACTCGCACAAATGGCACAGCGCCATGGACAAATGGATGGCGCTGATGGATACGGGCAATATGGGCATGCGTTCGGCGGCCGAGTACAATATGGCGACAGCCTGTTACCTGCTGGGGGACTACGACCTGGCCATCAAATGGCTGGACCGCTCCGACAAGGATTCGAAATATTCCTTCTCGAGTTCCCTGCGCCGTAAAATCCTCGCAAGGAAAAACAAATAATCAGCGGATACCCAGATACTTGTGTGTCTGCAGGCTCAACTGCCAGAAGGGGTGGGACTTGATATAAGTCACCACCTCTTCCGTATTTTGGCAGGAACAGGGCTGCAGATAGTGGCAGGATGCCGGGAAAGTGGCCCAGCGGGCGGGATCCTGCCCGGTATAGACCAGTTTGAGTTCATCCGCCTGTCCGAGGACGACCTCGGCGCCGTCCACCCAGTCACCCTTGGGACTGAGAGTCACCCAGTCCAGGCCCGGCGGCAGAGAACGGGTACCATTGGTTTCGACGTGCAGGCGATAACCGGCCTCTTTGAGGAAATGCACCAGCGGGGCATCCAGCTGAAGGGAAGGCTCGCCGCCGGTCAGACAGAGCGTCCGGCAGTCAGAGGAAGCGGCCCGGATGGCGGAGAGGATCTCCCCGGCCGAAAGCATTTCCCCCCCGCGGAAATCCGTATCACAGAAGGGGCAGGAGAGGTTGCAGCCGGCAAAACGCACGAAAACCATCGGCGTGCCGGTCCAGCGGCCTTCCCCCTGGAGGGAATAAAAAATCTCCTTGACCGCGTACATCAGCGTTCGTAGGCGGCCATGTTGTTTTCGGATTCCCACACCTCGACCCGATAGGCATTCGGCACCTGGTCGCAAATCCACCGGGCGATGTTCTCGGCCGTCGGATTGAAGGGCAGGATCTCATTGAGATTCTTGTGGTCCAACACATCCCCGACCTGTTTCTTGATCCGGGTGAAATCCGTGACCATCCCGTCTTCGTTGAGCGTCTCGCTCTTGCAATGGACATTCACGATCCAATTGTGGCCGTGGAGGGCCTCGCATTTGCTCTCGTAGGTAAGCCGGAGGCTATGGGCGGAAGAGATTTCCAGTCTTTTGCTTACGTAATACATAGTCGCCTATTTTTCATATTCGGTGGGGTCGAAGCCGGACAGGGCTTCTTTCCGTTCACGACAGGTCGCGCACACGCCGCAATGGGCCGCACGGCCTTCGTAGCAGGAGTAGGTGTGGTCGAAGGGGACGCCGAGTTCCCGGCCGAGCAGGGCGATCTCCCTTTTGTCGCAGTCGCAGAAAGGGGAGAGGATGCGCACCCCCTCATACGTGCCGGCCTGTGCGGCCGCGTCGATGCTCCGGATGAAGGCCGGACGGCAGTCGGGATAGATGGCATGGTCGCCGGAATGATTGGCGATCAGCACGGTGTCCAGCCCGCGGCTTTCGGCCAGTCCGACGGCGATGCTCAGCATGATACCGTTGCGGAAGGGGACGACGGTACTCCGCATGTTGTCGGCGTCGTAGTCGCCATGGGGAATTTCTCCGCCGCCTTCGAGGAGGCTGCTCCGGAAATACCGGCCCATGAAATCCAGCGGAATCTCCAGATGGGGGATGCCCAGGGCTTCGCAATTCCACCTGGCACAGGCCAACTGCGCCGCGTCCTGCCGGGCATGATAGGTAAAGGTCACGGCCAGAGCGATTTCGCTCCGGTAGCGATACAGCAGGACCGTAGAATCCATCCCGCCTGAATATACCAGCACTGCTTTCATTTCATCGGATTCGACCTGCAAATTTAACAATATTATAAAAATTATCGTTATATTCGTAGCAATTATACCGATTCTTCCCTATGGACAAAAAAGAATACGATGTCATCATTATCGGAGGCGGCATCACGGGAGCGGGAACGGCGCGGGACTGCGCGCTGCGCGGCCTGAAGGTGCTGCTGATTGAGCGGAAGGACATTGCCGACGGGGCGACCGGACGCAACCATGGTCTGCTGCACAGCGGCGCGCGCTATGCCGTCACCGACCAGGAATCCGCCACGGAATGCATCGAAGAAAACATGATTCTCAAGCGGGTCGCCCGCCACTGTGTGGACGACACGACAGGTCTTTTCATTTCCCTGCCGGAGGACGACCTGGGCTTCCAGGCCACCTTCGTGGAGCGCTGCCGCCAGGCGGGCATCCAGGCCGATATTATCGACCCGGAGGAAGCCCGTCGTCTCGAGCCTTCGGTCAACCCGGCGCTGATCGGCGCCGTTCGCGTCCCGGACGGTTCGGTGGACCCGTTCCGGCTGACGGCCGCCAACATGCTCGACGCCAAACTCCACGGCGCGGATGTGCTGCTGTACACCGAAGTGACCAGCTTCCTGATTGAAAACGGGACGGTCGTCGGCGTCCGCACCCTGGACCACAAGAGCGGGGAAAAAGGGGAGTACCGGAGCCGGATGACGGTCAATGCCGGCGGCATCTGGGGCCATGGAATCGCGGAAAAAGCCGGCGTCCAGGTCGGCATGTTCCCCGCCAAGGGAGCGCTGCTCATCTTCGCCCACCGCGTGGCCGATATCGTGCTCAACCGCTGCCGGAAGCCGGCCAACGCCGATATCCTCGTCCCGGGTGAAACCGTTTCCATCATCGGGACTACCTCGACCCGCATCCCCTTCGAGGAATGCGACCACATGCAGGTCACTCCGGACGAAGTAAACCTGCTCGTGACCGAAGGGGCGAAACTCGCCCCCATCCTGGAACACACGCGCATCCTGCGGGCTTATGCAGGTGTGCGTCCCCTTGTCGCATCGGACAGCGATCCGAGCGGGCGCAGCATCAGCCGGGGCATTGTCCTGCTCGACCATGAGACCCGCGACGGGCTCAAGGGTTTTGCCACCATTACCGGCGGTAAACTGATGACATACAGGCTGATGGCCGAGAAAGCCACAGACCTGGTCTGCCGGAAACTCGGCGTGGAAGCCGCCTGCGTGACCCGGACCGTCCCGCTTCCCGGATCGGAAAGCGCCACCCTGGAAGAGGCGGCCGGCAAGATCTGGGCCGCGCCGACCACGGCCCAGAAGGCTACCGTGGGCCGTCTGGGCGACAACGCAGGCCGCATTCCGCTGGATGACGTCTATTCCCAGAGTCTCGTGTGCGAATGCGAGGAGGTGACCGTCGGCGAAGTCAACAACGCCATCGACCACCTGGACGTCCACAATCTGGTGGATATCCGCCGGCGCACCCGCGTCGGGATGGGGACCTGCCAGGGCGAACTCTGCGGCTGCCGCACGGCCGGACTGCTGGCCAAGGCGGGGGTCTGCACCCGAAAGGCGAAGGAAGACCTGAAAGGCTTCATGCGCGAGCGGTGGAAAGGGATGTACCCCATTGCCTGGGGCGATACCCTGCGCGAGGGAGAATACTCCCAATGGGTTTATTCAGAAGTACTTGGACTAAACGAAGACTGATTCCATGCGATACGATACCCTGATTATCGGCGGCGGCCTCTCCGGACTGGTGTGCGGACTGCAACTCCAGCAGGCGGGGCGAAAAACCGCCATCGTCTCCGCGGGGCAGAATGCCATGCATTTCTCCTCCGGCGCCTTCGGGCTGCTTTCCCGCCTGGAAGACGGGACTCCGGTGGACGAGCCCCTCACGGTGCTGGACAAACTGGGCCCCGACCATCCCTACACGAAGATCGGCCCGGAAAAGATGGCCGCCCTCCTCCATACCGTCAAACCCTTCTTCGCCCAGGCGGGCATTCCGCTCGCGGGGGAGGAAAGCCGCAACAGTTTCCTCATCACCCCGACCGGCAACGGCAAACGCGTCTGGCTGGCCCTGGACGATATGACACTCCTCCCGGACGGGGACAGTGCCTTTGGAAGCAAAGCGCTCATTGTCAACCTGAAAGGTTATCTCGACTTCAATACTTCCTTCCTTGCCGAAGGCCTGGAGCGACGCGGTATGAAGTGCCGCATCGAGGCGGTGGAACTTCCCGAGATGAACCGGCTTCGGAGCAATCCGACCGAGATGCGCTCGGTCAACATCGCCCGCGTCATGGACGGGGGAGAGGCCTGGAAACACCTTGTCGCGGCCGTCAACCGCCTGATCACCGACGAGGATACGGTCATTCTGCCGGCCGTCTTCGGCTTCGCTGACGGGGCCGTTATCCAGGCCATCAGGGAAGGCATCCGCGTCCGTACGGTTTTCATCGGCACCATGCCGCCTTCCGTGCCCGGCATCCGTTCCCAGATGCGCCTCAAGAAGGCCTTTGAACTGGCCGGCGGCACAATGCTCCTGGGCGACCAGGCCACGGCGCCCGTCTTCAGGGGAAGCCGTCTGGAAAGCCTCGGGACGGTCAACCTGGGGGAGGTCCGGCTGGAAGCCGACCACTATGTCATGGCCACGGGCAGTTTCTTCAGCAAAGGGCTCTGGGCCACGCCGCAGCGGGTGGAAGAGCCGCTGCTGGGCCTGGACCTCTATGCGCCGGAAGACCGCAACCGCTGGTATGCGACGGATTTCTTCGCGCCGCAGGAATACATCGCTTTCGGGGCTCGCACCGATGCCGGCTTCCATCCGCTGCGCGGCGGACAAGCGCTCGAGAATGTCTATGCCATCGGATCCCTGCTGGGGGGCTGCAACGCCGTCCAGATGGGTTGCGGCGCCGGTATCGCCATCCTGACGGCCCTGGCCGTCGCCGACCGGATCATAAATGAATAAGTCATGCAGGAACAGAATCTGAGCAAGAATAACTTCGAGCAGTGCATCAAGTGTACCATCTGCACCGCCTATTGCCCCGTCGTCCAGGTCAATCCGCTCTATCCCGGCCCGAAACAGGCCGGTCCGGACGGAGAGCGTTTCCGCCTCCGCGACCCCTTCTTCTATGACGAGAACCTGAAGTATTGCATGAACTGCAAGCGCTGCGAAAACGCCTGCCCGTCCGGCGTCCGCATCGCCGATATCATCCACACGGCCCGGATGAAATACAGCCATCATACCCCTTCGCTGCGCGACAGGATCCTGGCGGGGACGGACTTCATGGGGAAGGTGGCCCGGCCGGTGGCTCCGCTGGTCAATGCGATTGTCGGCACAAAAGCCGCCAAAGCGGGTATGGACGCCTTTCTGGGCGTGGATAAGCACCGGACCTTCCCGAAATACCGCTTCAAAGGCTTCGAGAGCTGGTTCCGCCACAAGGCGCCGGACCAAAACCGTTTCCCCAGACAGGTCGCCTTCTTCCACGGCTGTTCGACCGAATACCAGCATCCCGAAGTGGGCAAGGCCTTCGTCCGCGTCATGAACGCCCTCGGCTACGGCGTGCAGTTGCTGGACGAGGAGTGCTGCGGCGTAGCCATGATTTCCAACGGCCTGTGGAAGCAGGCCCGCGCCCACGCCCGGCACAATGTCCAGGCCTTCGAAAAGACGGACCTGCCCATCGTCACCACCGCCTCGACCTGTACCTTCACCATGCGCGACGAATACCCGGAAATCCTGGGCGTGGACAACAAGTCCGTCCGGGACAGGATCGTCCTGGCGGAGAAATTCATCTTCTCCCTGCTGGACAGGGGAGAGGTCCGACTGGTCTTCCGCAAAGATTTCAAGGCCCGTGTGGCTTACCACATTCCCTGCCACATGGAAAAGTTGGGCTGGAGCATTTTCACCCGTGAACTTCTCGGCCGCATCCCGGGCCTGGACCTGACCGTCCTGGACAGCGGTTGTTGCGGCATGGCCGGCACCTACGGTTTCAAGAAAGAGAATTACGCCTATTCCCAGGAAATCGGCCGGCCGCTGATGGAGCGCATCCGCCTGCTGGATCCGGACTATGTAACCAGCGAATGCGACACCTGCAAATGGCAGATCGAGATGTCAACGGGGGTTTCCGTACGCAATCCCATCCTCATCCTGGCCGATGCGCTCGACCTGGATGCCTGCAGGAAGATCAACTGCGGGACTGAGGCAGAATAAAGCCGGAAAGCCTATTTGGGCTGGGGAACAATCTTTTTGACCGGATCGCAGGTCAGCCCGATACCCAGTTTATTGAAGGTCTTACGGTCCACTTCGCTGAGCATGACGGTGGAGTGGACCTGGGCGCCGGCCAGGTTGGGGAGTTGGTCCAGCGCAAGTTTGCAGTTCTCGTCGATCAGACTCATCATCGAAATCGCGACCAGGACCTCGTCCGTATGGAGACGGGGATTGTGTCCGTGGAGATAGGTCACCTTGGTCTTCTGGATGGGGGCGATCATCTGTTTGGGGATGAGTTTGACATTGTGGGCGATGCCGGCCAGGTGTTTGATGGCATTCAGCAGCAGGGCGGCACTCGGGCCCAGCAGGGGACTGGTCTCCGCCGTCAGCACGGTCCCGTCCTCCAGCTCGATGGCCCCCGTGGCGACGCCGCTGCGCTCCAGGCGCTCCCGGGCGGCAACCACGCTCTTTCGGTCGGTAGCGGCAATCCGGGCCCGTTTCATCAGCAGGGAAATCTTGTTGACCTCCCCCTCGGTTGCCTTTCCTTCCGCAAAATTGCAGAGGGAGGTGAAATAGCGGCGGATGATTTCCTGGCGGGACGCCTCGCGGCACACCTCGTCGTCGCAGATACAGAAGCCCACCATGTTGACGCCCATGTCCGTAGGGGACTTATAGGGGGAGAAGCCGTAGATATCGTCGAAGAGAGCGTTCATGACAGGGAAGATTTCCACATCCCGGTTGTAATTGACCGTCGTTTCCCCATAGGCCTCCAGATGGAAGGGGTCGATCATATTGACATCATCCAGATCGGCCGTCGCCGCCTCGTAGGCGATGTTGACCGGGTGGGTCAGGGGAAGGTTCCAGATGGGGAAAGTCTCGAATTTGGCATAGCCGGCCTTGATGCCGCGTCTGTTCTCCTGGTACAGTTGGCTCAGGCAGACGGCCATCTTGCCGCTGCCGGGGCCGGGGGCCGTGACGACCACCAGCGGACGCGTGGTCTCGACATAATCGTTCTTGCCGAAGCCTTCCTCCGAATCGATCAGGGCAACATTGTTGGGATAGCCCTCGATGGTGTGGTGGTAATAGACACGGATTCCCATCTTTTCGAGCCGCTTCCGGTAGGCATCCGCACTGGACTGCCCGTTGTAGTGGGTAATGACGACGCTGCTGACCATCAGTCCCCGGGCGAGGAACTCGTCCCGCAGGCGCAGGACATCCACGTCATAGGTAATCCCCAGGTCGTTGCGGACCTTGTTTTTCTCGATGTCCACGGCGCTGATGACGATGATGATTTCGGCATCATCCTTCATCTGCATCAGCATCTTCAGTTTGATATCCGGCTCGAATCCGGGCAGGACGCGGCTGGCGTGATAATCGTCAAACAGTTTCCCACCGAATTCCATGTAGAGTTTATCGCCGAAAGCGGCGATGCGTTCCTTGATGCGCTCCGATTGGATTTTGAGATATTTCTCGCAGTCGAACCCGTATTTCATGATGAGAATTGTTTGCAATACGGGTTACAAAAATACGAACTCGCGGAAAAAAATGCAAGAAGAAAGGAAGAAAAAAAAAGGGTAAGACTATAAGCCGGTTTCTGTGTTTGAATCTGCCATTTATCTACGCAACCTACCCCCTGGCATCGGGCGGGCCGCCCTCATCTGCCAGTATATTTGGTCTTGCAGGCCCTCCCGGCGTACCCGGACGCCATCGCTGACGACCGTCGTGGGCTCTTACCCCGCGTTTTCACCCTTACCGCAAAAAACCGGCGAACCGGAAAAAAAAGCGGCGGTTGTTTTCTGTTACGACCGGGATGAGATTACTCCCATCTGTGCTTTCCACAGGAGGGTGCCCTTTCCTGTCCGGACTTTCCTCACCGCCCCGAGAGGCGGCGCGGCAGATCGTCTTACCCGGGCGCAAAGGTACGAATAAAATATGAAAAGCAGGCAAAAAGTGTTATCTTTGCACTCTGATGAGAGTCAGATTGCTCATATTCCTCTGGTTGGCGCTGGGCCTGAGTGCCTGCGCCCAGGACAAGGTCCGGACCTATAAAGTGTCCGTCGTGGCCGAATATCCCCACGATGAGAATTCCTACACGCAGGGCCTCTTTTTCCATGAAGGCAGGCTCTACGAGAGTACGGGACAATACGGTCAGTCCACCTTCCGCGCCGGAATCGACATCCCCACGGGAAAGGCGCAGCGGAAATTCGATTTCGCCCGGAAATATTTCGTGGAGGGCTCCGTTATCCTCGGCGACAAACTTTACATCCTGACCTGGACCAACAAAGTCGCCTTTGTCTATGACGCCGCCTCCCTGGACTATCTCCAGACCGTCAACTACCCTTACGAGGGCTGGGGCCTGACCACGGACGGGAAACAACTTATCGCCAGCGACGGCTCCGCGACACTCTATTTCCTGGACGGGCAGTTGCGCACGCAGCGGAAAGTGACCGTCAAGATGCAGGGGCGTCCCGTCCGCCTCCTCAATGAACTGGAATACATCGACGGCAAGGTCTGGGCAAATGTCTATACGACCGACCTGATTCTCATCATCGACCCCGAAAGCGGCCGCGTGGAAGCCACGGTGGACTGCGCGGGTCTGCTTCCTTCCCGTCTGCGCACCCCGCAGACGGACGTACTCAACGGCATCGCCTACGATCCCTCCGGCGGCAAGACCTTCCTGACCGGAAAGAACTGGAAAAGGATGTACGAAATCAAACTGGAAAAGAAATAAGTTTTATCCACAAATAACAGCGGGGGTGCCCTTTCCGGGCTGAGATCATACCCAAGGAACCTGATGCGGGTAATGCCGCCGAAGGGAACGCTTCTTCTCAAGCGCATGAGCGCACCCCTTGCACAATGCATCACATTATGCGAGGTTTTCTTTTTTCTGCGGCTGCAGCGGCCGCGCTCCTGATTCCGGGAGCGAATGCTGCCTATGGGCAGGAGCGGACGGAACGGCTCGACAGCACCGTCATCGCATCGACCCGTGCCGACGCTTCCACCCCGGTTACCTTCAGCATGGTGGGAAAAGAGGAACTGCGACGGAGCAATCCCATGAACTCGCTCCCGATGACCCTGGCCCTGCAACCCTCCGTCGTGGTGAGCCACGAAGGGGGAACGGGGATCGGCTATTCGAAGATGACCGTACGCGGTTCCAAGGGATCCCAGATCAATGTCACGCTCAACGGCATCACCCTCAATGACGCAGAGAGCCAGGAAGTGTTCTGGGTCAATATCCCGGCGCTGACTTCCATCCTCTCCTCGGTCCAGATCCAGCGCGGCCTGGGCACAACGGCCAACGGGACGGGGGCTTTCGGGGCCAGTATCAACATGAATACGGCCCTTGTCACCGCAGAGCCGACAGTCCGCCTGGACCTTTCCGCCGGTTCTTTCGATACGGGAATCTTCACCGCCTCCGCATCGACCGGCCTGCTGCCAAGCGGCCTGTATTTCAACCTGGCCTGGTCGGCCAACACCACGGAAGGCTATATCCGGAACGGCTGGGGGAGATCCGCTTCCGTCTTCGCGACACTGGGCTGGCTGCATGGGAACAATTCCCTCAAACTGACCTACCTGCTGGGCGACCAGCACACGGGCATTACCTGGACCGGGACGCCGCTGGCCTATCTGGACAGCGACAGGCAGTACAATCCGGAAGGGCTCCGGCCTGACGGCACCTACTACCGCAATCACAGCGACAACTATCTCCAGCAGCACATCCAACTGAACTACACCCACCAGTTTACGCCCGCGTGGACCTGGAGCACCACGCTGAATTACACCGACGGATACGGCTACAACGAACGGATCAAATTCCGCAAAAAACTCTCGGCCTACGGTTTCCCGAAAGACTTCTCCGAAGGCGGGGTCAGCGCGTCCAGCAAGGGCGACATCATCTTCCGCAAGACCATGGCCAACGGCTATTGGGTTCTGGGCAGCGAAGCAAAATACCGTGGGAACGCCCTGAAGGCCGTTTTCGGCGTGCAGGGATCCCGTTACGGCGGCGATCACTACGGCGAACTGATCTGGGCGGAGGTCCTGGGCGCGGACTATGCCTACGGGCCGCTGAACGTCCGCAGCCCGGAAAACAACTGGTATTTCAATAACGGGACGAAAAGCGAACTGAATGCCTTTGCAAGAGGGGAGTGGGCCATCCTGCCCGTCCTCTATGCCTATGCCGACCTGCAATACCGGCTCGTGGACCTGCGGATGAGCGGAATCGACGACGAAGACGACCTGCCCATGGGCTTCGGCAAGACCTGGCATTTCTTCAATCCCCGTCTGGGCCTCACCTTCGCATCCGGGCCCCATAAGGCCTATGCCTCCGTCGCACTGGGGCATCGTGAGCCGGGTCGGGCCGACATCAAGGAAATCATCGAAAGCAACAACCTCGAAGGCGGCGACCGCGAATTGAAACCCGAACGGATGCTCGACATTGAGGCCGGATACGAACTGCGCCTGGACAAAGTGAGCGCCTCGCTCAACCTCTATATGATGGAGTACCGCGACATGCTGCTGGAAACCGGCGCCATCTCCAACTCCGGCTATGCCATCAAGGACAACGTGGGCCGGAGTTACCGCAGGGGCGTGGAACTCTGCGCCGCCTGGACGCCCTGGGACAATCTCTCCCTCGAGGGCAACCTGAGCCTGAGCACGGACAAGATCCTGGACTATACCCAGTATTACAACGAATACGACAACATGGACGACTGGAATTTCCTCGGACAGCAGGCCCTCCATTTCGACAAGGTGACGATGCTGATGTCGCCGTCCGTGGTGGGCATGGCCCGGATTTCCTGGACGCCGCTGGCCCGTCTGGCCAAGGGCTCCCTGAAGACGACGACCCTCTCCCTGGACGGAAAATATGTCGGGAAACGGTACTGGGACAATACGGAGAGCGCCGACCGCTGCATCCCGGCCTGCTGGGTCTCGAACCTGAGCCTGAGCCACCGTTTCAACCTGCCGGCCGGCCACCTGACCCTTTCCGCCTTCATCAACAACCTCTTCAACACGCTCTACTATGCGGACGCCTGGGTGTACCGCGCCTATTTCCGCAACGGCGGATGGTACCAGGAGGAAGGTGTCTTCCCCCAGGCTCCGCTGAACTGGATGTTGAAAATCAGTTACGACTTCTGAGGCGAAGCCGTGCCGTAATACTTCGGCCAACAGGACTGCAGATAGGCCCTGAGGCCATTTTCGTGCTTGTTCTCTGCGGGCGTGTAGAACACGGTCCCGGCGAGGTCTTCAGGCAGGAACTCCAGATCGACGAAGTGGCCGGGGAAATCGTGCGCATACTTGTAGCCGTCGGCATAGCCGAGTTCCGCCATCAGGCTGGTCGGCGCATTCCGCAGGTACAGGGGAACGGCGGAAGTCTGCGTATCCTTGGCGACTTCGAGCCCCTTGGCGATGGCCATATAGGCGGAATTGCTTTTCGGCGAGGATGCCAGATAAATGGCGGTCTCCGCCAGGGGGATACGGGCCTCAGGCATCCCGATCGCATGGACGACCTGGAAACAGGCGTTGGCCAGAAGCAGGGCATTGGGATTGGCGAGTCCCACATCCTCGGCCGCCAGAATGCATAAGCGGCGGGCGATGAACAGCGGGTCCTCGCCGCCGTCCAGCATCCGGGCCATGTAATAGATGGCGGCATTGGGATCGGAGCCACGCACGCTCTTGATGAAGGCGGAAATGATGTCGTAGTGCATCTCGCCGCCCTTGTCGTATCGGGCGGAATTCTCCTGAATTGTCCGCGTAACCAACTGATTGTCAATAATAATCGGCTGATCCTTCGGGCTGACGTCCACAATGGTCTCCAGCAGGCCCAGCATCTTGCGGGCATCGCCGCCGCTGAAGCGGAAGAGGGCCTGGGATTCCCGAACGGTAATATCCAGGCCGGAGAGAATCTCGTCCTCACGGAGCGTCCGGTCGAGCAGTTGCTGCAGGTCGGCGGCTTCCAGGGATTTGAGCACATACACCCGGCAGCGGGAAAGGAGGGGATTGATGACTTCGAAAGAAGGGTTTTCCGTCGTCGCACCGATCAGGACCACGGTCCCGTCCTCGACGGCCCCCAGCAGGGCGTCCTGCTGCGACTTGCTGAAGCGGTGGATCTCGTCGATAAAGAGGATGGGCGATCCTTTCCCCGTGCCGAAGACGGAGCCGCGCTCAGCCCGCGCTTTGTCGATGACCTCCCGGACGTCTTTGACGCCGGCATGGACGGCGGAAAGGCTGAAAAAAGCCCTGTCCTGGGTTTCGGCAAGGATGCGGGCGAGGGTCGTCTTTCCCACGCCAGGAGGCCCCCAGAGGATGAAAGACGTCAGGTTGCCCGCCTCGATCATGTTGCGGAGGACGCAGCCGGGTCCGACCAGGTGACGCTGGCCGACATAGTCGTCCAGCGAATGCGGACGCATCCGCTCCGGAAGGGGAGGGAGGCGGCGGAGAAGGTCGGAATAGGCCGCGCTGCTGTCCATCTCAGATATTCTTGCCGTAGATGCGGCGCCGTTTGTCCTGTTCGTATTCGAACATGGACCAGGGATTCAGATTCTTGATGTTGTTCTCCAGGATGGCATTGGTCTCGCCGAAGCGGAAACCGGCTTTGTTGAAGCGGGGGACCAGATCGTAGAAAATCAAGGCGAGAAGGCCCTTGGACTGGTATTCCGGCTTCACACCGATCAGCAGGAGTTCGGAAGTATCATCATGCTTGAAGTACAGCGCTTTCAGGATGTGCCACCAGCCCAGCGGGAAGAACTTGCCGCGGCATTTCTGCAGAGCCCGGGCGATGGAGGGCATCGCCACGCCGAAGGCCAGGATATTGTCTTCGGCATCGGTTACGAGCGTGACGAAATCCAGGTCCAGGACGGCCATGTAGTTTTTGACATAATGGTCGATCATGTCCGGCGGCAGGTAAGTAAAGTTGTACAGTTCTTTGTAGCACTCGTTGACCAGATTGAAGATGGTCTGCCCCATATGCTGGCGCTGGATTTCCTTGCGCGTGACCTTGCGGATGCGGACCCCGTATTTCTCCATGACGATCTTGCTCACGCGCTCGACGCGCTCGGGGATTTGCTCCGGCACATGGATACGGTTCTCAACCCAGTCTATCTCCTTTTCGAGCCCCAGGGCCTCCATGTGTTCGGCGTAGTAGGGATGGTTATAGATCAGGGCCATCGTACAGAGTTTGTCAAAACCTTTTACCAGCATGCCCTCGGGGTCGAAATCCGTAAAGCCGAGCGGCCCTACGAGCCGGTTCATTCCCCGCTGGCGGCCGAAGGCGACAACGGCATCCAGCAAAGCGGCGGAAACCTCCCGGTCGTCGATGAAATCAATCCAGCCGAAGCGGACCTCCTTATGGTTCCACTGTTCGTTGGCCAGATTGTTGACAATGGCGGCTACGCGGCCCACGACTTCGCCGTCCCGCCAGGCCAGGAACAAGGCGGCCTCGCTGAATTGATAGGCGGGGTTCTTCTTCGGGTTGAAAGTAGCCATCTCGTCCACGAAGATCTTGGGGACGAAACAGGGGTTTCCGGCATACAGCTTATTAGGGAAATCCACGAAAATACGCAGTTCTTTCCGGCTGGAAACAGGTTTAACGCTTACTGACATGTCTTCAAAGGCTTAGGGTCCATTACAAGTCTCTGCAAAGATAGTTTTTTTCAGGGAAAAACCGCCGGAATCCGCATAAAAGATACTATCTTTGTGTATTATGAACGGAGGCGCCAGAATAAAGGTCTGCCTGGTCCTGGGGATGATGGCCATGGTCATGCCGGCCTTCTCGCAGGTCCAGGGCGTCCGTGCCGGCGGCACATTCTCCTTCAAAGGCAGCGGCATTTCCGTCCTCCTGGACGGGCCAGGTAACACCTCCAGATATCGTATCTTTGTGGATTTCACCGACTTACTCAACGGCAGCACCCGCCAATGCGGCTATCAGGCGGATTATGCACTCCTGTATTCGCTGACCCGATGGGACCTTGCCGACGGGCTGGTCGTCCGGCCCTATGTCGGCCCCGGGATGCAAGTCGGCTATATACGCGACTGGCGTAAAAGCAGGGGAGTCACGCTCGGGGTCACGGCCGCCGCCGGATTCCGCCTGGATTTCCGCAGGAACGTGTGTCTCGACTTCGGCCTGACCTTCGAGGCAGGCTTCCACCTGGAGGCCCACAGCCGCTACGATACCCGGCTGACTTTTTATCGAAACGGTTTGTTCCGGGCGCCGGTGCCGGAACTGGGACTTCTCTATCGATTCTAGTGCCATGAAGAAAAGGGGAGTGCTAACTATCTTGCTGATACTGACTGTTTTACAGCCGGCATTTTCTCGTTCGTCCCGCTGGGAATTCGGGGTGGAATGGGGCCTGAGTCCCGCCTTGTTCTACTGGAACAGGGTCGATTTCCTCACGGAAGACAACTATCTAATCCGGAGCACCTGCCGCGACTGGACCTTCCAGACCTGTGGCCTGGCTCTGGTCCATGCCGGCTACGAAATAGCCCCACAAGTGCGTCTAAGCCTGTATTCTGGCTTCCAGGGGATCTCCGAGAATGCCCGCATCATCCCGCTTGGAATGCAGGCGGCCTGGTATTTTTCGCCCATGGACGGGGACGGGGGATTCCTCTTCGGAGGCGGTGCTGCGGGCATTCCGCTTGCCGACGTGCCGTTTTCCTGGACAGGAGATCTCGGCGCCGGTTACCGGATTGCGCTGGGTAGCCGGACCTACCTGGATTTCAAAGGAAGTTTTCGCCTTTCGTCGGCGCAGCCCGTCGCAATCTGGGAACCGACGACGGAATCCCTGGTCCGCCGCGAGCAGATGCGCTTTTGCCGCAACATTCTGAGCGGTTTCAGTTTGTCCGTCAGTCTGGTCTTCCGATGATGCAGGGGGAGTTCCGCTATGGGCTTTACTTTACATAATATAAATCGGAACGTTCTTATTTAGATTATTATCGGAACCAAAAGGAAATAGGAACTCAATTTGATCAGTATTCTTATA
>CAMIYB010000010.1 GCA_946402945.1 uncultured Bacteroidales bacterium | reverse complement strand
TTCGGCTGCGTGGCCGCCGACGGCACCCTCGTCGGCCTGCCGCGCGCATACCGCGATCCCTACACGGAGGGCGTTCCCGAGAAGGTCTTCTCCATCGTCCCGCGGGAAGAGGTATACGGCCGTACCGGCATCCAGGTCATGAACTTCAATTCCATTTTCCAACTTTTCGCCCAAAAAGAAGAGAAAAGCGCGGCTTACCTCCATGGCGAACGGGTGCTTTTCATGCCCGACCTGCTTTCCTGGATGCTGACCGGGAAGATGGTCTGCGAATATACGGAGGCTTCGACTTCCGGGATGATCGATCCGCGCACGCGGGATTTCGACCGGGAACTGCTCGCGAAGATCGGCGTGGATGCCGGAAAACTCGGCGCCCTCGTCCAGCCCGGTACGGTGGTAGGCCCGCTGCGTCCCGACCTGGCGCGTGAAACGGGGATGGGCCCCGTCCCTGTCATTGCCGTCGCCGGCCATGACACCGCTTCCGCCGTCGCCGCCATCCCGGCTGCCGACGAGAAGTTCGCCTTCCTCTCCAGCGGCACCTGGAGCCTGATGGGCATCGAATCGCCCGTCCCTGTCCTTACCGAGCGCTCCTGCGAACTGAATTTCACCAACGAGGGCGGTATCGACGGCACGACGCGGTTCCTGAAGAATATCACCGGCATGTGGCTTCTGGAGCAGTGCCGTAAGGTTTGGGCTGCCGAAGGCCGCACCTATAATTATGCCCAGATCGAGGCGATGGCCCGGGAGCACTTCTCCTTTACGGCCACGGTCGATCCCGACGATCCGCGCCTGGCCAATCCGGCCGACATGCAGCAGGCGATCTGCGCCATCCTGGCCGAAAACGGGAAGCCCCGGCCGGAGTGCGACGGCGAGATGGTCAGTTGCATTTACCATTCTCTCGCGGAGAAATACCGCGGTGTCATCGCCCTGCTGCAGGAGTTCGCGCCCTTCAAGATCGAGAAACTCCATGTCATCGGCGGCGGTTCGGCCAATGCGACGGTCAGCCAGTTGACGGCCGACACCATCGGCATGCCTGTCATCGCGGGCCCGACCGAGGCCACGGCCATCGGCAATATCATGGTTCAGGCCCAGACGGCCGGCCTGGTGAAGGACCGCTGGGACATGCGGCGTTTCATCGCCGAAGCATTCAAGGTAAAAACTTATTATCCAAACAAATAAATTCCAATTCCATGAAAGAAGATCTTATCCTGAAATCCTACGAGATCGCGAAGGAACGCTATGCGGCCCTGGGCGTCGATACCGACAAGGCCATCGCCCGCCTGGAGCAGACCCCGATTTCCCTCCATTGCTGGCAGACCGACGACGTGGTCGGTTTCGAACGCAACCAGGCCCTTTCGGGCGGTATCCAGACCACCGGCAACTATCCGGGCCGTGCCCGCAACATCGCCGAAGTCCGCAAGGACCTCGAGTTCGTCAAGACGCTCCTCGCCGGTCCGCAGCGCGTCAATCTCCATGAGATCTACGGTGACTTCGGCGGCAAGTTCGTCGATCGTGACCAGGTCGATGCCTCCTATTTCCAGAGTTGGATCGACTGGGCAAAGGACAACGGCTTCAAACTCGATTTCAATTCGACTTCCTTCTCCCATCCCAAGAGCGGTGACCTGTCCCTGGCCAACCCGGATCCGGCCATCCGCAATTTCTGGATCGAGCACACCAAGCGCTGCCGCCGGATCGCGGACGTGATGGGCAAGGCCCAGAACGATCCCTGTATCATGAATATCTGGGTCCATGACGGAAGCAAGGACCTGACTGTCAAGCGCAAATATTATCGTGAACTGCTGGCAGCGGCCCTGGACGAGATTCTCGCCGAGAAGTTGCCGGGGATGAAGAGCTGCGTGGAAGCGAAACTCTTCGGGATCGGCCTGGAAAGTTATACGGTCGGTTCCATGGACTTCTACGAGGGCTACTGCGCGACCCGCAAGGTGATGTACACGCTGGATACCGGTCACTATGAGCAGACGGAGAATGTGTCCGACAAGGTGGCCTCCCTGCTGCTCTTCGTCCCGGAACTGATGCTCCACGTGAGCCGTCCGGTCCGCTGGGACTCCGACCATGTGACCATCATGAACGACCAGACGGCGGACCTGTTCAAGGAGATTGTCCGGGCGGACGCGCTCGACCGCGCCCATATCGGTCTGGATTATTTCGACGCCTCCATCAACCGGATCGGCGCCTATGTCATCGGTACCCGTGCCACGCAGAAGTGCGTCCTGAGCGCCCTTCTGGAGCCGCTTGCCCTGCTTCGCAAGTATGAGGAGAACGGCCAGGGCTTCGAGCGGCTGGCTCTGCTGGAGGAGGCGAAGACGCTCCCGTTCGGGGCCGTATTCGACTACTTCAATCTCAAGAACGGCGTTGCCGTGGGCGAGGAGTTCATCGGCAAGATCCAGCAGTACGAGAAAGAGGTGACCTCAAAACGATAGTGCCATGGGTATCCTGATCGGATTGCTTATTATCGCGATCGGCGCGTTTTGCCAGTCGAGCAGTTACGTGCCGATCAACAAGGTGAAGGAGTGGAGCTGGGAGTCATACTGGCTGGTCCAGGGTGTTTTCGCCTGGCTCGTTTTCCCGCTGATCGGCAGTCTGCTGTCGGTGCCCGCGGGCTCTTCCTTCGGGGATCTGCTTTCGCTGATGAATGCGGCCCCCAAGTCGACGTGGCTGACGATCCTGTTCGGCGCCCTGTGGGGCGTTGGCGGCCTTACTTTCGGCTTGTCGATGCGCTATCTGGGCGTTGCGCTCGGTCAGAGTATCGCGCTGGGGACCTGTGCGGCCCTCGGTACGATTCTCGGACCGGTGCTGCTGAATGCGTTCTTCCCGGATATGGGTGCACTGCAGTCGCTGACGGCTTCGGTGATTATCGGGGTCGTGGTGACCCTGGTGGGCATTGCGGTGATCGGTGTCGCCGGCGGCATGAAGGCGGCTTCGCAGCCGGAAGAGGCAAAGAAACAGGCGGTGAAGGATTTCAATTTCCCGAAAGGCCTGGCGATCGCCCTGCTTTCCGGCGTGATGAGCGGCTGCTTCAATATTGGCTTGACTTTCGGCGCCGATCTCCATCTGGAGGGGACGACTCCGCTGTTTGCTTCGCTTCCGGCGACGATGCTGGTGACCTTCGGCGGCTTCCTGACAAATGCGGCTTACTGTCTGTATCAGAATGGAAAGAATAAGACCTGGGGCGATTATGCCAAGGGGCGCGTCTGGGGGAATAACCTCATTTTCTGCGCGCTGGCCGGTCTTCTCTGGTACAGCCAGTTCTTCGGTTTGTCGCTCGGCCGCAGTTTCTTCGAGGCCGGCGGTACGCTGGATACGCTTGCCTTCTGTATCCTGATGGCGCTGGATGTGGTGTTTTCGAATGTGTGGGGGATTATTCTCAAGGAATGGAAGGGTTGCAACCGCAAGACGATCGCCGTTCTTGTCTGTGGCCTGGCCATCCTGATCTTCAGCACATTCCTGCCGCAGTTGCTGTAACGGTTCCCGCTTTGTTTTACTGCCAGTCTGTTTTCAGGCTGGCAGTTTTTTTATACACATGTGAGTTTCAGAGACCTGTACTGCAGAAACCCTCCGCTTCGCTCCGTCCCTCCCAAACAAGTTTGGGCCCCTCCCTCTGATGTGGCCGAGGGTGGCCACAGGTTTCTGCAATACAGGTCTCTGAAACCCGTGATAAACGTTTGATAATAATTTGGAATATTATTACTATATTTGGAAGTTAAAGTTTTGCTGATGGCAAAAGGGGTGGACATAGCGGCGGCGGCCCGCCAGATTATTGCAGATGCGCAGAACGGGGTGTTTGCGCCGGTGTATCTGCTGATGGGGGAGGAGCCGTATTATCCCGAGATGGTCTGCGAGGCTTTGATCCGCCATGCGCTCAGCGATGAGGAAAGGGATTTCAACCAGACTGTTTTCTATGGGCTGGACGTGGATGCGGGGACGGTGGCCTCGGAGGCACGGAGTTATCCGATGATGGCCGAGCGGCGCCTGGTGGTGGTCAAGGAAGCCCAGAGCATGAAGACCCTCGAGGATCTGGCGGTCTATTGCGAAGAGCCGATGGACTCGACGGTGCTGGTGATCCTGATGCACGGGGCTTCGGCCGACAAGCGGCGGGCCTTCTACAAGAACGTCAGCAAGAATGGCGTCGTGCTGGATTCTCCCGCGCTGCGCGACTACGAGATCGACCGTTGGATCAGCACCTATTACCGGGACCGCGGCCTGCAGATCGCCCCGGATGCCGCCGTGCTGCTGGGAGAATATACGGGAACGGACCTGAGCCGCATCGTGGTGGAGACCGACAAACTCCTGAAGAATCTTCCGGAAGGGACGACTTCCGTGACGGCGGCCCATATCGAGAAAAATGTCGGCATCAGCCGCCAGTACAACATTTTCGAACTGACCCGGGCCCTGTCGCTGAGGGAAAAGGCCAAGGCCCTGAAGATTGCCACCTATATCGGCCAGGCACCGAAATTCGCCATGCCGATGGCTATCAGTGCACTGTACACCCATTTCTATCGCATCCTCAAATACGAGGCGCTGCTGATGCGTACCCCCAATCCGCCCTCGGATCAGAAGGCGAAGATCCTCGCCGTGAATCCCTATTTCTTCCGGGAATACGATGCGGCCGTGGGGAATTATCCCATCCGCAAGACCATGCAGATCATGGCCCTGCTGGAAGAATACGACTTCAAGGGGAAAGGCGGGGATGCCGGCGAAGCGACGCCGGAACAATTGCTGACCGAACTCGTGGTGAAAATCCTTAACTAAGATTGTAAACAACTGAATATATGGGAATTATTACCTGCAAGGAAGTCTGTAAGAGTTTCGGGGAGAAAGTGGCTCTGGATCATGTGAGCCTCGATATCCCGAAAGGACAGATTTTCGGTCTGCTCGGTCCGAACGGAGCCGGCAAGACGACACTTATCCGTATCATCAACCGCATCACCATTCCCAATGCGGGGGAGGTGCTGTTCGACGGACGTCCCATCACGCAGGAGGATGTCGAAAGAATCGGCTATCTTCCCGAGGAACGCGGCCTGTACCGCAAGATGGAAGTGGGGGACCAGGCCCTGTATCTGGCCCAGCTCAAGGGTATGTCCGTCCGGGACGCCCAGGCCGAACTGAAGAAATGGTTTATCCGTTTCGGCATCCAGGACTGGTGGAAAAAGAAGGTGGAGGAGTTGTCCAAGGGCATGGCCCAGAAGGTGCAGTTCATTACGACGGTCGTCCACAAGCCGTCCCTGATGATTCTCGACGAGCCCTTCTCTGGCTTCGACCCGGTCAATGCCGAACTGATCCGCCAGGAGATCCTGCGGCTCAAGGACGAAGGGGCGACCATTATCCTGTCGACCCACAACATGGAATCGGTCGAGGAACTCTGCGACAACATCGCCCTGATCAACCGCTCGCGCCTGGTCATTACCGGAGGCGTGGACGAGATCCGGCACAAATACGGCAACAACAATCTCGAACTGATCTACGGCGGCGGACCTGTCGTTCCCGTAGAAGGAGTGTTCCGCATCCTCTCCGACGAGGAAAACGCCGGCCGGCATACCGCTGTCCTGTCCCTGGAGTCGGGTATCTCCACCAATGATGCCCTGCAGGCCCTCCTGGCGCAGGAATCCCTGCTGATCCGTTCGTTCCGTGAACTGATTCCGCGCATGAACGATATTTTCATTAAACTGGTTACGGAGGAATAGCCTATGCGATACAAAATGCTTGGGACCGTTATCGGTCGGGAATACCTGACCAAGGTCAAGAAAAAATCTTTCCTGCTGACTACTTTCCTCGTGCCGATCATCTTCGTCGCGGCCATGGTCGTGCTCGTGATGGTTATGTCGAAGATGGACGAGCGGGCTCAGACCGTGGCTGTTGTCGATCAGTCCGGCATCGCCCTGCCATATTTCGTGGACGACGGGGCGAACACGTATCTGGATTGCTCGGCCGAGCATCCGGATTCGGTCAAGGCGCAACTGGATGCGCGCGGCCTGAATGTCCTGGTGGTCATTTCCCCGCTGGATTCCGTGGCCAAGACCGTGTCCGTGGCGGCCTATTCCCGCAAGCCCCTGGGCGTCGATTTCTCCTCCGGGGTCTCCCGCAAGGTCAGCGACGCGGTGGAGGCCTACCGCATCAGCACCTACGGGATTGACAACCTGGAGCAGATCATGAAGGATGTGCGTGCGTCCGTGGACGTCCGGGAATACACCCTCGATGATTCCGGCGAGGAGACGGTGACCGAGTCCGGCATCTATATGATGATGTCGATGATCCTGGGTATCATCATTTTCCTGTTCATCACCCTCTTCGGCGGCATGGTCATGTCGAGCGTGATCGAGGAGAAGTCCAGCCGCGTCGTAGAGGTGCTCATTTCTTCGGCCAAGGCGACCGAACTGATGTTCGGCAAGATTATCGGCGTGGCCCTGGTGGCCCTTACGCAGTTCCTCCTCTGGATCGTGCTCTCCGTGGTGTTGCTCGGTATTTTCGGCGGGATCCTGGGAAAGGATTTCCTGTCGGCGGACCCGCAGCAGATCGCCTCTACGATGGGTGTTGATGCCACGCAGATCGAGGCGCTGGGCGTCGATCTGACGGCTGCGGCCGATACCACTGCGCTCACCGACACGACGGCCGTCGTGGCGCAGGATGAGATGGCCGTCGTCTTCTCGACCCTGGCCCATGTCCCCTGGGGACAGTTGATCATCGCCTTCTTCATCTATTTCATCCTGGGATACCTGCTCTATGCTTCCTTCTTCGCGGCCATCGGCTCCGCGGTGGAGAACGAAGCGGATACGCAGCAGCTGCAGATTCCGCTGACCATCCCGCTGATGATCGGTTACTTTATCGCCCTGATTGCCTTCCGCAATCCTGAGAGCGGCGTGGTGGTGTGGGGTTCCATGATTCCCTTCACCTCCCCGATCGTGATGCTGGCGCGGATTCCGTACGGCGTGCCGATGTGGCAACTGCTCGTCTCCATCGTCCTCCTGGCCCTGACCTTCGCCGCCTGCGCCTGGGTGTCCGCCAAGATCTACAAGGCCGGCATCCTGGTCTTCGGCAAGAAATCGACTTTCGCCGACCTCTGGAAATGGCTTAAACAGAAATAATCACATATTATAACCCGTTTCGTTATGAAAAAACCGATTCTTTTGTTTCTCTTCCTGCTGGCGGCGCTGAGTGTGCCGGCGCGGGATTTCAAGTGGAGCCGGACGCTGATGGACGGTTCCAGGACCGGTGTTACGGCCGCTACGGCCAACAATGTCCCTGAGGCGCTCGGCACCGTGGATGGCAAATCCTACAAAGCCCCCAACGGACGTGTCTTCCGTTGCGGTGCGACCCCGGCCGTCGCCAAACTGCTGCTTGACGCGCAGGGCGCGATGGCTGAAGTGAAAGAGGTGATCGCCTATGCACCGGAAGCGATGCCGGTCGAGTATCCGGAGAGCGCCCTCTCCAACTGGTACGCCGACCTGGTCATGAAGGCCGTGGAGGAGAGAGCCGGCAAGCCGGTTTCCTGCTCGGTGCTCAATTTCGGCGGCATCCGCTGCGACATGCCCCAGGGAGATGTCCTGATGGACGACATCATGTCGATGTTCCCTTTCCGCAACCAACTGTGCTACCTGGAACTGACCGGGAAGGATATCCGCGTCATCCTGCAGCAACTCGCTGCGACCTCGTGGCAGGCGGTGGGCGGTATCCGCTGCGAGGTGAAAGACAAGAAACTGGTTTCCGCCACCATTGACGGAAAGCCCCTGGATGACAAGAAGGTCTATGGCGTGGCCACCGTCAATTTCCTGCTGGACGGCGGCGATGACATCTTCATGGCCCGCAATGCCAAGGAATTGCAGATTTTCGACGGCTACCTGCTCGATATCATCCTGCCCTACGTCCGGCAACTGACTGCGGACGGGAAACCGCTGGCTTATCAGAAGGATGGCCGTATCGTTATTACCGGAGACGACAGGGATTCTGTCAGACGCTAAATGGAAAGACTTATGAAAAGATATCTTGCCCTTGCGGCCTGCCTGCTGGCGCTGGCCGCGTGCGGCCCGAAACAGCCGCATCTTGTGATTCTCCATCTGAACGATACCCACAGCCATTTCGAACCCCTGCGCATGGGTGACCAGGCCGGACAGGGCGGCGTCATCGAACGCGCCGCCTATATCGACAGCGTCCGCCGTGCGGAAGGCAAAAACAACGTCCTGCTTCTGCACGCCGGCGATTTCAGCCAGGGCTCTTCGTATTTCACCAAACTTGGCGGCGACCTGGAGATCGAAACCATTAACGCCCTCGGCTATGACTGCGTGACCCTCGGCAACCACGAGTTCGACAACGGCATCGAGGATCTCGGCCGCCGGCTGGCCATGCTCAAGTGCCCTGTGGTATGCTGCAACTACGATTTCTCGCCTTTCGAGGCCGGAAAATATATCAAACCCTACACGATCCTGAACCGTGGCGGCTACAAGATCGGCATTTTCGGCCTGCTCTGCGACATCAGCCGCATGGTGGACCGCACCATCGCCGACCGTATCCCGCACCTGGACGATGTGGCCGAAGCCAACCGCTGGGCGGACTACCTCAAGAACGAGGAAAAATGCGACCTGGTCATTGCCCTGACCCATATTGGCTATGAGGACGAGCCCTTCACCGATCCGATGATGGTGCCCCAGGTCCGCAACATCGACCTGGTGGTCGGCGGCCACTCCCATTCCTTCCTGGATGAGATGGAATCCGCGACCGACCCGGACGGCAGGGAAGTTCCCATTGTCCAGGACGGCTGCTGGGGCCTGTACATCGGAAAGATCGAGGTCGACGGCTAATCCGCTCCTGACGGACGCCCGGCTGGCCGCGGCCTATATAAACGCATTCTGCACGCTCTCCGAAGAGGACGTGCAGATACGTAGTTGGAAGGAATACTGATTATTTGATGATCCCTTCTTCCTTGAAGACCCGCGTCAGGGCTTCGACGGCCCGGTCCACCTGCTCGTGTGTGTGCGTGGACATCAGCGAGAAGCGGATGAGCGTATCCTGCGGGGCGCATGCCGGCGGAATGACGGAATTGATGAACACCCCTTCGTCGAAGGCCCGTTTGGTCACGACGAAGGTCTTTTCCACATCGCGGACATAGAGGGGGATGATCGGGCTTTCCGTCTCTCCGATCTCGAATCCGGCGTCGCGGAAACGGCGCAGGGCATAGTTGGTCACATCCCAGAGGGCCGTGATCCGCTCGGGCTCATTCTGGATGATGTGCAGGGCCTCCAGGGCGCTGGCCGTGGCGGCCGGGGTATCGGAAGCGCTGAAAATATAGGTCCTGGCATTGTGGCGCAGGAAGTTGATCAGGATCTTGTCGGCTGCGATGAAACCGCCGATGGAGGCGAGGGACTTCGAGAAGGTGCCCATGATGAGGTCCACCTCGTCGGTCAGGTTGAAGTGGTCGCAGACGCCGCGGCCCTGACGGCCGAAGACGCCCAGGCCATGCGCCTCGTCCACCATGATGGCGGTGCCGGGGTAGCGGTGCTTGAGTTCGACGATTTCCGGGAGTTTGGCCAGGTCGCCCTCCATGGAGAAGACGCCGTCCACGACGATGAGTTTGACGCACGTCCTGGGGCAGCGGCGCAGGCAGCGCTCCAGATCCTTCATGTCGTTGTGCTTGTAATGAAGCGCTTTGGCAAAGGAAAGGCGTCGTCCGTCCACGATGGAAGCATGGTCACGGTCGTCGCAGATAATGAAATCGTTGCGGGTCAGCAGCTGGGGGATGACGCCGGAATTGACCGTGAAACCCGTTGAGAAACAGAGGGCTTCGTCCTTTCCGACAAATGCGGCCAGTTCCTTTTCGAGTTGGACGTGAATATCGAGGGTACCGTTCAGGAAGCGGGAACCGGCGCAGCCGGAGCCATACTGACGGAGAGCCTTGACACCGGCCTCGATAACCCTTTCGTCACCGGTCAGGCCCGTATAGGCGTTCGAGCCGAACATCAGGACCTTGTGACCGTCCATTTCGACTTCCGTTCCCTGTTTGCTGATGATTTGGCGGAAATAGGGGTAAATGCCCTTTTCCATCATCCTTTGCGGCAAATCATATTTTGCCAATCTTTCTTGTAAGAGGTTCATAGTTAGGTTATTAGGGAAATACACGTCTCCCGTATTCAGTTTCGCAAACGCAAACTTACGAAAAAATCTTTAATTTTTTTACTACATTTGTGAGTTATTATTCAAAGACGAGTATGGAAGAACACACAAGCAACGTCGCCGAGGAGCCGCGCAAGCGCAATTTCCTCGAGGAAATCATCGAGAACGACCTGGCCTCCGGCAAGTACGACAGCATCATGACCCGTTTCCCTCCGGAGCCGAACGGCTACCTGCATCTGGGACACGCCAAGAGTATCTGCCTGAATTTCGGACTGGCACAAAAATATGGCGGGAAGACCAACCTCCGCTATGACGACACCAACCCCGTCAAGGAGGATGTCGAATACGTGGATTCCATCAAGGAGGATATCCACTGGCTGGGCTTCCAGTGGGACAAGGAACTGTATGCATCCGACTATTTCGACCAGTTGTATGCCTGGGCCGAGGAACTGATCCTCCGGGGCCTGGCCTATGTGGACGACCAGACGCAGGAAGAGATCCGCGCCGGTCGCGGCACGGTGGACAAGCCGGGTACGAACAGCCCCTGGCGTGACCGCAGCGTGGAGGAGAACCTCCGCCTCTTCCGCGAAATGCGCGACGGCAAGTACGCGGACGGAGAGAAGGTCCTCCGGGCCAAGATTGACATGGCCCATCCCAATATGATGTTCCGCGACCCGCTCCTGTACCGAATCAAACATGCCTCCCATCATCGTACGGGCGACAAATGGTGCATCTATCCGATGTATGATTTCACCCACGGCCAGTGCGACTCCATCGAGCATATCACCCACTCGATCTGTACGCTGGAATTCGACGTCCACCGGCCGCTCTACGACTGGTTCATCGAGACGCTCGGCATTTTCCCGAGCCATCAGTACGAGTTCGCACGGCTGAACCTCACCTACACGCTGATGTCCAAGCGCAAGTTACTGGAACTGGTTCAGAAAGGCCTTGTCAGCGGCTGGGACGATCCGCGGATGCCGACCCTCTGCGGGGTGCGCCGCCGGGGTTATACGGCCGAGGCCCTGCGGATGTTCTGTGACAAGATCGGCGTCAGCAAACGCGACCAGCTGATGGATATCCAGTTGCTGGAGTGGTGCGTCCGCCAGGACCTGAATGCCCGCGCCAACCGTTATATGGTGGTGCGCGACCCGGTCAAGGTGACCTTGAGCAACTGGGAGCCGGGGAAAGTCGAATATTTCGACTGCCCCCTGAATCCGGCCGATCCGGACGGCCCGAAGCGCCGCGTTCCTTTCTCGGGCGAGTTGTACATCGAGCGTTCCGATTTCATGGAAGAGGCGCCGAAGAAGTTCTTCCGGCTCAAACCCGATGGGGAAGTCCGTCTGAAATATACCTATATCATTAAATGCGATGAGGTGATTAAAGACACTGAAGGAAAGGTTGTTGAACTTCGTTGTTCCTATGATCCAAGCACCCACCCGCAGAGCGGAGAATGGCGTTCGGTCAAGGGCACGATCCACTGGGTTTCCGTTGCGCATGCGAAGGAGTTGGAACTCCGCCTGTACGACAGGCTCTTCACGCTGGCGGATATGAGCCAGGTCCCGGAAGACAAGGACTATAAGGACTTCCTCAATCCGGACAGTCTTATCGTATCGACGGGTTATGCCGAACCGGCCCTGCTGGAGGATGCTTCCGGGATTGCGGTCCAGTTCGAGCGGGACGGCTATTTCGTGAAAGATCCGGATTCGACCCCGGAACTGGCGGTCTTCAACAAGACGACATCCCTGAAAGATTCCTACAAACCGGAATAAACGCTTCTACAACGGTTCCGTTTCGAGAAGCCAGTTGGCGGAAGAACCGGTGGAAAGATCGATGCGGAGGCCCCAGACATGGGGCCTTCCGCTGTTTTTAATACCGAGTTTACGGGCCAGAGAGTCGCTGCTGAGCGGCAAATTGCGGGCTGTGACGTCTGCATTCATGCCCTTGAAGGAACGGGCCTCGGAGAAGGGGACGATCCGCCGGATGCGGTAGCGGGTTCCCGGGGCAAGGGTGTCTTCCGGACAGAGATACAGATGGGTGGAAACGCCCAGTTTATGGAGGCCGTAGCGGGCAGCGAGGAGGTTGAAACAGCCGGCTTTGGTGACGGCCTTGTCCGGAGCAAGAAGAGTGTCGCCGGGCGCCGGAAGGGTATCGCAGAGGGTTGTAGGGCAGGTTTGCTCCTCCTCCGGGCGGAAGGTCAGGTCGCCGGAGGGGGTGTGCGCCGTGACGGTATAGCCGCCTTTCCAGTCGCGGTCCAGCCACACCAGGACTTCCTTGCATTCGCCTTGTGCTCCGACAACGACGATTTCCCGTACGCAGGGCCCCAGCTCCCGCGCGAGGAGCGCGATATCCGCCATGGGCGAGAGTTTGACGAGCAGATGCGGCGCCGCTTCCAGCAATTCATCCCGCAGCTGGAGGATATCCGGACTGCAATCGGCCAGGCGGAAGACTTTTCGTCCGCTGTCGGCGCGACGGGCCGGATCCAGGTACAGCAGGCCGGCGGGAAAGCCGCCGAGGATCCTGCGTACCTCTCCCGGCCGGAGGTTTTCATTGCGGACTTTTACGTCCGTCCCCAAGGCCGCGAAATTGGCCCGGGCGGCCTCCGCCAACTTCGGATCCGCCTCATTGTAAAGGACCTCGCCGAGGCGGGAGAAGGCCCAACTGTCCACCCCAAGGCCGCCGGTCAGGTCGGCGATGCAGGCCTTCCCTTGCCCCAGGATACGGGCGGCAAAGGCGGCCTTGTACAGCGCCGTTTCTTCCGAACTGCATTGTTCCGTACAGAGACGGGTGGGGTAGAGAATCCGTTCGCAGGCATACCAGGAAGGTACTTTCCGCTGCATCCGACGGCGTCCCTCCAAGGTATTGGCCGCAAGGGATACATCCACTCCCGGCCAGCGGTCTTTCGCCAGCAGCAGGGTGCTCGTCCGGTCCGCAGCATGCTCCCGCAGAAATTGCCAGAAAGCCTCCATCGTATTTTTTTTGCAAAAATAAGCAGAATCGTGGATTTTTGTGTATTTTTGTACAAATCGACCTTTAGATTATGGACTATCAATCAGTTGCCAAAAGCTGGCTCGAAGGGGACTTCGATCCGGAAACCAAATGTAAGATTATCGAACTGCGCAACACCGACCCGGCTGGATTTGAAGACGCCTTCTACCGCAGCCTGGAATTCGGAACGGGCGGCCTCCGCGGCCTGATGGGCGTCGGAACCAACCGGATGAACAAATACACGGTCGGCATGGCGACCCAGGGACTGGCCAATTACATCAAGGCCCATGTCCAGGGCGAGGACCTCCGGGTCTGCATTTCCTTTGACAGCCGCAACAACTCCAAACTCTTTGCACGCATCACGGCCGACGTCCTCTCGGCCAACGGCCTGCATGTATTCCTTTTCGACAACATCCGCCCGACGCCCGAACTGAGTTATGCCATCCGGGCCAAGAAGGCGGTCGCCGGCGTGATGGTGACGGCCTCCCACAACCCGAAGGAATACAATGGTTATAAGGTATTCTGGTCGGACGGCGGACAGATTACCGCCCCCGTCGATGTGGATATCGTCGCAGAGGTCGCTAAGATCACGGATCCTTCGCAGGTCCGGTTCAAGCCGACCGAGGAATGCGGGGAGGTGGAAGTGATGGGACAGGATATCGACGAGATGTATCTGCGCGACATCCTCTCCCTTACCCTTTCTCCCGAGGCCTGCGCCCGTCACAAGGACATCCGCTTCGTCTATACGCCGCTGCATGGTTGCGGGGTCCGGCTGGTGCCGGAGTGCCTGCGCCGCCTGGGCTTTGAACAGGTTTTCCATGTGCCCGAGCAGGATGTCAGCGACGGCGATTTCCCGACGGTCATTTCGCCGAATCCGGAAGAGCCGGCGGCGATGAAAATGGCCCTGGAAGTCGCGGAAAGGGAAAAGGCGGATATCGTGATGGCCACGGACCCGGATGCCGACCGGCTGGGAATCGCGGTACGGGACGAACAGGGCCGGATGGTCCAGTTCAACGGCAACCAGACCGCTTCCATGCTGACCTACTACATCCTGACCCGCTGGAAGGAACTGGGGCGGCTCGACCCCACGAAATACGTCGTCAAGACCATCGTGACCACGGAATTGATCCGTGAGATCGCCGCTTCCTTCGGGGTCGCATGCTATGATGTGCTGACCGGATTCAAATACATTGCGGAAGTCGTCGGAAGAAAGGAATCTACAGGCGAATTCATCTGCGGCGGCGAGGAAAGTTTCGGCTTCAACGTGGGCCAGTTCGTCCGCGACAAGGATGCGCAGATAACCGCGGCGATGGTGGCGGAATGCGCCGCCTGGGCAGCCGACCAGGGTTTGAGTCTCTACCAGTTGATGCAGCGTATCTATCGCGAATACGGCTACAGGAAAGAAGGCCTGACCTCGCTTGTCCGCAAGGGCAAGCAGGGCGCAGAAGAGATCCAGGCCATCATGGCCGGGTTCCGTGCGAATCCGCCCGCAGACCTGGCCGGGGCCAGGGTCGTCCGCGTCGTGGATTATCTCTGCCCGGAGAAGACCGGCCAGCCGAAGTCCAACGTACTGCAGTTCTTCAGCGAGGCCGGTGATGTCGTCTCCGTCCGTCCTTCAGGCACCGAGCCGAAAATCAAGTTCTACTTCGGAGCCAAGGGCGACAATGCGGATGAAAAGATCGTACGTCTGCGCGACCAGTTCGTCAATATTTGAATTCCGTCCGGGGCGTAATCCATTTGCTCCAGGTGTAACGATTGTCCTTTCCGACAGTTATGACATAGTAGGGGGCGCCGGGAACCGACAGGGTCCTGGTGCCCTCGTCTGGATTGTCGACCACGTCCAGGCTTGAGGGCAGGCCTGATAAATCCACGCGGAGAGCCGGATAATAATCCTTGCAGAAGCAGGCCCAGACGTTTCCGTATTCGGCATAGCCCGGCCACATGTGTTCCTGCCGCCAATGACCGAAGCGGATGGCATAGACGGGCTCGCCGAAGGCTCGTACCAGCCCGTGCGTCGTAAAGACCCTTTCATAGTCGCAGGACCAGTTCTGGATATTGAGCAGGGTGGTATTGTCCGTGCTGTACTCGATGCTGTTGTTGCGGATGGCATATCCTCCGTCGTAACTGTGATGCGTGGGCCCGACGATAATCATGGAATCCAGATAACCGTATGGCGCGATGGAAAAGATATTCCTAGGGACATATTCCTTTCCGTCCGTGTAGCGGGCGGGGATTTCCTTCTCCATATAGGGCAGGTCTTTTTCGCTGCAATAGCGCCAGTTATCCGTCCAGCGCTTCTTGTGCAGGAGGAACTTCGCCCCGGAAAGACGGGCCTTCAATGCTTCCAGACCGGCATTATTCCCCGTTACCAGATCGTAGGATACTTCATAATCGGGCGTCGGGTATTCCGTCGCGGTCGAAAGCGTGAAATCCGTATAGAGGGTCCCGGGCGAACGGGGCCGGATACCATGGTACGTATTGGCGTAGGACTCCTGCAGGGAAGCCCCCAGGAAGGCATGCAGATAGATGTCCACATAGCCGATGGACTTCAGGGTGTAATGCTCGCCCGTCGTTTTGTGGACCAAATCCAGATAGAGTTCCTTCCGGCCGGCAGAGAGAGTCCCCGATGCGCTGCCCAGGACAGGCGTGAGTCCATATCCGTTCAATTCGGGATGGACGGCGAAACGAAGGTCGCCGCCGCCTTCGAAAGCGATATCTTCGATCCGGTAGGCGGGATTGAGGGGAGCTCTGAAGAGAATTTTCTCTCCGGGAAGGCACGATCCGGGACGGGCGTGGGGAAGGGGTTGCGTCGATGGTCCGTCCTGGAGGAGGATCACGTTGTCCACCGCGCCCAGCATCACATTGGCATTCAGGGCGGGGAAGGGATCCGCCAGGCCCAGTGGAACCTCTGCCACGATGCGATCACGCAGCGACGATGCAAGAGGAAGTGCTTGCAGGACAGAACTTTCGTCGGAAAAATCTGCAGGCGCAAGCGGACGGCCGTTGGCGCGGAGCGAATGCAGTTCCACACCCGGATCTGACGCTCCTGTGCCCCCATGGCTGGAAAGAGTCACATAGGGAGCCAGGAGCGAGCCCTCCTTCATTTCCAGGACAGGGTCCAGCAGGCTAGCGTACAGCGCGCTGTCGAAATCGCTCTCACTCAGAACCGTCCCGTCGTTTTTGCTGTAGTAAAGCCCGGTCGGAACGAAATCACCCGTCAGCGGAAGGGTATAAGAGGACGCGGAAAAATGGAGTTTCGGAGCGCTTACCGTCAGGGCATAGTATCCGCAGCTGACCTCCTGCCCGTCCGAAGTGTATCCGCGTATGGCCAGACGCGCCTGCCCCGGGGCAAGTGCGCTGACTGTGCAGGACTTGTTGTTATGCGCGTCGGAGGTGTTTTCTACGCTGAGCATTTCCTCGCTCCCCGGCGCTACGCTGAAACGGACTCCGGTGATGCCCGTGCCTGTAGTCGCCGTCAGGACGCCTTTTTGAGCGACATAGGACGGCCGTCCATTGGCCCAGCGATAGGTGTTGGGGGAATCGGATGCCACCTGCAGTTCCAGACAGTCGCTGACTTTTCCGTCAAAAGTCTGCGCGTACAGGGGGATGACGGACCAGGGTTCGGTGTCGGCCGGGACCGTGTACCGGATGACACCGCAGGATACGATCTGTTCGGAAGTGGCTTTCTTGAAGGCGGTGTCGCTTTCCGTTCCGTTGGCCCCGCTGACCAGCGCACCGCAACGAAGACAGTGTTTCTCTCCGTTAATGGTCCCGCTGCAATAACGCAGCAGAAAGATCATCCGCAATCGTCCGCTCCCGGCTGTCGGCCATCCCAGGAACAGGGTTCCGCAGCCTGGACAGCGGACCGCTTCCTCCTGCGTCACGCTCAGCGAATTCGCACTTCCGTCTTCTACATAAACCGCCACCTGATCGCCGGTCCCGAAACTCCAACCCTGGGAGGCCCCGTAATCGGTCGAGAAGTCCTCAAAACTGCTTCCTCTGCGACTCCAGCGGCAGGCAATCCGGACGGTCCCGCCGGGGGCTACAGGCTCGGGCTCGCTGAACAGTTGGAGGCTGCGGTTGTCCTGCAGGCTGATTTCCTCCACTTTCCAGTTGTCTTTGAGTTCCATCCCGTCCAGGGTCAGATACAGGCTCACGCGGTAACAGGTGTTACGGCGGACGGAAAAATCCGAAGTGTCATCGTCTCCCAGATAAAAGCGGTAGATCCCTTGCCCGCTGACACCATAATCGGAATGAAAGGACACGCGCACCCTGACATAGGTTTCCGCGTCCGGATCCCGGCCGACGGCCTGCAGGCTCTCCGCCGTTTTCTGGTAGGGATCGTCGTTCCGGGGCAGGAGATTGCCCTGCAGGTTCTCCGGAGTCAGGGCGTAACGGATGCCGGCCGGCGCATAGCAGTCCTCGTGGTCGAAGGTGCCCGGCCGGACGGTAGGACTCGGCCGCTGCGAAAAAGGAAACAGCACGCTGGCATTATTACAGACAGAAAACTCCTGTCCGCTAACGCTGTAGTACCGGGCCGCTTCCGGAGACAGGCGCACTTTGTCGAAGAAAACCTGGGCGAACAAGCGTTCCAGTGTCAAGTGGATCAGTCCGTCCTGCGTACCGTCGATGATGTCGAGGTCTTCGGGCCGCCCGCTGGCGGTGCCTGCCATCGGAATGTAGGTAAAACCGCCTTCCTGGCAAAGGAATTCATCCGTATCAGGGTCCCAGAGCGTGCAATGCATCTCTGAAAGCGCCGCCTCCTCCGCCGGAAAATCCTGCTGGGTCAGGAGCGATCCCGTTACGGCATACAGGGCGTACCGGACATCTTTTTCCAGCAGAAGCGTCGAAGAATTGCCGCTGCCGTCCCAGCGGAGGACCGATTCCAGATGTCCGCCCCGGTAAACGGCGACCGCGGCGGATGTAATCCGCTCCGTCGAGACGTTCAGGGAACTCTTTGTACCGGGATCGGCGCCTCCGATGGAAAGGCGGTAGCGGGCAAACCCGTCGGGAATCTCCGTGGCGGGTCTGTCGGGAACGGGCTGCTCCCGGATACAGGCCGCCGCAAAGAGCAGCGTACCCAGAAGCAGGCCGAAAAGAGAAATCCTTTTGTCCATGTCCGTTTTATTGGCGGCGGAAGACGATGCTTCCGTCCGTATCCGTTTCATTGTACCTGCCGGAGACAGTCCCCGCGACCCAATCCTTGACGGATACTTTACATGTAAGCACCGCCTTGTCAGGGACATAGGATTCCGGAGAATCCGCGCCTTCCCGGCTTATCTTGACGTTGGAAATGGTGTAGAGCGTGTTCCTTGCCATGGACGGGATGCCGATGGTGTAGAAATTGAGCGTTCCGTCGATATCCACGCAGATGGCGACTTTCGTTACATGGTCGATCCCCGTCCGGGAGGTCGCCTCCGTGGCGTTGTTCGGATAACCGTACAGGACCAACTGCCCCCAGGGGGAGGCGTTTGCCGTATTGTTTCGGAAGCAGATATCGGCCTGGCCGCTGACCGTTCCGTCCGATCCCGCCGGATTCCCGGTCATCAGATAGGTGGAAGCGGGCGTGGCGGAGATGGCGCCACAAGCGGAGGGAATCTGGGTAAGAAAGACGGATTTGATGGAAGATGTCTTGGCTGCCAGATAAGCATTTCCGCTGAAATCCAATTGGATAGCACCAGAAATCTCAACCTTTGAGCAAAGTCTTTGCAAGGTAAAGTTGAGGGTTTTGTTGCCCGAAAGAGTAACGGTCTGCGCCGGGGCGCTCATGGCAAAGGATGAACGGGTGTTGCTGCCATAGCCGACTGTCTTTGCCAGCAGGGAACTCTCGGACGTGACATCCGAAAAATCAGGCATATTGGCCATTGCGTACACCTTATAGGTCTTTCCCTGCGGAAGGGAGAGGGTCCCGCTTGTCCCGCTGAAAACCTCGTGGACATAGGGGACGGATGTGTCGGAAGAGAGAAAGACAAAGACCTCAAAGGAACTGATGCTGGCCTCGGCAGTCGTTTGCAGATCAGCCTTCGTGAGCGCGTCTCCGGATCCGGAGACTTCGATTTCGAGGAGAGACGGGCCGGCAGGAGCCCCCTCGGGAATGGCCTCCGTGCGGCATGCGCACAGGGCGGCGGCAGCCATCGCTGCCAGCAGATAAGAATGGATTCTTTTCATTTTATTCAGATTGTTATTTCACCGATGGGATGGCTTTCATCCCATGGCGCTATTTCGACTTCCAGCACGGCCCGGGTTGGATCCAGGGTCAGGATGACATCTCTCAAATCCTCTTCCGTCCAACTGAAACCGGCCTCGCGCATCATCCGGCCAAGCGGGTAACTGGCAAGGGCCTTGGGGCCGCTGTCGCTGCCGAATACCTCCAGCAGCAGACCGTCGTCACCCTGTCTCAGGATACGGGCCTCATAGCAGTCTTCCCATACCTTCCGGGGCTGGATGCGCAGGGGACCCGCCAGGGGCTCCAGCGTATCCAGACGGAAGCCGTTCCAGTTGCCGATGATCTCGAACTGGTAGTTTTCCCACATCTGTGCGTGCAGGAGGCGAAGCGTGAGGCGGCACCACTGTTTGTGGAGATATACAGTATCCGCAAGGGATTCGCCCCGGCAATCCAGAAGGGCCCGGTAGGCAAAAAGACTGTCGGCTTCAGAGCCGGAAGGAGGCAGGACTGCTTTCACGCCCGACGGGCTGCCGGATTCCCAGACGGCATCGATCCGCAGCGGTCCGCGCGGTACATGCAGGCATACCGGACCGTCTTCGGCCAGGACATCCGCCTGCCACCGGAACTTCCCGTCGGCAGCGTCCACCTCCAGTCTGAGGGGAACATCCCGCAGGACGGACGGGATCCGCTCCAGACTGACATGCAGAAGGGCCGGGCATTCCGACCGGTCCTCCTTGACGGAGCAGGAGACTCCGAGAAGGACCGGGAGGAAGGACAAAAGCAGCAGCCGTTTCATATACTGTTTAGATGACAAATTGGTCGTTTTCGCCTTCTGCGGCGGATTCATTGTTGTACTGGCCCTGGATATCGCCGGTATCCCAATCCTTGACCGTTATGACGAAACTGCAATCGGCCGTCGTGACGGGATGGAAAGGATCCGTCGAACCCAGACGCTTGATCGTAACTTTCCCGATCTCGTAGGCATAATTGGGCTGCAGGTACGGGATGGAAATCGGATAATACATACGCTGGGTCGTGCCGTCGATCTCGATTTCCGTCTCGATGACGACTTTCGTGGTCAGATCCGTTTCAGACTGGCTCCCGGCGGGGACGGCCGGATTGGGATAGGCATAAAAGCAATGGTCGGGCTCCATGTGGTTGCCGTTCCCGGCGGAAGGGAAGAGGGTGTTGCCGGTGGTGAACTTCACGCAGGAAAAGGCATCCGTCTCCGGCAGGGAAAGCGTCACGCCGGAAGCGGCATTGAAGGAGGCAGGATCCATCCAGTTGTGATAACCGTTTGCGGCAGAACCATTTGCAGCCGGCATGGCATAGACGTAGTATTTTCCGACAGAGGCGGCGGGCTTGAAAGGCGTCTGGCCGATCTTCGGGAAAGAAGCCGCGGCGGAAATGGCGCTGGCGGCATTCTGGCCGGTAGCGGCGTCCACACCGAAGACATCTTCCCAGCGGCCATTGAAGTATTTGGCCTGCCTGGCGATATTCATCAAATAGACCCGCGTCACTTTGAAAGTCGCCTTACGGAGCGCTGGCGAGGTGAAGTCCGCGACGATCTCGTCCAGTTTGATCCGCGATACGATCCTTCTTAACTGGCAACTCAGATTGTTGGCGTCGGCACTTCCCTCAGCCAGTTCCGGTTCCGTGGAATGGCTCGCATTCTCGACCGATCCGACCATGATAAACTGAGCGGAGGCATTGTCCGTGTAGTTTGAAAGGGCTCCCAGCAGGTCGTCTTCGTCGAAAATGGAATCCGCCAGCCTGGGCGTAACCGGGGAAGTGGCGGCGTTTTCACTGGCATTGGCCACGACATAGATGTGTTTCTTTCCGATGGACGTGTTGAAACTGACGGTCGCGCTCCCGTCCGAGATGTCGGCGGCATCGGCCTTCTTGTAGGACTCCAGCAGCCCGAAGGTCGCGGCATTCTCCCTGCGGTCGAACACGAACACTTCCACCGTCCCCAACTTGTCTTCATTGCCGGAGATCAGGGGACGGTCGGGATTGGCTTTCGTGACGGGCGCCCCCTTGATGCGGAGCGTGACCTGAGCCATCGCCCGTTCATTTCCGGAGAAAGAAGACTCTTCTCCGACAGTCCGGCCTGCGTCTTTCTTACAGCCGGCCAGGCACAGTGCTGCGATCAGGCCCGCAGCGGCACAGATGGTTTTTTTCATATAAACTGGGTTTTAATGGGTTTGTCAAATGGTTTCGTCTTTCTGCAAGTTCACAAAGGGCGCGACACTCAAGGTGAACTGGACGGTCTGTATTTCTGGGACATACGTGTTCGGGCTGGTGGAGCCGGGCCTGTCGCTGATATGGATGCCGGACAGGGTGTAGGTGTGATTCCGCGCCAAATGGGGCAGGCCGATGGGAAAGAAGCGGATTTTTTCACCCTGCCGGACGGCCAGGACGACTTTTGTGACATCGTCTTCCTCCTGGCGGGATGATGCTTCTTCCGCCGGATTGGGATGGGCGTAAAAGACCAGGTCCCCTGTAACGGGACCGTTATGATAGGTGTATTGCGGCGCATCGGGATCCAGCACCGTCCCGTTTTCGCTCAGTCCGATACCGCGGTGGTTGATCATTTCTCCGGCCAGAGGCGGGCCGAACAAGGGGGTGCTTTCCGGGATGTTCAGCACGAAAATACTGCACAGCGTCCCTCCTTCTATGGTGACGCCCCCCTCAAGGACGATGCGTGCCCAAAGCCTTTCCATCTCGAAAGTGATCTCGCCGGCACTTCGCGTATCCACTGTCTGCGATGCTACACAGGTCATGGGGATGTCGCTTCCTTCCTGGACAAAGGCGGCCCGGGCATTGAGCAACGCTGTTTCCGATCCGTTTTCGAAAGAAGGCATATTTCCCAGGGCATAGAGCCTGTATAGGCCCGGTGCCAGCGCAATCTGGACTCCGGCCCCGGTCCCGCGGGCCCGTTCATAGACATAGCGGGGATCTTCCGTCCGGAAGGCCAGCACCTCCAGGGACGCGGGCATGGCCGCATTCCCGGGCGCCAGGCTGCGGACGGTAAGGATGCGTTTGGCGGCGGCAGGCACAGGCTCGAGATGATCCGTTCGCGCGCAGGATAAAACCGTCAGGGCGCACACAATCGGTATGATTACGTGTACATTCATTCTTCATTGTAATATTTGTCCAGCCCATAGGCCCGCACGAGGGCGGAAACTTCCGGATCGAGATTGCCCCGGCTGATGTATTGCCGGTCGGCCCGGCAGGCATCCAGATAATGCCGCGCCGCATCGTCCGCCTTTCCCGTCCTGCTGTATAACAAGGCCAGCAGGTAGTGGCGTTTCGGGCTGTCCGGCAGTTTCTCCAGGATATCCAGGGCACTGGCGTTATAATCCATTGCACAATAGGCGAGGGCCGTGTTCAGGTCCCGGTAGGGGCGGAGAATCGTCAGCGCCCTTTCGTAGTCATGGTCCCGCAGGGCGTCAAGTCCCTTCCTGTACAAGGTATCAGGGACGGTCGTGACCAGGGTGTCCTGCTGCAGCCACTTCCGATGGAGATGGAAATCGAAGCGAACGGTTCGGAGCCTCGGGTACAGGGATTCCCGCAAGTAGGGGTAGAATGACTCCCGGCTCAGCAGGGCTTCCCTCCGGTCCGGATCCGATTCCGCCATGATGCCGGAAAAACGGTCTTTCTCTGCGGAGGTCAGTCGCTCGTCCTTCTCCACAAGGGCGGTCAGCATCAGCCAGTTCTCCGGACTAGTCCGCGAGAGAAAATGGATTTGCGGTGCCTCCCCGGGCGTTTCTCCCGCCAGGTCGATACGCATGCCGTTCCGGTGGACAGAGTCCCGGTATGCCCGCATAAAGGCGGAAAAATAATCAGCGACGGACTGGGACCGGGCGCCGGACAGCCGCGTGTTGTAGGCGAAAGTGCCCTCCGGCGAGCAGGACGCCGTCACGATGATGGAATCCATTTCGAACTCCTCGTTGTCCATAAGCGAGACCAGGTTCTGCCGGACGCGCGCGATTTCCTCGACGTTTTTCCCCCGGGTCGGCTGGACGAGCGCGCTTCCCGCGTCGAAATCGATGTAGCAGGCCGTATAACTGGAGACCCGGCGGCTGATCACTTGCGTCAGATAGCGCTCCCTTTGCTCCATCAAAGTACTGAGGGAACTGATATAGAAGGTCAGGGGACCGCTCCGCGGCACGGCATAGACCTGCCTGTCCTCTTCCATAATCGACCCGGACAGTTCGACATCCACCTTCCTGAGGGCTGGCCGGGTACGGATGGTCTGGACATATCGATAGAGGAAGGCCTGGTCGTCGGTGCGGATGACCGTATCAAGCCGCAGGCCGCCCCCGTCCAGTGGCGCCTTCACGAAGCGTCTGAACATCAAGGATTTCCTGTCCACTTTCCTCCGGTTCCAACGGATGGCGAGACTGTTGGTGTAATGGTCGATGGCCTGTTGCTCCGTTACGCCGTAGGCCGAAGCGAATTCTTCGTCCGAGACGAAAGAACTGTCGTTGCGAAAACGGTAAATCTGCGGCAGGTTGCGGCGCAGGAACATCTCCAGTTGGTGCCGATAGACGAAATAGGCCGAATCGGCCGAAATGGAATCCAGGAAACGCTGATACTGCTGATATCCGCGCAACTGGGCTTTGCGGTAGTTCTCACCTGTGATCACCACGGGCTCCAACTGCAGGGTATCCCCGAGGATCAGCATTTCCGGATAAAAGCGCAACTGCCAGCGGCTGTCCTGCATGGCGGGCGGGACCGTGACGTCAAAGGCGATGTCCACCTTTCCGAGCCGCTCGGCTACGTTCCGGAAGCGGGCGGTCACGATGGCCGCCCGGAGAACGTCCGTCGCGACCATCTCGCCGTTCTCGTCGCGGACCGCCTTCATGATGAGGATATCCCGTCCGTCCTCGCCCTTCACCGTCAGGGTGTCCCGCCGCAATACTTCCTCCGGAATCTGCGGAAGTTCCTCCTGCTCGGAGATGGAAAGGCCCGCGGCGAGCGCATCCTTATGGAGCCGGCTGAGTTTCCGTGCCGGCCCGCAGGAGAGCGGCAGCACCGCAAGGATACATATGAGCGCTAAACGTCGGAACATTGCGGCAGCCTAGGAAATAAATTCTTTTTCTTCTTCGTGATAGATTTCCACACGGGATGCGACGACCTCGGTGATGACACGGGGTTCCCCGGCGCTGGTCTGGTATTCCCGGTTGCGCAGACGGCCCTGGACCAGGACGGCCATTCCTTTCTCGATGAGATTGAAGTCTTTGGGCATGTTTTTGCCTGCCCAGGCATTGACATTGAACCAGAAGGTCTCGGCGACGGCCCCTTCCCGACCTTTGTAGAGGAAATTGGTGACGACGGAAAAATTGGCGACCTGCGTACCTTCATAGGTCGAGACGCGGATATTGCCCACAATACCGCGGAGTTCCACTTTGTTGATGAATTCCATAATGCTTTTTTGTTTTGGTTCCGGATCCGGCCGGGGCGGCGTTGTCCCGCGGTTCCGTCGGCAAAGTAAAAGCGGAAAATGGCACTTTCGACAAAAGGAAGGATTTGTGCGTCAACTTTGTACGAATCCGTTCCGACCGGATTTTTCCGGTCCTGTCCGAAAAGGGACGGATTCGTGTAAAAAGGTCCGGAATCGTATAAATCGCTTACACTCGGGTCAGAAATCCTTGCACGGACCGGAAAAACATCGCAGATTCGCGGGAAAAGGCATTGATATGGAATACAAAGCGATTCGACCTGCCCGTTACCATTACTGCATAGAATGCGGACATCCGCTGGAATCGGGACGTCCGGACAGGAAATTCTGCAGCCTGCGCTGCAAGAACGAATACCACAATCACCAGGCAAGGGGGCCGCGCTCCATGCACCTGCGCGTCCACAGCGTTCTTTCGCGCAATTATGACATCCTGGAATTCCTCATCGGCCACGGAATCACGGAGATCCCGCTGGCCGACATCAAGGGACTGGGCTTCAATACGGATTATTTCACCTCCCGGCCCGCGCCGGACAATCCACGGCTCTGTTGCTGCTACGATATATCCTACCAACTGACGGCAAGCCGCTGCCAGGATATCCGGCGGGTCCAGATCTTTACGGAGGCGCCCAAAAAGCGGAACAAAGACGCGGAGGGATAAAAAAATCCCGGTCACAGGCGACCGGGACAGGGAAGAAGTACAGTTTCCTTAAGCCGCAGGGCTCTTCTTGTTGGGATCCGGGAAAAGGATCCAGAACAGGATGGCCACGACGAGGGCGTAGCCGGCGAAAATGTACCAGGCCGAACTCCAGGACGGGCTTGCGGCATTATAGACGGTCGCATCGACGACAGCGCCGGCCGCCAGCGTCCCGATGGTGGCGCCAAGTCCGTTGGTCATCATCATGAACACGCCCTGGGCGCTGGAACGGATGTCCGTCGTCGTGTTCTGTTCGACATACAGGGATCCGGAAATATTGAAGAAATCAAAGGCGACGCCATAGACGATGCAACTGAGGATAAACAGCAGCACGCCGGGCATGGCCGGGTTGCCGAGACCGAAGAAGCCGAAGCGGAATACCCAGGCGAACATGGCGATCAGCATCACTTTCTTGATCCCGAAACGCTTCATAAAGAAGGGGATCAGCAGGATGCAGAGGGTCTCGGAGATCTGGCTGATGGAAATCAGCGCGTTGGAATTTTTCACAGCGAAGGCGTCGGCCAGGGACGGATCGCTGGCAAAGGATCCGAGGAAGGTGTTGGCGTAGCCGTTGGTTACCTGCAGGGAAGCACCCAGGAGCATGGAGAAAACGAAGAAAACGGCGAACTTATAGTCCTTGAAGAGCGTAAAGGCCTTCAGGCCGAAGGCTTCCGCGAGACTCTGTCCCTTGCCGGTGTTGACGGGGCACTCGGGCATCGTCAGGGCATAGGCGCAGAGAATCAGGGAAATGGCGCCGGAGGAGATCAGTTGGGTAAAGGAGTCCTGCATGGCGACGCCGCCGATCTTCAGGAAGTTGGTCACCAGCATGCTGCAGATGAAGCCGACCGTGCCGAAGACGCGGATGGGCGGGAACTCCTTGACGGGGTCCATGCCTTCGCGGCCGAGCGCATTGTAAGCCACCGAGTTGGAGATGGCGATGGTCGGCATATAGAAGGCGACGCTCAGGCTATAGAGAATGAAAAGGGGAGCGAAGGCGATGGCGGCTCCGGCCTGCGTCACCTGCATGCAGTAGATGCCGGCGGCGGCCATGAACAGGCCGGCCAAGCCGTGACAGAGGGCCAGGGTCTTCTGCGCCTGGATCTTACGGTCGGCCACGATGCCCATCAGCGTAGGCATGAAGATGGAAACGATGCCCTGCATGGCAAAGAACCATTTGATCTGCGGCCCGAGGCCGGCGTTGCCCAGATAACGGCCGAGCGAGGTTAGATAGGCGCCCCATGCCGCGTACTGGAGGAAGTTCATCAGGATGAGCTTCAGGGTTACGGGTTTGATTTTCATCGTCTGTATCGTTTGGTTATTGTTGTCCGAACATACAAAAGTACGAAAAAATCCGTATCTTTGACAGAATTTAAGAAAATAGATGATAGGCTTCTCCCAGATTGTCTCCGACACGCAGACCCAGGCCCGGGCCGGCGTGCTCCACACGGACCATGGTGACATCCAGACCCCGATTTTCATGCCCGTCGGCACGGTCGGTTCCGTCAAGGGTGTGTACCACAGGGACTTGAAGGAAGATGTCGGGGCCCAGATCATCCTGGGAAACACCTATCACCTGTACCTGCGCCCGGGGCTGGACACCCTCCGCAAGGCCGGCGGACTTCACCGTTTCGAGCATTGGGACGGTCCCATCCTCACGGACAGCGGCGGCTTCCAGGTCTTTTCCCTGACGCAAATCCGCAAGATCCGTCCGGAAGGCTGCACCTTCGCCTCGCACATCGACGGTTCCCGTCACACATTTACCCCGGAAAATAACGTCGATACGCAGCGTATCATCGGCGCCGACATCATGATGGCTTTCGACGAATGCTGCCCCGGCGATGCGGACCACCGCTATGCGGAGAAATCACTTCGTCTCACCCAGGACTGGCTGGAACGCTTCTGCTGCCGCTTCGACGAGACGGAGCCCCTCTATGGGCACGAGCAGACCATGTTCCCGATTATCCAGGGCTGCGTCTATCCCGACCTCCGCCGGCAGGCCATCGACCATGCCCTCTCCCTGGACAGCCCTTCGCGGGGCGGTTATGCCATCGGCGGACTGGCGGTAGGGGAGCCTACCGAGAAGATGTACGAGATTCTCGAACTGGTCTGCCCGCTCCTGCCGAAGGACAAGCCGCGCTACCTGATGGGTGTCGGCACGCCGGCCAACATCCTCGAGGGCATCGCCCGCGGCGTGGACATGTTCGACTGCGTCATGCCCACCCGCAACGGCCGCAACGGGATGCTGTTCACCTGGAACGGCATCCTGAACATGCGCAACAAGAAATGGGAGCAGGATTTCTCCCCGATCGACCCGGACGGCACGTCCTTTGTCGACCGTTATTACACAAAGGCTTACCTCCGCCATCTCTTCATTTCCGGAGAGATGTTTGCGGCGATGGTCGCCAGCGAGCACAACCTTGCCTTTTACCTGGACCTTGTCCGGCAGGCCCGCGTCCACATCCTCTCCGGCGACTTCGCCGCATGGAAGGCCGATGTCCTCCGGCGTATTATGACTAGACTCTAGCACTATGGACCTGGCACCGAGGAAACTGGATCTCTATATCGTGAAGAAGTTCATGGCGACCTTCTTTATCGCCCTGCTGCTGATCATCGGAATCGTCATCATCTTCGATATCAGCGAGAAGGTGGACGATTTCGTCCAGCACCAGGTTCCGCTGAGCGAAATCATTTTCGACTATTACGTCAACTTCGTCCCGTATTTCATGAATATGTTCAGCCCGCTGTTCGTGTTCATTACGGTCATTTTCTTCACCTCCCGGATGGCGGCCAATTCGGAGATCGTGGCCATCCTCTCCTGCGGCATCAGTTTCCACCGGATGATGCGCCCCTACATCTTTTCCGCCCTGGTGATTTCCATCCTGTCGCTGTCGCTGAACCTGTGGGTCATCCCCCCGGCCAACGAGCACCGTAACGCCTTCGAAGCCAAATACATCCGTTACCACGACAACAAGACGCAGGACCGCAATGTCCATTACCAGATCGCCCCGGGGCAGTTCGTCTTCGTGGAGTCCTTCAACAAGTGGAACAATACGGCCAACAAGTTCTCCCTCGAGACCATAGAAAACAACCAGCTTATCTCGAAGATATCCGCTGAGACGGCGGTCTGGGACAGCACCTTCGGCGGCTGGCATCTGAAGAAATACTTTATTAGGGAACTGTCTGAAGACAGCATCCATGACCGGATCAGGACCGGAGCCCAACTCGATACCGTTATCGCTTTGACGGTCAGTGACTTCTACCGCAGGAAAGACACGGTCGAAAACCTGCCGTATTCGGAATTGCTCGAACTGATCGACATGCAGAAAATGCGCGGCGACTCCAATATCCAGTATTCCCTGATCGAGCAGCATACGCGTTTCGCCCTCCCGTTCTCGGCCTTTATCCTGACCATCATGGGCGTAGCGCTCTCTTCGAAGAAGCGGCGCGGCGGCATCGGCTGGAACCTGGCCATCGGTATCGGCCTGAGTTTCAGTTATATCCTTTTCCTCAAATTCAGTCAGATGTTCGTTTACTCCGGCACCCTGCCGCCCGGCATCGCCCTCTGGCTTCCGAACATCATCTATGCTGTCATCACGGCATTCCTCTATAAGATCGCCCCGAAATAAACCATGAAAGTCAAGATCGTCAACCATTCGCCCTATCCGGCGCCGGCCTATGCCACACCGCTTTCCGCGGGCATGGACGTCCGTGCCCATCTGCCCGAACCCGTGGTCCTGGAGCCCCTCGGACGTGCCCTGATCCCTACGGGCCTGTTCATGGCCATTCCGGAAGGATATGAGTGTCAGGTGCGTCCGCGCAGCGGCCTCGCCGTCAATCACGGCATCACCGTCCTCAATTCCCCCGGCACCATCGATGCCGACTACAGGGGAGAGGTGCGGGTCCTGCTGGTCAATCTCTCCGACGAACCCTTCACCATCACCCCTGGCGAAAGGATCGCCCAGTTGGTCGTCGCGGCCCATGCCCGGGTGGAATGGGAGGAATGCGACAGTCTCGACCAGACACTTCGCGGAGCCGGCGGATTCGGCTCCACAGGCCTGAAATAATCTTTTCCCATGGAAATCCAAGAACTCTATTCCCTTTTTCTCCGCTGCGGGAAGGTCACGACAGACAGCCGTACCCTTCAGGGCGGAGAACTTTTTTTCGCCCTGAAAGGGGAAAATTTCGATGGTAACGAATATGCGGCGAAAGCCCTTGAGGCCGGCGCCGCCTATACCGTCGTGAATGCGGGCTCCCGTTTTGACGGGAGCGACAGCCGCATCATCGCCGTCCCGGACACCCTCGTGGCGCTGCAGGCGCTCGCCCGATACCACAGGGAACATACCCTCGTGGACGGAAAACCCATCCGGGTAATCGGCCTGACCGGCACCAACGGGAAAACGACCACCAAGGAACTCATCCGTGCCGTTCTCTCCGCCAAATACCGGATTACGGCCACGGAAGGCAATCTGAACAACGATATCGGCGTGCCGCTGTCCCTGCTGAAAATCGGGGCCGACACGCAACTGGCGGTCATAGAAATGGGCGCCAACCACCCCGACGACATCGCCCACCTGGTTGCCGTCGCGCTGCCGGACTACGGCCTGATCACCAACGTCGGAAAGGCCCATCTGCTGGGTTTCGGCAGTTTCGAGGGGGTGAAACGGGCCAAAGGGCAACTCTATGACCACATCGCAGCCAAGGGCGGAAGCATCTTCCTAAATGCGGATGACCCCGACCTGTGCGAGATGGCCCGCCGTCGGCAGGGCCTGAGTGTCATTCCCTACGGTATCGCCCATTGGAACTGCATCGTCCTGCCGGCTGACGCGGAGCATCCTTTCCTGCGCATGGCGATTCCCGAACGCCCGGAAGACCCGGAATGCGAGACCCTGCTGGGCATCGACACCCATCTGGTCGGCGCCTACAATGCAGCCAATGTCCTCGCGGCCATCGCCGTCGGCCTTCAGTTCGGCGTTGCGCTGGACGACGCTATCGCCGCCGTCGAGGCGTTTGTCCCCGCCAACAACCGTTCCCAGATGGTCCGCAGCGAGCGAAATACCCTGATTGTCGATGCCTACAACGCCAACCCGACGAGCATGGCCGCCGCCCTGGATAATTTCGCAGCCGTGCAGGCCGAGGAAAAAGTCGCCCTGCTCGGCGACATGCGCGAGTTGGGGGAGGATTCTGTCCAGGAACATGTCGCCGTGGTCCGTCGCCTGGCAGGGATCGGGCATGTCTGCCTTGTTGGCGAGGAATTCCGCAAGGCCCTGGAACAGACCGGTACGCCAGACAACGTCAAATGGTTCGCCACTTCCGCCCAACTCGCGGAGGCGCTCTCAGAGCGGCCGCTTTCCGGCTGCACCATCCTTGTCAAAGGGTCGCGCGGCATTCAGATGGAAAAGGTCATCCCTGCGCTGTAAAGAGCCTGTCTATCAGATATTTGGCCAATAAGCCGAAAAGGATTCCGTAGCCGCAGCCGACTGCGGCGCCGACCAGCACGTCGCCCAGATAATGCTTGGCGACGAAGATGCGGCTCAGCGAAACCAGCCCGGCCCAGACGAGGACGCCGGTATTGAAACGTCTGTACGAGGTCTTCGGGTCGTTCTTGAATCCCAAAATCGCGCAGAGGGCGAATCCGAAGGTGTTGGCCGCATGGGCGGAGAAAAACCCGAAGAAATTGCCGCGGCCTTCCAGCATGTGCAGCCCGCCCGCAAGCATCCGTGTGCTGTAACAGGGACGCAGGCGGCCGACAGCGTATTTGAAGAGGTTGGCGGTCTGGTCGCAGGCGACGATGGTCAGCACGACGGACAGGATGACGACCAAGGCTTTTTTCCAGCCCAGACGATGGATAAGCGCAACTGCCGTAAGAAGGTAAAATGGGAACCAGACTTTCTTGTCCGAGCAAAACACCCACAACGAATCCGTCAGCGGACAATGGAGCCCGTTGATGGCCAGGGTGACGGCCTGGTCGAAATGATGAAGGGTGTCGATCAGCATCAAAGGCCGTTTGTCAGGGCCTTCCAAAGTCCGTCTTTCAGCGCATCAAGGCCTTCGCCGCTGACCGAGGAAATCAGGAAATGCGGGACAGCCCGGGGAAGATGACGGAGGATATCCTTGCGCCGCGCCTCGTCGATGAGGTCGCATTTGGTGACCGCCAGGATGCGGTCTTTGGCCAGCAGTTCGGGATTGTATTGTTTGAGTTCGCCGAGGAGTACTTTGTAGGCGGCGCCGATGTTCTCTTCCTCCGCTGAAACCATAAAAAGCAGGACGGCGTTCCGCTCGATGTGGCGCAGGAAGCGCAGGCCGATGCCTTTCCCTTCGTGCGCGCCCTCGATGATTCCGGGGATATCGGCGATGACGAAACTCTGGTCATCGTAGTAGCGAACGATGCCCAGGTTGGGCTCCAGGGTCGTAAAAGGATAATTCGCAATCTTCGGTTTGGCCGCCGTCACGCTGGCGAGGAAGGTGGATTTCCCGGCATTCGGGAAACCTACCAGCCCCACGTCGGCGAGCACCTTCAGTTCGAGGATGAACCATCCTTCCTGGCCCTCTTCGCCGGGCTGGGCATAGCGCGGCGTCTGGTTGGTGGCGGACTTGAAATTGTTGTTGCCCAGGCCGCCTTTCCCGCCGCGGCAGAGAATGTACGTCTGCCCGGCTTCGACCAGTTCGGTGATCATTTCCTCGGTATCGCCGTCTTTGACGACGGTGCCGACGGGAACGTCCAGAAAGATATCCTCGCCTTGTTTGCCCTTGCATAGGGCGCCGCTTCCGGAAGCGCCGTGCTCCGCGCGGACGACTTTGCGGTATTTGAGGTGGATCAGGGTCCAGAACTGCGGATTGGCCCGGAGAATGATATGGCCGCCCCGGCCGCCGTCTCCGCCGTCAGGACCGCCTTTGGCCACATATTTCGCCCGGTGCAGGTGGGTTGAGCCCGCCCCTCCGTGCCCGCTGGCACAGAAGATCCGGACGTAGTCTATGAAGTTGCTCTCTGACATCGACTGCAAATGTAAGAAATCTTTTTGATTTCCCGATGAGCCTATTCTATCACCTGTTCCTCCGCCTGCTCCTCCTCTTCGCGGTCAGGGCCTTCGGATATGCCTCCGGAGTCGAACTCCTGGGCGGAACAGAGCAGTTCGCTGGCGGAAATCTCCTCGATGATTTCCTGGAGATGGTCGGGAAGTTTCGGGAAGAGATCGTACCCGATTTTACGCTCTAAAGTGTTTACTGATAGGGAATAACGATAGATATCCCGCTCCGTCGGGCCTGTCGCCGGGACCAGGAAGGCAATCGACTTCCAGCCCAGGCTGGAGAGGGTTCGCTTGCAAAGGGCCAGATAGAGGGAGCCGTCGGGAAGATACCCATACACGACGCTGGCCGGCTCGACCGGTTTATCGGCCGCCCAACGGGCGGATAAAGCCAACAGGGGAGCCAGGAGTGTAGGTTCCTGCGGCCCGTCGGCCTCCATTTCCCACATCACCCAGCGAGGTGGGGCATCGGAATGATCCGCCGCGTGCCAGCGACCTGCCTTTCTTTGCAGATAGGTCTCCGGCTTCCCGGACAGGCGCACGGGCAGCCCCAGAGACGGCATCATCCGGCGAAGCCGCGCGGAGGGCCTGGCCGTGACGCGGGATTCGCGCAGGACTTCCGGCTTCCTTTCCTGTGCAGAAAGCGTACCGCCCGCTATGAGAACGAGCAGAAACGACAGAAGCATGGACGGAAGGCGGCTCATAGAGATGATAACTCCTCTAACATCAATTCGAAAAGGCGGGGTTTTCCATAGTCGTCCAGCGCCTCTTCCTTTATCCAGAAATATCCTTCCGGCAGGTCGGGACGCCGGGACGTTTCCAGCAGATAGAAGTCCGCCAGCAGCAGGCGGTGGGTCAACTGATGACGGACGCCTTTCCGAAGCGGATGCAAGGTTCCGGGAAGGGGAGGAATGGGGCCGTCCTCATAGCAGAGCGGTTCCCAAAGCCCCTGCCAGATGTCACCGGCGCCCCGACGCCGGATAGCGGTACAGCCCGCATGGCGGATATAAATATAACTGATCCGGCGCGTCTTTACGGCCGCTGCCGCTTTTTTTAGCGGCAGGGTTGCCGTCTGGCCGTTTCGCCGGGCGAAGCATCGCTCCTGCAGCGGGCAAGTCATGCAGCCGGGAGAAAGCGGCGTGCACTGGAGCGCCCCGAAATCCATCAGGCCCTGGTTGTAAGAAGCGGAGTCCTCTTCGGGCAGCAGGTCCTGTGCCAGGGCGGAAAACTCCTTTTTGGCGGCAGACGAGCCCACCGGCGTCCCGATGCCGAAATAGCGGGCGAGGACACGGTACACATTGCCGTCCAGCACGGCGGCGGGGATATCAAAAGCGAAAGAGGCAATGGCGGCCGCCGTATAGTCACCGACCCCTTTCAGAGCCCGGATGTCCTCCAAGGTGTCGGGAAAAGCGCCGGCGGCGACAATCTGCCGGGCGGCAGCATGGAGGTTCCGCGCCCGGCTGTAATAGCCCAGTCCCTCCCAAAGGCGCAGCACCCTGTCCTCCGTGGCGGCGGCCAGGTCTTCTACCGTAGGGAAGGCAGCCATAAAGCGCTCCCAATAGGCCTTTCCCTGGGCGATCCGCGTCTGCTGGAGGATGACCTCGCTGAGCCAGATGGCATAGGGATCGCGCGTCCTGCGCCAGGGCAGGTCGCGGCGGTTCTCCGCATACCAGCGGAGGATAGTCCGGGAAAAGAAGGGGTCTTTCATCCCTACAAATATCGTATTTTTCGGGTAAAAAAAGAACAGGCAGGGCGTAACTCCCTGCCTGTAAGATGAAAAATAGGAAATAAAGAACTACTCGGCGATACGGGCGGCCGCTTCCTTGTAGTACTTCTGATCCACGAAAACGTCCTGTTTGTACGGATTGATGTGACGCTTGCGGGAGACATAGATGATGTAACCGAGCGCGACGGCATTGACAAGCAGGGCGAGGGCGCTGACGATGATCATCATGGTCGGGTCGGCGTTGGCGTTGCCGCCTTCGACGATGCCGTTCAGCGTACCGTCGGCATAAAGTGTCGGGAGGGTAGCCCAGTTAAAGAACTGCTGACCGGTGGAAGTGGTTTCCTGGAAGAGCGGGAACACCTGGGCGAACATGCACCAGATGGCCAGGGTGTTGGCGCGGTTCTGGATCCAACCGCCCTTGTTCCAGCAAAGGGCCGCGATGGTCGGGGCGAGCAGCAGGGCGACGCCGCAGAACCAGGAGTGGGTCGGGAGGCAGTTGTACGTATAGGCGAAGTTCCAGACGTCATAGACTACGATGTAAACCCAGGTCATATCCGGCCACACCATATCGGTCTTGTCCTTGGATGAATAGACGGACCACCATGCTGTCATACAGAAGATGTTGAGCAGACCGGCCACGCCGTTCATCACATTGTGCCAGCCACCATACAGCCAGACATCCTCGCTGGAGAGCCACCAGCAGTTCCAGCCCTTTATGGCGGACTCGAAGTCGCTGCAGACGGCAATCAGGATGTTGATCGCGACGATGATGAAGGGGAAGGGTTTGAACCAGTGCTCTTTGCCGATGCCCCAGCCGTACTTGATCATCATGAAGCCGATACACCCGGTCAGGGCTGCATATAACTTCGCATAATGGAACCAGCCGTTCATGTACATGTGGGTCTGGTTGTTCAGGGCCCATTCCTGTCCGAGCGATGCGCAGACGGCGACAACGATGAAATAGACAGTCAGGGCAGCCGGAACGGCAAAAAACATAACGGCTCCGCCGAATTTGGTTTTGCGGGCGAATTCATTGAGGAGAATCAGTCCCACAAGCACTCCGATGAGGGCCAGCCACTGCGCGAGGGCATGGGCTCCGTAAACATGGAATAACATAGAGAAAGAAAATAGGTTTGGTTATTAACAATTAGTGCGCAAATGTAGGCATTTTCTTTCAATCCGCAAGCAAAGCTGCGGGAAAAAAGCAGGGATTTGGACGAAAGGGAAATAATGCGTAATTTTGTCCCATGATCCGTTTCTTACTCCTGCTGACGCTATTGCTGCCCCTCAGGCCGGAAGAGCCTGAAGGAGAGCCCTATATCGTGGTGGACAAGCCCGCCATGACCCTTATGCTCATGGCCGCCGACGGTACCCTCATCCAGGCGTACCCCATTGCCTGCGGCATCGGATTCGGCAACAAAACCCGCCGCGGCGACCACAAGACGCCGGAGGGGACTTTCCCGATCAATGAAATCCTGGCCTCCAGTTCCATCCCGCATGATTTCCGGGACGGGAAAGGCCCGATCGTCGGCGCCTACGGTCCCTGGTTCCTCCGCCTGGACGTCCCCGGATACTGGGATATCGGCATCCACGGCACCCACCTGCCCGAGTCCATCGGCACTCGTACCACCGAGGGCTGCATCCGCCTCAGGAACAAGGATATCCTCGATCTCAAATCCCGGATCCACCTCGGCACGAAAGTGACGATCCTCCCGGATATCGAATAAAGGTCAGCCCTGCCTTTGGACTGGATAGCGATTCTGATCATAATTCACTTGTTTCGCAAAAAAAATTGCAGCCGGAATCTTATTCGTCCGGATGCTGCTGCGATTTCTTCCCCTTGTTGTGGATGTAAGAAAGGAGTAATATGAGCAGGGTCATCAGCATTTTTGCGATTCTTTCTTTTAGATTATGTTTTTTACAAAAATTATACCCATGTTTTTCAAAATATCGCTTGCGATATAAAAATATTGTTGTATATTTGCATCGTGAACGATATAAAACATCAATAAACATAAACAACTGGCTGGTAAAGCAGCTCTGAAATGGAAAAAATTATTATCAACGCATTACTGACAGCGCTGCTTGCGTTGCCGGCATTTGCACAAAACAGTAAGGATATGGCAAAGATTTACGATTTCAAAACCACCAGCAACAAAGGTGCGGAAGTGGATTTCGCCCAGTTCGAAGGCAAAATCCTGATGATTGTCAACACGGCTTCCAAATGCGGTTTTACCCCGCAGTATGACGGACTCGAGGCCCTGTATCAGGCCTATAAGGACAAGGGGCTGGTCATCCTTGGTTTCCCCTGCGACCAGTTCGCCGGGCAGGAACCCGGATCCAATGACGAAATCGCCGAGTTCTGCCGTCTGAACCATGGCGTCACCTTCCCGCTGATGGCGAAGACCGAGGTCAACGGTCCCAACGCGGAACCCGTTTTCGAGTACCTCAAGGCGCAGGCACCCGCCGAGGAATACAGCGGGCTGAAGGCGAAAATGACCGCGAAGATGTTAAAAGGGCTCAGCAAGAGCATGGAAAAGGACAGCGATATCCGCTGGAACTTCACCAAATTCCTCATCAACCGCGACGGCACCGTCATTAAGCGCTATCCGCCTACGACCACGCCCAAGGATATTGAAAACGATATCATCGGAATGTTATGATCCAGGAGGAATTCCGGCTGGACAGACAACTTTGTTTCCGGCTTTACACCGCTTCGCGTCTTCTCTCGCAGGCCTATTATCCGCTGCTGTCCGAGCAAGGGATAACCTATCCCCAGTACCTTGTGCTGCTGGTTCTGTGGGAGAAGGACGCCCAACCGGTCAATGACATCGCCAAGCGGCTGCTGCTGGAGACGAATACGGTCACGCCCCTCCTTCAACGCATGGAAAAAGCCGGCATCCTGATCCGGACGAAAGGGGAGAAGGATGCCCGGCAAATCATCGTTACCCTGACCCGGAAGGGCCGGGAACTCCAGAAAAAACTCGCCGATGTGCCCGCCACCGTCGGGAGCGCAGTCATCTGCGACAGTTTCACCCCTGAAAATGCCCCGGATCTCTTTCGGACGCTGGACGATATCATCGCCCGGCTGAGCATGAATTCAATGGTAGAAAAGAAAGCCTAGGGAGACTCGCGGGCCGCCCGGAAGGAGTTTGAACCCGCTGAGCGCAACGAGCCAGTCCACCTTGAGCGTCAGGTGCATCGGCCCGGAGACGATGAAATCACAGCCGAGGAAGGGATCGATGGCCATGAATCCCTGCTTGTGGTAGTATGTCCCGTCGATGGACGCCCAGGCGGAAGCCGGCCGCTCCGACATCAGAAGCGTCGTCATGGCGCCGCCGCCCAGGGACACGCCGGCGTAAGGCTGAAAGCGCCCCAGCACGGCGTAATAATCTGCCAGAAGGCCGCCCCAGCCATATTTGAGATAACTCCCGTTTGATCGCTGGCTGAGCGTCGAGACATATCCTTCGCCCCCCACTCTGAAGTGCTCTCCCAGGTGCAGGCGGATAACGCCGCCTATCCCCAGGGGAGCGCCTTTCGCTTCATAGCCGATGGCATCCAACTGGCCGGACAGATAGCCGCTGTGGACCATCATGCCACCGTCGAATCCCCGGAGGACTTTCTTCTCCTGGGCCGTCAGAGTGAACGTTTGCAGCAGGCAGCAAACCGCCAATATTCCGGTGACAATCTTTTTCATATCCCTTTTCGACGCTGCAAAGTTCGGGATAAGAAATGGAATATTTTAGGCTGAAACGGACCGGAATTAGGATAATCCTTGCATCCCCGGCGAGTCTGAATGTCCGGACCGGCAGCGGATAAGAGCCGGATAGGCCCGCTAGCGGACCGGCGTCAGCGGAAACGCCAGGCATCCCGCGGCGATACCGATGCGCATAAAGTCACTGAAACGGTAGCCGCCCGGGCCATAGACCATCATATTGGCCGGGGCACCGATGGGCGTGGCGAAGGATGTATTGACCGCGATCATCAGGGCGACAAGGAAAGTAATGGGCTCGTAACCGATCTGCATGGCGGCTTCATACATGATGGGGAAAAACATCGCACCGACTGCCACATTCATAATCATGCGTAACACTTCCGTTCAGTGGTGCAAAGTTAATCTTTTTTACCAGGATTTGGCCCGGCGTTGACCCTGCCCAGCCCGTCCGTTCAACTGAAATCAACCGGTAACGGACTCTTTTAGACCAATTGCTGTGGACCGGCTCAGTGCCATCCGCCAAAACAAACGCCCATTATGAAAGCAAAGCGATAGAAGGACTTTTACCGCAGTTTTGCTTTGAGCCGCTGGCGTGCTTTCGTGACGGAGGCGGGGGAGATTCCCAGCAGAACGGCCTGCTCGGAAACGGAGAATTGCAGCTGTGAGAGGATATAGGTGCGGATATCTCCCTTTGTCAGGTCGGGGTGCGCTTCCCGGAGAGACTCGGGCGTAAGGCCGCATGAATTCCGGAGCATACGTTCCAATTCCGTCCACTCCTCATCCTGGATATAGCGGGGCTTGGTACGGAGCTGCTGCAGCAGGTGATTCTGCC
>CAMIYB010000009.1 GCA_946402945.1 uncultured Bacteroidales bacterium | reverse complement strand
TACTGGGACTATGAGAGCGGCGGACTGGGCGACATGGGCCAGCACTACATCGACCCGGTGCAGTACATTCTCGGAAAGGACGATACCTTCCCCGTCCGGGTGGATGTGGACGCCCCGCAGCAGCATCCCGACGCCGTCGGTACCTGGCGCAGCATCACCTACACCTACGCCGACGGCTGCCGCATCATCCTCGAAGGCGAGGGTTGCGAGAGCAAGGGCAAGGTTCCGTATATCGAAGGCCCGCTGGGCAAGGTGTACAAGGGTTTCGAGTGCACCATCCCCAATGTGATGGACAAGATCGCCGAGATGCCCGACCCGGCTCCGCGCAATATCGACTGGCTCGACTGCGTGAAGACCCGCCGTCATTTCGCCCTCGATGAAATCATCGGCTTCCACAGCGCCACGGTCGTCAATATGGGCGCCTGCGCCCTGCGTCTGGGCCGCAGCCTGGATTTCGACCCGGCCACCTGCCGCTTTGTGCGCGACGAAGCCGCCAACCGCCTGATTGACCAACCGATGCGTGCCCCCTGGGCCTCCATGATTCTGTAAGCGATGAAAAAGATAGTTACCCTCCTCCTTGGCCTGGTCCTTACGGCCGGCCTGGTTTCCGCCCAGCAGGATGCCCGTCAGCGCACCCTCGATACCATTGTCGCCGACGCCCTGGCCCAGTTGCCCGCCCGCGATGCGGCCGCCCGCGTCGAACCTCTCGCCGATCTGGCCAAATGGGCCCCGGCTTCCGTCCCCGAGACGGCCAAGTTGCTGCCGCAGTCCCTGGCGGAATATGCCCTGGACGGCCTTGTGACCTATGTAACCGAACAGACCGAACGCAAAGCCGCCGTCGCCGAAGGTTTCCACCAGGCGATCGCCGTGGCCGCGCCCGAGCGCAAACCTTTCCTGCTGGCCTGCCTGAGCCGCATCGCCGGCCCGTCCGATATCGCGAAACTCTCCGCCTATGCCGCTGATCCGGCCCTCGCGCCGACGGCCCTCGCTACGCTGGCCGCCCTGCCGCAGGCCGATGACGCCATCCTGACGCTGGTCCGTGAAGGGAAGGCCGACCACAATCTCCTGGCCGCTGCCGCCGCCAAGCGCGGTCTGCGGAGCGCCGAGCCCGTCCTTCTGGGCTGGGAGGCGGAACCCGGTGTGCTGCAGGCTCTTGGCGTCATCGGCAGCGAGGCCTCCGCGCCCCTGCTGCAGGAGAAGTCGCCGGTCGATTACGCCCGTCTGCTCCAGACCCTGGCCGCGGACGGCAAGACCGCCGTCGCCCTCAAGGGTGCCAAGGAACTGCTCAAGCGTGATAATGTCCCCCTGAGGACCACTGCAACGGGGATTCTGCTCACGGCACAGCCCGCGAAAAAGGCCCTTCCGCTGGTGGATAAGATCCTCGCCGACCCGGCCCGCGACTATCGCGCGGCCTGCCTGGAAGAGGCCGGAAAGGCCCTGGGCGCCGAGGCGGTGGCCGGTCGTGCCGCCAAGCGTTTCAAGAAACTGAACCCCGAGGCCGCTGAAGACCTCCTTTATTGGGCCGGATGCAACAATGTGCTGCGTCAGACCGTCCGCTCCGAGGCCCAGAAGGGCTCGCCGGAAGCCATTGCCGCCGCCGGCCGCCAGGGCCAGACCGACATCCTGCTGGAACTGGCCGCCGCCGGCAACCAGGATGCGTTCCAGGCGCTGGAGCGGGTGCCTGCCGACATCCGTCCCGCCCTCCGCGAGACCATCGAGGCCCATCCCGGCAACGAAGGCCTGCTGGCCCTGGCCGGCCGGCGCCACCTGACGGAAGTGGCCCCGCAGGCCATTGACATGGTCCGTTCGGAAGATGCCGCCGTCCATGCCGCCGGCCTGCGCGTCCTGCCCGCCCTCAGTGACGAGAAGGTGGCAAAGGATGTGGCGAAACTGCTGGATGAAGCCCCCGCCGTCGACGTCGCCCCTCTGCAGAAGGCCTATGCCAATGCCCTGCGTACGCTGGATCCGGCCGGACAGTATGCCCAGGCGGCCGCCTGCATCCGCACGTCCATCAATCCCGAGCGTTTTTATCCGGCCCTGGCCCAGAGCGGCACGCCGGAAGCCGTGGCCAAACTCTCCGCCAACGGCGCCCGTCCCGAAGCGCGCAACGCCCTGATGGCGATTGACAATGCCGCCGCTGCGCCCGAACTGCTCCGCCTGAGCAAGACGGCGCCCGAGAAGAACGCCCTCCTCGGCCGTTATGTCGAACTGGTCAGCCGCTATGAGCCCGACTATGACAAGCGCCGCTACGAAATCGCCACCGCGCTCAGCCGCAGCGACGATGCCGGTTTCCGAGCCAAGGCTCTCTCCGCCCTGGCCGCGATGCCCACGATGAAATCTTTCCTCCTGGCCGGTTCCTACCTCGACAGCAATGCCTCCATCGCGGCTGCCGACGCCGTGCGGAACATCGCCGCCAAGACCGACGAGGAAATCGACTATGCCCATTACAAGGAGTATCTGGAGAAGGCCAAGGCCATCTATGCCGCCCGCGGCCGTGCAGATGACGGTTATGCCATCGACCAGATCAACGGCTTGCTTGCCGACGCCGAGCCGTCCCCGATCTTCGTCCTGCCCGCCGACGAGGCCGCCCAGGGCTTCGAGATCCTCTTCGACGGTACGTCGCTCGACAAGTGGCAGGGCGACAAGGATGGATACACGCCCGTCAACGGCGCCATCTACGTCTCCGCCGGCTATGGCGCCACGGGCAACCTCTACACCGTCAAGGAATACCGCAATTTCGTGTTCCGCTTCGAGTTCTGCTTCCTGCGGGAAGGCGTCAACAACGGCGTGGGCATCCGTACCCCGATGGGCGTGGATGCGGCCTTCGAAGCCATGTGCGAATGCCAGATTCTCGACCATGACGCCCCGATGTACGCCGGTCTCCACGACTACCAGGTCCATGGTTCGGCCTATGGCGTCGTCCCGGCCAAGCGCGTGGTCCACAAGCCGCTCGGCGAATGGTCCACCGAAGAAATCCGCGTGGAAGGCGACCGCATCAAGTGCACGGTCAACGGCGAGGTGATCCTTGACGCCAACCTGCGCAAAGTCTGCAAGGGCCACAATGTCGCCCCTGACGGCAGCAACCACAATCCCTACACGGTGGACGGCCGCAACCATCCGGGCATGTTCCGCGAGCGCGGCTACATCTCCTTCTGCGGCCATGGCGACGGCTTGAAACTGCGCAATATCCGCGTGCTGGATCTCGAAAAGAAGAAGAAATGATGGAAAGGGTCCGACTGGTGGTCTTCGGCTTGGGAAACCGGGCGAAAAAGTATCTGAGTTATCTGGATATGCATCCCGGGGCGGCCGAGTTGGTGGCTGTCGTCGAACCCGATCCTTACAACCGGGCCTGGGCCTGCGACCGCTATGGCGTGCCGCAGGCGGCCTGTTTTGCCGAGGCGGACGCGTTTTTCCGGAGCGACATCGCCGTCGATGCGGCCATCATCGCCTCGCCCGACCGGGTCCATTACGCGCAGATGCGCGGCCTGCTGGCACGGAAATGCCCCGTGCTGCTGGAAAAGCCGGCCGCCTGCACCTGGGAGGAATGCCTTGAACTGGAACGTCTCTCCGCGGGGGTGCCGGTGGGCATCTGCTATGTCATGCGCCTCCATCCCTACTACCGCCGCATCAAGGAAATCCTTTCTTCCGGGGAACTCGGGCCCGTACAGGCCATCGAACACACGGAGTTCGTCGGGCCGGACCGGATGGGCCACACCTATGTGCGGGGCTATTGGTCCCGGGCGGGGGAGAGTACGTCCATTTTTCTGTCCAAGTGCTGTCACGATGCCGACCTGCTCCTCTGGATGACGGGCCGGAAGGCCTCGGATATCCGTTCCGAGGGCAGCCTGACCTTCTTCTGCCCGGCCAATGCCCCTTCCGGAAGCGCCCTGCGCTGCATCGACTGTCCGATGGAAAGGGTGTGCCGCTACAGCGCGGTGGACTTGTATCGCCGCCGGGGCGAATGGACGGGCAGTTTCGTGGTGCCGGACGGGAAGACCCTCTCCGATGTGGTGGAGTACGAATTGAGCGAAGGACGTTTCGGCCGCTGCGTCTTCCACTGCGATAACGATGTATTTGACCGTCAGACGGTTTCGTTCCGCCTGGGTGATATTCCCGTGACGATGAAACTCGACGGGATTACCCCGCGGGAAGGCCGCGTGAGCATCTTCCGCTGCCAGAGAGGCACGCTCGAGGCCCGGGAAACCGAAATCCTGGTCCAGGGGCCCAATGGCCGCCGGGAGGACTTTACGGAAATATCCCGTCTGCCGCTCCATGCCTATGCCGACCATGCCATCGTGAAGGATTTCCTGCGGGCCGTCCGCGAGGGAACGCCGCTGGCTGCGCCGCTGAGTGAGTCGCTGGAGAGCCACAGGATCTGTTTTGTGGCCCAGGAGTGCAACCAATCCGATAAATAATGCGTAAGACGAATCTCTGGTTCCTGGCCCTGGTAGCGGCCATGGGCGGATTCCTGTTCGGCTATGATACCGCCGTCGTGAGCGGGGCCGAGCAGCAGATCCAGCAGGCCTTTTCCCTGTCGCCGTCCCTCCATGGCTGGGTGATGAGTTCCGCCCTCTGGGGCACGGTGCTCGGAGCCCTGTTCGGCGGGCGGATCACCGACCGTTTCGGCCGCAAGCCCACCCTGTCGGTCATCGGCATCCTCTACCTGGTTTCAGCCGTGTGGAGCGCCCTGGCCACGGGTCCCGTGACGCTGATCGTAGCCCGTTTCATCGGCGGCCTGGCCGTGGGCTGCTCCTCGACGGCCGCTCCGGTCTATATCGCCGAGATTTCCCCGGCCTCCAAGCGCGGCCTGATGACCGCCATCTTCCAGTTGGATGTGGTGCTCGGTATGTGCGCCTCGCAGTTGGTCAACCTGCTGATCGGCACCGGCGGAGGCCCCAATATGTGGCGTTGGATGCTGGGCGCGGAAGCCGTTCCCGCCCTGCTTTTCGCCGCGCTCTGCCCCTTCCTCATCGAGTCGCCCCGCTGGCTGGCCGAGCGGGAATCCCTGCGGGGCGAAGCGTCCCCGCAGCGGGCGGTCTTTTTCTGCCGGGCCCATCTCAAACCCATCCTGCTGGCCATTTCCGTGGCCTTCTTCAATCAGTTGTCCGGCATCAACGCGGTCATGTATTTCATGAAGCGTATCTACATGATGGCCGGCTTCACCGACCAGACAGCCCTGTCGCTGGTGGCCCTGACGGGCGTTTTCAACGCCATCGGCACCATCATCGGCATGAACCTCATCGACCGGCTGGGCCGCAAGACGCTGCTGATTATCGGCGGTACGGGGTATGTCCTTTCCCTGCTGGCCTGCACGCTGGCTTTCCACGCCGGGGCGGGCCTCGTCGCCACGGTGGGCGTGATCGTCTTTATCCTGTCCCATGCCGTGGGGCAGGGCGCCGTCATCTGGGTCATCATGGCCGAGATTTTCCCGACCGCCGTCCGGGCGCAGGGGCAGTCGCTGGGTGCTTTTACCCATTGGAGTCTCTCGGCGCTTATTACGCTGGTGTTCCCTATCGCCGCCGCCCGTTTCGCCCCGGAGGTGATCTTCGGATTTTTCCTCGTGATGATGGTCCTTCACCTGTTATGGGCCATTTTCCTGGTCCCTGAAACCAAAGGTCGTCAACTCGAGGACATGGAAGGCCTCTGGAAGAAGTAAAGTCCTGGCAGAAGGACTATTGATTCCGGCTTTGCCAGGCCTTGGGCGAGAGGCCGAAATGCTTCTTGAATGCCTTTGAGAAATAGGAGTAGGATCCGAATCCGGTTTGTTCCGCTATCTCCGAGAGGGTGGCGGAACCTTTTTTGACGGCCTCCGCCGCCCGTTTCAGGCGATACTCGCGGACGAATTCGTTCGGGGCGCTTCCGGTTGCGTTTTTGATGCGCAGGTAGAAGGACGTGCGGCTGTAGCCCATCTCCCGGGCGAGGAAGTCGATATCCATGTCGGGATTGGCCAGATTGGCCTCCATCAGGGACGAGAGTTTTTCCAGGAAGGACGGGTCGCGCTCGCGTGCCTCGCGTTCCAGTTCGGCGCGCTGCTTTTCCAGACGGGCGTTGATCAGGGACCGGAGTGCCAGGAAGGCCCCCGCAAGAGCCAGCAGGGTATAGGCCAGGATGGCCCACCAGGTGAGCCAGGGTGCAGGCCGGACCACGATGTGCAGCCGGGCGGGTGCGCTTTCCACTCCTTCGTCGGCGACCGCGATGACTTCGAAGGTATAGTCGCCTGCCGGAAGGTTCGACCAGGAGGCGCGCCGGAAGGTGCCGACATCATTCCAGCCCCGGTCGAATCCGCCCAGCCGATACTTGTAGGTCAGATTGTTGGAGGTGTAGTAATCGATGCCGGCCCAGTCGAGGGAAAGGGCGTTCTGACGGTGACTGAGCGTGATGCCCTCGGTGTATGCGATGCTCTTGCGGAGGACGGACCCTTCCGGGGCGGGGCGGACGCTCTGTCCCCAGATGCGCAGGTCTTCCAGATGGATAAGCGGGACGGGCGGGCTCTGCGGGAAACGTGCCGGATCGAAGAAAGTCAGGCCGTGGTTTCCGCCGAAGAAAATGCGGCCGTCGGCGGTGCGGCAGCCCGATTTCTCATGGAACTGGTAGCCGGGGAAGATGCTGATACGCAGGGGCGAACTGTCTTCGGGCAGGCGGATGCGGGCGATTCCCTGCAGGGTGCTTACCCAGATGTCTCCGCTGAAATCCTCCTGGATGGAGAGGACGTTGATGTTGGGAAGACCGTTTTCCGTGGTCAGGTGGAGGCTCCGACTGGGCGTGATGCAGGCCACGCCATTCCCGTAACTGCCCATCCAGATGCGTCCCCGGCTGTCCCGGGCCAGGGTCAGGCAGGAGAGGTTGACATCTTCCGCTTCCGGGCTGACTTCCAGGGGTTTGATTTCCAGGGTACGGGTATCCAGATGGCGGACGCCGGAGCCGTAGGGGGAGAACAGAATGCCGTCCTCCACGGCCAGGATGGTGGATACGTTCCGGATGGGCTCGTCCCCCTCGATGCGTTCAGGTTGGGAATGTCCCCCGCTGATCCGGAACAATCCTTCGTAAGAACCCGCCCAGACGTTTCCGTCGGGACCTTTCTCCAGGCAGCGGACGTGGTCGATGTTGAAACTGCGCAGGATGACGGCCTTGTCGGCACGGACGACCGTCTCCGCCAGCAGGGTTTCGAAGGCCAGCCAGAGACGGTCCTTGTCATCGACGTAGCATACTTCAAAGAATTCGCTGCGTCCCGGCAGTATGCCGCTCAGGTCTATCCTGTCCAGCCGCCCGGCGGGACTGTAGCGATAAAGGCCGTCGTAGCGGGTGGCGATCCAGAGATTGCCATGGCGGTCGCCGGTTACGCGGGTGACGAATTTGTCCGCGAGCCCGCGCGCGAGTACGTTGTCGGTATTGAAGAGGTCCGCCTGTTTGTTGCAAAAGACGAAACCCTTGTCGTAGGTGCCGATCCAGATGTAGCCCTGACGGTCGATGTAGCAGGCGTTGAGTTCGGCCGAACGGCCGGGATTGAAGCGGACCGGCTGGTTGTGGAGCAGGACCTTGGTGATGAGGTCGTATTGGAACAGACCGTCCGTGGTGGTGCCGATGAGCAGTTTCGAGGGTTCGGTCTCCCGGATGAAGTTGATGCGGTCCCTGGCGGTCGGGGGAAGGAAGTCCGGCCCTTCGACCACGGTTCCCGATACCGGGTCGAAGAGGAAGATACCCTGGTCCGTCCCGAGCCACCAGCGGCCGTTCGGGTCGGTGTACTGGGAGAGCACCGTCCTTCTTCCCGGAAGATAGAAACGCTCCTTGGGCGAGTCGATGCGACCCAACCCGCCCTCCAGGCCGGCCCATATCCGATGGTAGGAATCTTCCCACAGGACGTTGACCGCTTCCATCCCATCGTTGTAATCGACCGTTTTTTCCGCCATCCTGACCTTTCCTGCCCCGATCGGAGTGGCGGTCCATATGTTGCCGGCGGCGTCGCGGAAGATCCGATAGACAGGGGCCGTCGGTCCATGGAACAACTCGAACCGCTCCTGCTGCAGGTCGTAGCGTTGCAGGCCCATGGCCGTCCCGACCCACAGGTAACTTCCGTCGCCGGGGAGAAGGGAAAACACGAAATCGTGGGTGAGCGAGGTGCTGTCGGCAGGGTTGCACAGGAAGTGTTCGAATTCGTAGCCGTTGTAACGGTTCAGGCCTGAAAGCGTGGCGAACCACATGTTGCCCAGGGCATCCTGGGCGATGTCCTGTACATCCAGATGGGACAAGGTAGGGAATAATCTTCCTTCCCTTCCCTGCTGCGCGGAAAGGGGAATGACGGCCGTCAGGGTACAGAGAAAGAGGGTGATGAGGCGTCTCCGTTTCATGGCTTGACAAATATAGCAATTTTTCGTGTCTCACCTGTCAGAATTGACAGGGAAGGGTAAATATATCGAAAAACGCAAAAAAATGAACAGTTTTTACAAGAGCTCTTGCGCGGAATCCACTATTTTTGCATCGTTATTAAAACGATTTTAGGAATGAAGCGTTTCTTCTCCGTCCTCCTGTCGCTCGCCCTCCTGTCCCTCCCTGCCGGGGCGCGTAGCCTGGAAGTTACAGGACTCCTGTCGGAGTATCAGGACCGTCCCCTCGGCATCGACTATGCCCCTCAGCTCAGTTGGCGTCTCATAAGCCCCGACAAAGACGTGGTCCAGACTGCCTACCGCATTCTGGTCTCCTCCAGCGAGTCCCTTCTTGCCCAGGACAAAGGCGATGTATGGGACAGCGGCAAGGTGGCTTCCGGACAGACGACCTGCATTTCCACCGCCCACCTGAACCTCGCCTCCCGTGCCCGTTACTACTGGAAGGTGAAGGTATGGCAGGACGGGACGGAATCGCCCTGGTCTGCGCCCACCTGGTGGGAAATGGGCCTGACGCGCCAGACCGACTGGTATGGCGGCTGGATCGGCTACGTGCCGGGCATGCCGGGTCGCGTCCTGTATTTCAAGAGCCTGTTCTGGCCGGATCCCTCCAAGACCATCGCCTATGCCCGCGCCTATGTGGCCGGTATCGGCTTCCACAGTCTGTACATCAACCATGAGAAGGTCGGGGACCATGTCCTCGATCCTGCCCAGAGCACATACAGCAAGCGGGTTTACTACGAGACGTATGATGTGGGCGCCTGCTTCCGTCCCGGAGCCAACAGCATCGTTATCCCCGTGGCGCCGGGCTGGCTCGGAACCCCCCGTCTCCGCGTCCAGGTGGAAGTGGTCTATACCGACGGCACCTTCTATGTGATGAATTCCGACCATTTCCGTCACGTGACGCCGGGGCCGACGCTCTATTCCACCATTTTCGACGGGGAAACCTATGATGCGCGGGAGGACCGCGAAGCCATCTGGGACACCGGCATTTCCGCCGCCCTGATGGACAAGGACTGGGCTTGGGCCCACAATACCGACGACCCGGTGGGAGAACTGCATTCGCCCCGTGTGGAGCCGATCCGCGCGGTGGAGACCCTGCAGCCTTCCCTGGTGGCGGAACCTGCACCCGGCGTGTATGTCTTCGATGCGGGCCGCAACCTCGCGGGCTGGGTGGCCCTGAAGGTCCGTGCGAAGGAGGGAGACGTCATCCGGCTCCGTTTCGCCGAGACCCTGCGCGAGGACGGTTCCGTCAACCAGGACAACCTGCGAAACGCCAAATCCTGTGATACTTACATCAGCGCCGGTCGGGGAGAGGAGTGTTGGGAGCCTTCCTTTACTTATCACGGCTTCCGTTATTTCCAGGTGGAAGGCCTTCCCTACAAGCCCGCCGCCGACGACTTTGCCGTGCGGGTGGTCCGCACCGATGTCCGGACCATCGGGCAATTCGCCTGTGCCGACGATCTGGTCAACCGGATCCACCGGATGGTGGTCAACACCGAGGCGAGCAACCTCCACAGCGTCCCGACCGACTGTCCGCAGCGCGACGAGCGCATGGGCTGGCTCAACGACCTGACTGTCAGTCATGAGATTGCGGCCTTTAACTTTGACATGGCCCGTTTCTTCCCGAAATTCGCCCAGGACATCACCGACACCCAGGATGCGGCCGGTACCATTACCTGCGTGGCCCCGTTCCGCTTCGGCATGCGCCCGGCCGACCCGGTGTGCGCCAGTTACCTCCTGCTGCCCGCCCGGGCCTATGAATTCTACGGCAACCGCCAGACCATCGCCGACCAGTTTGCCGGCATGCGCGGCTGGGTCGATTATCTGCGCAGCCGCACCACCGATGGCATCGTCGATTACAGTTACTACGGCGACTGGTGCCCGCCGCGGGATTTCCTGATGGATCCCAACGGCAGCGGCGTTTCGCGCGACACCCCGGGGCTGATGATTTCCACCGGTTACCTCTATTATTGTGAAAGGCTGCTGGCCGACATGGCCCGCGTGCTGGGCATGGCGGACGTAGCCGCCCAGTACGACGCCTATGCCGACCGGACCCGCGAGGCTTTCAACCGGGCCTACTGGGACGAGGAGAAGGGCGGATACGCTTCCAATAACCAGGCCTCGAACGCCTTCGCCCTCTATCTGGGGATTCCCGACGAGAAGCAGGCGGCCCGTGCCTTGGAAAACCTTGCGGCCGACGTCCGGGCCCGCGACTACCACCTGACCACCGGCAACCTCTGCACCAAATACCTTTTGGACGTGCTCGCCGACGGCGGCCACATCGAGGAGGCCTGGCGCCTGGTCACCCAGACCACTTACCCCAGTTGGGGCTTCATGCTCAGCAAGGGCGCGACTACGGTCTGGGAACGTTGGGAATACCTCACCGGCGACGCCATGAACTCCCACAACCATCCGATGATGGCGACGGTGGATGCCTGGTTCTACCGCCATCTGCTCGGCATCAACCCCTCCTTCGACCATCCGGGCTTCAGTCGTTTCACCTTGAAGCCCTGCCTTCCGAAGGCCCTCGAATGGGCGGAAGGCTCGCTCGATACGGTCAAGGGAACGATCCGCAGCGCCTGGCGCAGGAAGGGCCGTGCGCTTGTCTGGAACGTCGATATCCCGGCCGGCTCTGTCGCTGACGTCTGGGTCCCCGCCGCCGACGGCCGCAGCGTGGTCTGCAACGGCCGCCGGACCAAGACGCAGGCCCGGAAGGGCTATGCCTTCCTGACCCTCGGCTCCGGCCAGTATGAACTGAAAAGCAATCTTTAGATGATGAAAAAGATACTCTCTTTAGTCTTGACTATCCTGTGCGCCCTGCCGCTGTCCGCCTGCGCACCCAAACCCGTATTCCTGGTGCCGGAGCCGATCGATTCGTCCGGCAACGGAAACGAAGAGAAACCGGAACAGCCGGAGCAGCCCTCGGTCAGTTCCTGTTCCGTGGGCGATATCGTGGGCGTGGACCATTTCGGAAGGGCTTTCGGCAGCGTGGCCGGTTTCCGTGACGACAGGCAGGTGGGCCTGTTCTTCTGGCCCTGGATCGGCCAGCCCTATGCCTCCGGGATCTACGATGCCACGAAGATTGCCGCTATGCCCGACGGCATCAACATCCTCTTCAAGCAGTACGACGATGTGGTCAGTCCCAACGGCCAGGCCCACTACTGGGGTGAACCGCTCTGGGGTTACTACAACTCCAACGACGAGTGGGTGCTCCGCAAGCAGATGCAGATGATTACCATGGCCGGGGTGGATTTCATCTTCTTCGACCATACCAACGCCGTCGTTTACGACGATGTGGTCCTGCAGGTCTGCAAGGTTATCGACGAGATGCAGAAAGAGGGCTGGAATCCGCCGAAAATCGTCAGTTACACCCATTCCCGTTCCATCCAGACCGTCCGGAACCTCTATAACCTCATCTACGGGCCGGGTCGTTACCCCAATGTCTGGTATAAGGTGGACGGCAAACCGCTCATCATTGCCTATACCGACCCTCGGGATGACATCGCCGAGGCCTCATCCCGTGGGGATACCTCCTATAATCCGGAGCCGTTGAGCGCCGACCTGCTGGACTTCTTCCATTTCTTCAAACCCAATTGGCCCTTCGATCCTACCTATGAGAACGGTTTCACCTGGGTGGAATGGAAGTTCCCGCAGCCCTATCATACGCAATCGAAGATGATGAATGTGACGGTGGCCAGCCACCCGGGCGTGCCCATGTCCTTCTCCATCACCCGTCCGGGCCATATCAACTGGGGACGCGGCTGGGATCCCGCCCTGCGGGAGAACATTTCCGCCAACGTGGACAAGGGAACCTTCTTCCAGAGCGAATGGGACGAGGCCATCAAGGCCGATCCGCCCATGATTTCGGTCGGCGGCTGGAACGAATGGATTGCCTACAAGCAACCTTACGGCGGGGAATACATGCTTTGCGATGCCGCCAACAAGGAATACTCCCGGGATATCGAACCGATGAAGGGCGGCTATCAGGATGCCTTCTACCTCCAGCTTATCCGCAATATCCGCCGCTACAAAGGTTCCCAGGAGGGTGCCCGCACGGCTGCGGAGCCCAAGACCATCGACCTTGCGGGCGAAACGGCCCAATGGGACGATGTCGCTTATGTCCAGCGCAATACCGACGCCCGTTTCATGGAGCGCAATGCCTACGGCGGCTCCAAGACGGTCCATTACGCCCAGCCGGCCCCGGTTGATAAACTGATGGAAGTGCGTGTCGCCCACGACAAGGACAACATCTATTTCTATCTTCTGGGAAAGGAGGATTTCAGTGCGCCGACCGGCAAGACCAACTGGCTGAATCTTTTCATCGGCTGCGGCGAACCCGCCGCAAAGGCCTGGGAGTGCTACGATTACCTGATCGGCCGTTCGGTCAGCCAGGGAAAAATCTCCATCGAGAAGATTTCCGCCGGCTACAGACTTTCCGGCTCGGCCGATGCCGCCTTCTCCCGTTCGGGCAAGGTCATCCAGATCGCCGTGCCCCGTAACGAGGTGGGTCTGACGGACGTGGATTCCTTCTATTTCAAGGTAGAGATGGGTGTCAGCACCCCTTCCGACCTGATGGATTCCTACCTGACGGGCAGCGCCATGCCGATGGGCCGCCTGAGTTACCTGTATCTGCTGAAATAACAACCAATAACCACTACTTGATATGAAACCCAAAATTGCCTGTCTTCTGCTGGCGCTCTCGATTTCTTTTTCGGCGCTTGCCCAGCAGGGCCGTACCCTTACGGTGCATGGCCGGATCACGGATCCGCAGCAGCAGCCGGTTCCCGGGGTTACGGTCCAAATCAAGGGGACGACGCAAGGCATTATCGCCGATGCCGAAGGAAACTATTCCATAGCGGTTCCGTCGGAGAGCTCCGTCCTGATTTTTTCCTGCCTCGGCTATGAGACACAGGATATTACGGTGGCGGGCCGTGCCGTTATCAATGTCGTCCTCCCGGAAGAATCATCCCAACTGGAAGAAACGGTCGTGATCGCCTATGGCCAGCAACGCAAAGAAAGCGTCGTCGCCGCCATCTCCAGCATCCCGGCCACAGGGCTCAAGCAGACCCCCGCATCCAACCTGGGTATCGCCCTTGCGGGCCGTCTTCCGGGTCTGACCGTTCTCCAGCGGAGCGGCGTTCCGGGCGGCGAGCAGATGAACTTCTACATCCGCGGTATGTCCACGGTCAACGGCCAGAACCCGCTGACCCTGGTCGATGGCGTGGAACGGGATTTCACCGCCCTCGACCCGCGTGAGGTGGAGACCATCACCGTCCTCAAGGACGCTTCCGCCACAGCGGTTTACGGTGTCCGCGGCGCCAACGGCGTCATCCTCGTGACTACCCGTCGCGGCAAGTCCGGCAAGCCGGTCATCGATGCGACCGTCGAGCAGTCCTTCCAGAACCCGACCCGCATGGCGGACATGGTGTCGGCCTATGATTACGCCCTCCTGCGCAACCAGGTCGAATACCAGAACGGCCGCCCGGCTATCTACGACAACGAGGCGCTGGAGCATTACCGGACCGGAGACTTCCAGGCCCTCTACCCGACCAGAAACTTTGTCAAGGAGTTCATCCGGCCCAATTCCCCGATGACGAGGGTCAACGTCAATATCAGCGGCGGTACCGAGCGGATGCGTTATTTCACCACGGTCGGCTATCTCCACCAAAACGGTATTTTCCGGAGCGAGAAATTCGAAGAATACGATTACGACGCCGCCTCGAAGGCGGACCGTGTCAATTTCCGCTCCAATTTCGATATCGATGTGACGTCCAGCCTGCGGATGTTCCTCAATATCAGCGGTTACATGCAGCGCAAGAACGACCCGGTGGTGGTGCCGAACAACGGGGACTACCTGGATGATGTCAACGGCTATTCCATCGTCGTCAGTTCCCTGCTCACGACCCCGAACAACTATTTCAACGACGTGACTCCGGACGGTGAAGTCCTGACATCCTCGCTCAAGGGCGGCAACATCAACAACGTCCCCTACGGTATGTTGAACCGTTCCGGTTTCCGCAATACGCAGAGCAATCAGGTGACGGCGACCCTCGGTCTGGAGCAGCAGTTGGATTTCATTACCAAGGGCCTGTCCATCAAGGCGGTCGTCTCCTACGACGCCTTCTCCACCAACCAGCAGGTGCGGCAGCGTACCTTCCAACTCTACGAGGCCATTGCCGATCCGTCGTCCCCCGACGGCGTCAAGTACGAAAAGACCGGTACGATGACCAACGGCACCCTTTCCGACGCCCAGTACCAACAGTTCAACAATCTCTTCAACATCGACGCTTCGCTCAACTATGCGCGCAGTTTCGGCAAGCACGACGTGACGGGGATGCTCCTGTTCAACCGCTACCAGCGGGTCATCAACATCCAGTTGCCTTATAACTACATCGGTTTCGTCGGCCGCGCCACCTATGCCTACGACAACCGCTACCTGGCCGAAATCAACTTCGGCTACAACGGTTCCGAGCAGTTTGCCCCGGGCAAGAAGATGGGTTTCTTCCCCTCCCTGTCCCTCGGCTGGGTGTTCAGCGAGGAACCCTGGATGAAGAGCCAGAATGTCATCACCTTCGGTAAACTTCGCGCGTCCTACGGACAGGTCGGTAACGACAACATGAACGGCTCCCGTTTCGCTTTCCTGACCTTGTGGAGCGGCAGTTACGAGAGCCAGATCGGAAACGAGGAACTCACCTGGGAGAAGGCCAACAAATTCAATGTCGGCCTCGAACTCGGCCTCTGGCATGACTTCCGCCTCGAGGCGGATGTCTTCTACGAGCGCCGTGACAACATCCTCATTCCGGCCACCGGACTCGTCCCGACGGGCGTCTTCGGTACCGGCGGCGTGTACGTGTCGGGCATACTCCCGAAGATCAACGCGGGCCAGATCGAAAACAAGGGTTTCGAACTCAGCCTGATTTACTCCAAGGTATTCTCTCCGGATATGCGGCTCGACGTGCGGGTCAATTCCGCCTTCAACCGCAACCGCATCCTCTATATGAGCGAAGTGCTTCTGCCTGAGGATTATGCCGTACGCCTGCGCAGCACCGGCTTCCGCATGGGGCAGAACTTCGGCTACGAGACGGCAGGCTTCTTCAACAGCGAACAGGAAATCCTCGACTGGTACGACCAGAGCGGGACGGGCGCAGTGCCGCAGCCGGGCGACCTGAAATACAAGGACCAGAACGGTGACGGCTATGTCGATGAACGGGACATGGTGCCCATCGGCAACCCGGAAGTCCCGGAATGGACCTACGGCGCCGGCTTGAGTTTCCAGTGGAAGGGCTTCGATATCAGCATGATGTGGCAGGGCGGCGCCGGGCGCAGTTACTACCTCACCGGCCAGAACATCTGGGAGACCTACAACTTCAACCAGTGGCACAAGGAAGCCTGGAGCGTGGCGCGTCTGGAAGCGGGCCTGCCCATAACCTATCCGCGTCTGGAACCGGGCAGCAACGCCAGCAAGGTCATGTCCGACTTCTGGCTGGTCAACGGTGACTACATCCGCCTGAAAAACATCGAACTGGGCTACACCCTGCCCCGGAAATGGTCGCGCGCCATCCGCTCCGACCAGATCCGCTTCTATGTCAACGCACTCAACCTGCTGACTTTCGACAACTATCCGGTCAAGTACCAGGACCCGGAGCAGAACAACGCCCTGCTCTATCCGGTCTTCTCGACCTGGAACATCGGTTTGAATATCTCCTTCTAAATAAGCACGTACCATGAAAAAGACCCTTTCTATCCTTTTGGGAGCCCTGCTGCTCCTGACCGGTTGCAATTCCGTGCTGGAGAAGACCCCGGACGGGCAGATTACCCTGGATAAGGTGCTGTCCAACCAGAGCCGGAGCCAGGGCCTGATCTCTGCCGTGTACGGCGAAGTCTATACGGCCCGCGACCAGGTTTCCTTCGTTATGAACACCTTTGACTGTCTGACGGACAACGCCTTCTGGGCCGCCACCTATGATGCCTACGAATGGCACAACGGCCAGCTTTCCCTTTCCAATCCCGTTATCAAATGGCTTTGGTCCAGCCCGAGCGAACAGTTGTGGCCTGACTTCTGGCGGGGGATCCGCCTGGCCAACAACGCCATCAAGTACCTGCCGATGTCAACGGCCCTGACCCAGCAGGAAATTGCCCGCTGGGTGGCCGAGGCCCGTATCCTGCGCTGCTGGTACTACATGTGGCTGCTGGAGTTTTACGGACCGATGCCCTGGGTGGAAGAACCCTTCGACGCCAACTACAAGGAATGGGGTTCCCTGACCCGCCCCAGCGTGGACTGGCTGGCCGACAAGATCTCCGCCGAAGTGATGGATGTCGTCCAGTCCGGCATTCTCCCCAACCGGCAGGCGCCCAACGAGGCCATGCACGTGGACAACGGCGTTGCCAAGGCCATCCGCGCCCGTGTGTACATGTTTGCCGCTTCGGCGCTGTATAATCCCGAGAAGAAGGCCGAACGGTGGCAGAAAGCCGCCGATGCCGCGCAGGATGTGCTCAACATGAGCGAATATGACCTGGTCCCGATGAGCGACTACAAGAAACTCTTCGTGAGCAATTTCACCGACCAGATTCCCGAAATCATCTGGCGCAGTTGGGCCGATAACAGCCACATCAACAACACCAATGCCGTTGACGTGGGCAATTATCCCTATGCCAGCATCAACCATATCTGGAACTGCGGCGAATCGCCGACCCAGGAACTGGTGGACTGCTTCGAGATGACCAACGGGGCCCTGCCGGTCACGTATGACGATGATACCCATACGAAGGTCACCGTGACCCCGGAAGCGGCCGCACTGGGCTACAGCGAGGAGCACGGCGGCGATCCCTATGCCCACCGCGACGCCCGTTTCTACGTGGACATCCTCTACAACGGCGCGGACTATGGCGTTCCGTACAACTGTACGCAGAATTACATCATCGAGACCTACGTGGGCGCCCCCAACGGATTCAACGACGTGATCTCCCAGGAAACGCAGCGTTCCTGCACGGGTTATTATTCCCGTAAGGACAAGTACATCAATTTCTGGGGCCCGAGCGGCGGCGGGGCGATGCAGCAGGTCTGCTGGGTGTTCTTCCGCCTGGCGGAATTCTATCTCAACCGTGCCGAAGCCCTCTGCGAACTGGGTGACTATGAAAATGCGGTCCGTGCCCTCAACAAGGTCCGCAACCGCGCCGGCCAGCCTGACATCGAGGATGTCCCCGGCTATGAGGAAAGTTACGAATTCCTGATGCCGCGCATCCGCAACGAGCGCCGCGTGGAGTTCTGCCTGGAGCAGGGACGGTTCATGGACCAGCGCCGCTGGAAGATCCTGTCCCAGACCAACCGTTTCGTAACCGGCATGCGCATTACCAAGGGCGACGACGGCAAGTTCTCCTACGAGCGTCGCAAAATCCGTGACTATCAGTCCTATACGGATAAGTACCTGGTGATGCCGATTCCGCTGGAAGACGCCAAGAAAATGGTCGGCATGACGCAACCGGAAGCCTGGCAATAACCTATAGACAAGCGCATTATGAAAAAGATTCAATATATTCTCTGTGCCGCTTTCCTGGCACTTTGCGCAGCCGCCTGCCAGCGGGCGGCGGACCCCATCCCCGAACGGGTTTCCGACTTGAAGGCCTACCCGGGTATCGGACGGGTCGTGCTCGAATTCACGGCCCCCGCGGAAGCCTATACAGGTAAGGTGTACTATGGCGGCGGATCCGTCAAAGACTTCCGCATCGACCGGAGTGCCCAGGTTCAGCGGGTGGAAGTCAGCGGACTTTCCGCCGGAGAGGAGACATTCCGAGTGGTTACGCTGGACGTCAAAGGCAAGGAATCCCTGCCCAAGGGCATCACCGTCGTTATCGGCGAAAGTTCCTGGACCGGAACCCTGGCCAACCGCAAGTTCATCAAGTTGCAGCAGACAGGCCCGAATCGGGTGGAGATTACCTTCGACAAGGCTGCGGCGGGAGAGGCCGGCGTGGTGATTACCTACACCGACCTGACCTCCCAGGTCCGGCAGAAGACCCTTTCTCCCGACCAGACGACCATTGTCATCGACGATATCGACACCGACCTGGATTACACCTACCATACCGTATATAAACCCTCCGGTGACTTCATCGATGAATATGCGGCCGTCCGGGTCAATATCCGCGAAGCGGCCCTGATGCAGCTCGACAAAAGCGTCTGGCTGTTGTCCGATACGCCCGCGGCCTCCGATTTCCCGCTGTCCTCCGTCATTGACGGCAAACCGCTGACCAGTTGGGTGGCGGCATCCAAAGGGGAACAGAGCTTTACCGTCAACATGCAGACTGTCAAGCTCTTCTCCGGGGTTTCCCTGACCCAGGGCCGGGAACTGACCGAAGGGACCATGGCCAAACATTTCACCCTGGAAGTGAGCCAGGATGGTTCGGCCTGGGAGCAGTTGCTCGACCGGAAACTGATGGGTAACTGCTTTGCCCAGGAGTTCCCCTTCGACGCCCCCGTCAAGGCGCAGTACCTGCGCGTGACCCTGAGCGGCGCCTACACGGACGCTCCGCTCCAGTTGGGCGAATTCGACCTCTTCAACGACCTTTTCACCACGGCTGCGGATGACAGCCGTACGATGCCTTCCCTGGTCAACGGCGTGCCTCCTTTCGAGGGTGACGGGGAACAGGGCTTCGCCCCCGCGCTGCAGTCTCCGGGCCGTATGCAGCGGGCCGTCGGCTGGAATACTTCCGACCCTTCCATGATTACCTATGACGAGGGCGGCAAGGCCCTCTGCGTATGGACGGCCGAGGCCTGGGGCGTCCCTTGCGTGACCAACGGTAAGGTCTGGCAGACGGTGGAACTTGTTCCCGGCTATTACGACCTTAAACTGACCATCCGCAACACGACCGATATCCGTTGCCTGGACTGCTATGCTGTCGTGACCAGGGGGGCGTCCCTCCCGGATATCGGCAGCGTCGCGACGGATACGAACGTGCTGACCTTCATTGATATGCCGGCCCATCAGCAGACAGTCCAGGTGCTGCCTTTCACCATCATGGAGGATGCGACGATATCCATCGGCTGGGTATATACGACCCATGACTATTACGTCATCACCGGGGTTTATCCCTGGAGCGACCTCTATATCGACGGCATCGAACTCGAAGCCTTGTAAGATTACTTCCGATCAGTTCAATTCCTTATAAATTATAAACTAATACCATTAAAGCAATGAAAAAGATTTTTGCATTCGTGCTTGCGGCCGCGACCCTGCTTTGGGCCGGCTGTACCAGCGTGGATCTGACGCCCATCGAAAAGCGTCTCGCCGACCTGGAGACGGCGGTCCTGAACCTTCAGCAGGTCAGCGAAAGCGGTGACTACATCACCGATGTCCAGCCGCTTAAGGAAGGGAGCGAAGTCGTCGGCTACGTGATTACTTTCAAAAAGAACGGAACCTTCACGGTCCGTCATGGAAAGAACGGTGGCCAGGGTTCCCAGGGCCCCCAGGGTCCTCAAGGTCCGCAAGGCCCCCAAGGTCCGATAGGTCCTGAGGGCGCTGACGGTGATACCTGGTTCGCTGATATCCAGGTGACCGACGATACCGTCACCTTTGTTCTCGATGACGATGCGGAAACGAAGTTCGTTATTCCCCGCGCCGGCGCCGCCGCCGATTTCGGTCTGATTATCGCCAATCGCGAGATCATCGTTTCCAAGCCCAACCAGGTCGTTGAAGTCCCCTACACCATCAAGGGCGGTGATGACGAGACGGTGGTTTCCGTGATGAATGTCGGCGGCTATACGGCTGCCGTCCAGGCCGATAAGATTGTCCTGACGGCCCCTGCCGAGCCGGCGGAGGCACAGATCTGGGTCGTGGCCGAGAATGGCGCCGGCAAGAGCAGCACCGTGGTGCTCCGCATCTCCGTCGGACCTGCCGGTACGAAGACCCTGGCCAAGGCGGAGTGGACCAGCGCCGCGGCAGCCGCCATCGACGGCAATCCCGCCACCTATGCCGAGGGCACTGAAATCGTGGTCGATCTCGCGGCGGACCGCATGATTTCCTCCATTATCCTCGCGCAGGCCGAAGACCTTACGGGCGCCACCCTGGCAAAGACGTTCTCGCTGGCCATCAGCGACGACGGCCAGACCTGGAAGGACGTCCTGACGGCTCAGACCCTTGTCGGCCGTACCGGCAGCCAGACCTTCCCGCTCGCAAAGGAACAGGCCGCCCGCTACATCAAGGTGGTTCTTTCCGAGCCGTTTGAGGACCTCCTGCCTGTCCGTCTGGGTGAAATCGACCTGGCCAATAGTGTCGAGGCTACCTGCACCCCGGTGGAACTCGCCGCCGTTCCGGAACTCAGGAACGCCGTTCCTCCGTTCGAGACCGATGGCAACAGCCATTTCCCTCCCATGGGCGACCGTTTCCAGTATCACAACTGGTGGTATACCAACTCGAAATCGTTCGGAATCACCTTCGATACCGCCGCTGGCACTGGCATGCCTTGCTACTGGGCTGCCGCAGTGTGGGGATGCTCCGATATGGACAATGCGAAGAGCTTCCAGTTCCAGGATTTCACGCCCGGCTACTATGCCTTCGAACCCACCATCTATGGCGCTGACGACCCGTACGATATCGACGTGTACATCTTCGCTTCCGCCGGGGACGGCGACTACTTGAACGACAGTGTGGAACTGCCGGACATCAATCCTGATGACGGAAGCATCATCACAAAGGAGAAGACCCTCGCCTACATGAAGGTGGACGAGATCGACGGCCACGCCGAGCCCGTCGTCTGCCCGCTGGTCTTCAAGGTAGCGACGCCCGGCACCTATTCCGTGGGCAGTGTCTGCCGGACCTATTCCGCGGCTCACGTCTATCAGGATCAGACTTCCGGGGAGTGGCTCCACGTCTGGGCTGCGTTCTACTTCACCCAGTTTGCTCTCTCTGGCAGATAGTAAGTGCGTATGAGGCGTATACAGCATTTGGTATCGCTCCTCCTGCTGCCGCTGCTGCTTTCCTGCGGCTGCGGCAGGCAGGGCGGAGGGACTGGCTACCAACTCAAAGGCATCAGCCTTTCGCCCACTTCGCTGGATCTTCTCATCGGCGAAAAAGCGCAGGTGAAGGCCTATCCGAGCCCCTCTGTCGCCGTACCGCTTTCTTTCTCCTGGGAATCCTCCGACCCTTCTGTCGTCTCCGTTTCCAACGGTGAGGTGGCGGCCCTTGCGGCCGGCACGGCCTCCGTTTCGGCGTCCTACCAGGGGAAGAGCGCTTCGATACCGGTCACGGTGACAGCCCCCACCCCCCTGCCTCCGCCGGAGGAAGAGGGGGAAGAGCAGGTTTTTGCCCTGACCCTGTCCGGCGAGGACTGTCCTTATGCGGAACGGGCGGAATACGGTTTCTACATTCCCCCCGTGGAGAAGATTCGCGCCGTGCTGATCCTTCAGCACGGTTGCGGAATGGAGCAGTTCGGACTTACCCGCCACCAGGACCTCCAGTACCAGGCCTTCGCCCGCAAGTGGGGGGTGGCGGTGCTGGAGACGGCCATCTACGGCAACTGCGGCCTGTGGGGTTATCCCGAAAAGGGCAGTGCGGCAGGTCTGATGAAGGCGCTGTCGAAGGCGGCCTTCGAGTCTTCCCATGAAGAGCTGACGACCGTTCCCTGGCTACTCTGGGGCCATAGCGCCGGCGGCTTCTGGACCCTGGGCATGCTCCGGGACTACCCCGAACGCATCATCGCGGCTGTCTGCTACAGTGCCGCCTGGGACCCGGCCTACGAGTATTCGGACGCCGCCTGTGAGGTGCCCATCCTCCTGCGCCACGCCGGCGATCAGGACGGGGATCCCTCGTCCAAGTGCAAGGAGACGGCCCGGCACACTTTTCAGCGCCTGCGCGCCCGGGGAGCTCCGGCCTCCATCGTTCTGAACAAGGGTCAGAACCATAATTTCAGTTACCTCCGGACGATGGCCATCCCCTTCTGGGAGGCGGCACTGCGCCAGCGTCTGACCGACAGGGGCTTGCGGCCGCTCGATCCTGACCAGACCTGGCTGGGTGACACGACCACCTTCGAAATCTTCAAAGAAACGGAATACAGCGGGGACAAGCGGAGAATGGCCCGCCTGCCCGACCACGCCAGCGCCGAGGCCTGGCGGGAATTCGCCTCCACCAATATGGTGAAGGACAAGACCCCGCCTCCCGCGCCCGCTTTCGTGAAGGTGGAGAAGAAAGGAGCCTCGCTGCTCATTACCTGGCAAGCCCTGGCCGACGTGGAGTCCGGCATAGCCCGCTTCCGTGTCTACCGGGACGGCGAGCAGGTGGGGACGGTGCCCTCTTCCGGCATCTTCCAGAATTATGACCTCAACGGGGACAACGCCATTCCCGTCCCTGCGCCGGAAATGAAACTGGAAGCAGGCGGGGTTCCTGCCCAGCCGGTACGCATCGGTGTGGAGACCGTCAACCGGGACGGGCTTGTCTCGGAACGGACAGAAGTAACTTTTATGCCGTGATACCATGAAAGTGTTTCAATATCTGTTTGCCGGGCTCCTGCTGCCGCTGCTGCTTTCCTGCGGCTGCGGCAGGCAGGCGGGCCCGGCCGGCTATCAGATCCAGGGGATTTCGGTATCCAAGACTTCCCTGGAACTGCAGGTGGGGGACCAGTTCGTCGTGAAGGCCTATCCCAAGCCTTCCGTCGCCAAGGAACTGACCTTCTCCTGGGAATCGTCCGACCCTTCGGTGGCGTCGGTTTCCGCCGGACTCATCGAGGCCCTCGCCGTTGGAAATGCCGTGATTACGGTGTCCTACCAGAGCGCCAGCGCGCAGGTGGCCGTCACCGTGAAGGCCCGGGAAGAACCTGCCGAACAGACCTTCAAGCATAGCGTCATGTTTGACGAGAGGATCAACTCCCTGAATAAAGTCGACAAGCTTGAACTGAATGGCGTCGCCTCCTGGCAGGAGGACGGCCTGCTTGTCAACAGGACGGGCAACATCGTCAAACTCAATCGCTTCTATGCCCTGGCCGAGCGGCTGGTCCGCTACCGCATCCGTCCGTCGGGCGACGCCGTGTGCCTCTTCCGCTCAAGCGAAGGCGATTTTAACGCCACGGTCGATATCCCCCGGAAAAAGATATCCATCCTCACCACGCCGGCCACTGCACGGGAAGTTTCCTTCCTGGCCGGTGACAGGGAATATGATGTGGAAATCCACCATATTTACCAGAAGGCCGTCGTCCGCATCATCGATGTGGCGTCCGGCCAGCAGGAGGAAGTGGTGGCGGTCAATGACGGCGAGGGCGGCTGCGGCCAGGGAAAGGTCCAGAACGGCTTCTACGTCGGTCCGGGCTGGGACCATTACTGCTTCGGCCTTTCCTCCGGAACGTCCATGCTCGTGAGCCGCATCACGGTGGAGTCGCTCAAGGACAAGATCCGCCTGCTGATCATCGGTGATTCCATCACCCAGCCGGAGGCCTACTATCCGACGGAGGATTTCCCGCAGGCCTATACGCAACTGCTCATCGCCCGCCTGGGCGGTAGCGCGATGTCCAGCGGCCGTGGCGGCGGCACGATCAATACACTTCTGGAGTATGTGCCGAACGAACTGCCCTATATCCAGGCCGATTACGTGATGGTGACCATCGGGGCCAACGGCGGCAACACCGAGGCGAATCTGACCCAACTTATGAACATCATCCGGGATAACGGATCCATCCCGATTCTCAACAACATGCCCTGCAACGAGAGCGGCACGCAGAACAACGCCGACTTCGGCGGCAATCCGCTCATCCGCCAGGTGCGTGCGAAACTCGGCATCAAGGGCGCCGAACTCGATAAGGCGACCTCGCGTGCGGGTGATGGCGCGGAGGTGGACAAGGGCATGATGTACTGGGAGGATTACACGGGCTATCCGGCCCCGATGACGGGCTGGCAGATCTATCACCATCCCAACCCGAAGGGTGGTCAGGCGATCTTCCGCCAGATTGTCAAAGACCTTCCTGAAATATTTGAATAATTGGATTTTATCCGTAACTTGCATACCGAAAACACGATCAATCAATAACCATTATGAAAACTGTTGCGAACAAGGAAATTCTGATGGCCGCCGATTTCGCCGGCTATCCCCTGAAGGAAGCCATTAAGGAGTATCTCGAGAAAAAAGGCTGGAAAGTGACGGACATCGGTGTCAAGGCCGATTCCGACCCGAACGACACCGAACTGATGTTCCACCGCATCGGCCTGCGCGTGGGCGCGATGATTACCGAGAAGGAATTTGAGCGTGCGCTGATTTTCTGCGGCACCGGTATGGGTATCCATATCGCGGCCAGCAAGTGCCCGGGCGTGCATGCAGGCGTCGTCGAGAGCGTCCCTGCGGCCTTCCGTGCCATCACCGGCAACGGAGTCAATGTCCTGGCGATGGGCGCCTTCTATGTGACGCCCGAACTGGGAAAGCAGTGCGCCGACGCTTTCCTTTACAATGACTTTGGCAGCGGCTGGGAGTGGTGGCCGGATTTCGACAAATTCCACCAGATCGCCATTGACGAGTTGAATGCCTTCAACTACGAAGAGTACAAGGCCAACGGCTTCAAGGTCAAGCACCTGGGCGACTGCCACTGCGAACTCTATGACCGTCCGGAGGGCTTCTCCAGCATTCCGCTGATGGTCAAGCGCTAGGGATTCCCCGCCGTTTTCTCAAGGGCTGGTTCGTTTGGACCGGCCCTTTTTTCGTCCGCATCCTCCTTGGGCCGCAGGTCTTTCGGAGAGATGCCGAAATGCTGCTTGAAGGCCTTCGAGAAATAGGAATAGGAATTAAAGCCGGTCCGGTCCGCGATTTCCGTCAGGGACAGGTCTCCTTCCCGGATCAGGGCCGCAGCCGTCTTGAAGCGATAATTCCGGATAAAATCTTTCGGCGACATGCCGGCGAGGCCTTTGATCTTGTTGAAGAGGGCCGTCCGGCTGAACCCCATCTCCATGGCCAGGGCATCGACGCTGAAATCCGGATTGGCGAGTTCCCGCCGGACCACCTCGTCCAGTTGCTGCAGGAAGCGTTTGTCCTTTTCACCGAGTGCCGTCATATTCCGGTTGATGATTTCCGCCAGTTCCTTCTCCTTCTCCCGGCGTTTCTCTTCCTCGCGGACCCGGTTGCGTCGGGCGCCGAGGATGGACTTGACGAGGGTCAGCAGGAACAGGGCCAGCAGGACGAGATACAGCAGGAGGGCGGGCGCCGACAGCCAGGGCGACCGTTTGATCCGGAAGCGGAGGACGGCCGGCGATTCGCAGGGGATGCCGTCTTCGCCGATGGCCCATACCCGGAAGGTGTATTTCCCCGGCGGGAGGTTGGAGTAACTCACCCGCCTGTGGGGACCGACGGATACGGTTTCGGGGTCGAAGCCCTCCAGACGGTACCTGTAGCTGAGGTTGTTGGAGGAGAAATAGTCGATCCCGGCGTAGTCGATGGTAATCGTCCGCTGCCGGTAGCTGAGGGTGATTTCGCCGGTGTGCCCGATGTCTTTGACCAGCAGTCCGGTCCCGTCTTCCGGCGACAGGCTTCTGTTGAAGACTTTGATGTCCTCGATGTTAATGAGGGGAGCCCGGGTGTTCTCCGGAATGTCCGACGGCTGGAAATAGGTCACGCCATGGTTTCCTCCGAAGAAAACGGCTCCGCCCGGCGAGATGCCGCCGGACTTTTCGTGGTATTGTTCTCCGGGCAGGATGCCGCGGAGGTTGTAGGAAGTGACACGCAGGCCGGCGTTCCCGTGGATAATCCGGACGATTCCGCAGTGGGTGCTGGCCCACATGTATCCTTCATTGTCTTCCTGCAGGCACAGGACGTTGTTGCTCGGGAGGCCGTCGCCGGCGGTCAGGCGGCGGATGCTGCCGTCCGCACCGACACATGCCAGCCCATGGTAATAAGAGCCCAGCCACAGGTTGCCCTGCCTGTCCCGGAAAAGGGAGATGCAGTTCCGGGCGATATCCCTGTAGGTGTCGGGCAGCATGGCCGGGCTTGGGTTCCCGGCCGCGGGGTCGTATTCGTAGATGTTGTCGGCATAGACGGATACGAGGATTTTCCCGTCATCCAGGAAGATGAATTCCGGGACATTCCCCGGGATCCTGCAAACGGGACGTTCGGAAAGGGCCCCGCTCTTTCCGGCCTCGAAGAACCCGTTCCAGGTGCCGCACCAGATATGGCCATCCCGGTCTTCCTTGATGGCCCGGACATTCTTCAAAGGCGTCTTCTTTTCCGGTACCAGCCGGTTTCCCGCCACATGGCCCATTACCAGACAGGACTCGAAGGCGGCCCACAGTTTTCCCTTCGAGTCGATCAGGATGGCTTCAAGGAAGTCCTTGTCCCCCGCATCGGGATGATTGCCCGAGGGTTCGCTGAGCAGGTCACTCGAGGAAAAATGGGTGAGGCGGCCGTCGCTTTCGTAGCGGAAAATACCGTCGTACCGGGTCGAAATCCACATGGCGCCGTCTTGTCCCGGCACGACCCGGGTGCAGAACTTGTTCCGGACGGCTTCGTTGAGGACCTGGTCCGTGCAGAAATAATCGGACTGCTTCTTTGCGGTGAAAAACCCCTTGTCATAGGTTCCGATCCAAACCATGCCGCTCTTGTCGAGGAAGCAGCACTGGGCCTGGGAGGACCGGTTCGGATTGTAGTAGGAGGGGGAGTTGTGCTCAAGTTTCTGGGAGATGAGATCGTAGAGAAACACGCCTTCCGTCACCGTGCCGATCAGGATTTTCATCGGCTCCGCTTCGCAGAGGAAGTTGATGCGCGTGTGCCCGATGGCCTGCCGCAGGGCACGGAGGTCCCCGTCTTCGGGAAAACTGCGGGAGGAGGGATCGAAGAACAGCAAGCCTTCATCCGTTCCGAGCCACCAGATACGGTTGGGCGTGCGGAAGATACCGGTGACCTCCCGTTTCTGCGGCACGGGAATTCTTTCCCAGACGGTTCCGTTGGTGCGTGCGGCCAGTTCGCCGCTGCCCGTTCCCGCCCAGAGCCGGCCGTGGTCATCCTCCCAGAAGAGATTGATCTTCGTTTCCTGGCATTGTAGCGAGGTTTCTCCCGTGATGGGGTCGTACCGGAGGGCTCCCACAGGAGTCGCCAGCCAGAGGATGTCTTCAGCGTCCCGGAAAATGGAATAGACGGAATAGTCCCCGACGCAGGGGGTGAATCCTTCATTTTCGGGATTGTAGCGGCAGAGGCCGGAGATGGTCCCGACCCAGAGTTCATCCTTCTCCTCATCGTACAGGAGCGAGAAAACGAAGTCGCTGCTCAGACTCTCCGGGTCGCCGGGCTTGTTGGAAAAGTGCTCGTATTCGTAGCCGTTGTATTTATCCAGTCCGCCGAGGGTCCCGATCCAGATGTGCCCCGATCCATCCTGGGCGAAGGACGTGACATCCAGGAGGGAAAGATGTTCCGAGAGGCGTTCCTCGCGCGAGGGTTGTTTCGCTTCCGAGGCGGGGGACATCAGGAGCAGGAGCGGTATGGAGAGAAGGATATTTTTGACGGCTCGCATGCGAAAATTGTAAAAATCGCCACCAATATACGATTATTTTTGCCTGCGGAATCCGTGGATTTATAAAAATGTACGAAAGTGCACTTTTTATAACAATTTTTACAAGTGCCCGTCCTTGCAAAAGAGATATATTTGCATGAAACGATTTAATAACATCTTTTCCTAACCTATAGAATCATCTCCTTATGAGAATCAGACTCATCCTATTCAGCTGCCTGCTGTTGTGGCTTTGCCGGATGCCGGTCTCCGCCCAGGAGGCGGCCGTGAAGGTCAGCGGTATGGTACGCGACGCGCAAAACGCGCCTCTTCCGGGAGCGATTGTCCAGGTCAAGGATTCCCAGCATGGAACCATGTCGGGACCGGACGGGCAATATGCGCTCGATGTGCCGGCCGGCGACCGGACGCTGGTTTTCTCTATGCTGGGTTATCAGACCGTTGAGGTCCGTCTGGAAGGAAAGACCCGCGTAGATGTGATCCTGCAGGAAGAAACGACGACGCTGGAAGAAACGGTGGTCGTCGCTTATGGCCAGCAGAAGAGAGAAAGTGTCGTTGCGGCCCTTTCGTCCATTTCCGCCGAAGGACTTGTCCAGACGCCGACCTCCAACATCGGTGTGGCGCTGGCGGGCCGGCTGCCCGGTCTGACCGTCCTGCAGCGAAGCGGCGTCCCGGGTGGAGAGAACCTTGAGTTCTACATCCGTGGCCGGAGCACCATCAACGGCCAGTCCCCGCTCTGCCTGGTGGATGGCGTCGAGCGGGAATTCACCGCGCTGGATCCCCATGAGGTAGCCACGATCACCGTCTTGAAAGATGCTTCCGCAACGGCCGTCTATGGCGTCCGGGGGGCGAATGGCGTCATCATCGTTACGACCCGCCGCGGCAAATCCGGCAAACCGGTCATCGACGCCACCGTCGAGCAGTCGTGGCAAAGTGCGACCCGGCTCCCGGACATGGTCAACGCCTACGACTACGCGGTGCTGCGCAACCTGGTCGAAACCCAGAACGGTCGCGTTCCGATCTACAGCCAGGAAGCGCTCGAACACTACCGGACCGGGGACATGCAGGCGCTCTACCCGACCCGTAACATGATCAAGGACTTTATCCGGGAAGCGTCTCCGATGCAGCGGGTCAATGTCAATGTCAGCGGCGGTACCGACCGGATCAAGTATTTTACGACCGTCGGCTATCTGCATCAGGAAGGCCTGTTCAAATCGGAGAAATTCGACGAATATGATTACGATCCCACGTCCAAGGCGATGCGCGTCAATTTCCGCACCAACCTGGATGTGGATATTACCAAGCGCCTGCACATGGCCCTTAACGTCAACGGCTACATGCAGCGGAAGAATGACCCGGTCATCGTCCCTTTCAACGCCGGGTATCTGAACGATGTACAAGGCTATTCGGTCGTCATCGCGTCCATTTTCACCACGCCGAACAACTACCACAACGATGTGACGCCGGACGGCGGCGTGCTGACCAATTCCCTCAAGGGCGGCAACATCAACAACGTCCCTTACGGTATGCTGAACCGTTCCGGTTTCCGCAACACGCAGACCAACCAGGTGACGGCCTCCCTGGGCGTGACCTATGATTTTGACTTCATCACTCCCGGCCTCTCGGCCCGGGTGATCGCGTCGTATGACGCGTTTTCGTCCAACCAGCAGGTCCGCCAGCGTACGTATCAGTTGTATGAGGCATTCGCCGACCCGGAATCCCCGGACGGCGTTTCTTATCAGCCGACGGGAACGAATGTGGACAGCGCCCTTTCCGACTCGCAGTATCAGGCCTTCAACAACCTGTTCAACATCGACGCTTCGGTCAACTACGCCCGGACCTTCGGCAAGCACGACGTGACGGGCATGCTGCTGTTCAACCGCTACCAGCGGGTGATCAATATCGAACTGCCATACAACTATGTCGGATTTGTCGGCCGTGCGACCTACGCATACGACCGTCGCCTCCTGGCCGAACTGAACTTCGGTTACAACGGTTCGGAGCAGTTCGCTCCCGGTCACAAGATGGGCTTCTTCCCGTCGCTCTCCCTGGGCTGGGTGCTTTCGGAAGAGAAGTGGATGGCGCCGGCCAAAGATGTGCTCTCCTTCCTGAAGGTCCGCGCTTCTTTCGGACAGGTCGGCAACGACAACATGAACGGGTCCCGTTTCGCCTTCCTGACCCTGTGGAACGGCAGTTATGAGTCGCAGATCGGCAATGACCGGCTGACCTGGGAGAAGGCCAACAAATACAACCTCGGACTCGAGGTCGGCCTCTTTAACATGCTCCGCATCGAGGCCGACTTGTTCTACGAGCGGCGCAACAACATCCTCATTCCGGCCACGGGTCTGATTCCGACGGGTATGTTCGGTACCGGCGGCGTGGATGTCTCCGGCATGATTCCCAAGATCAACGCCGGGGTCATCGAAAATGCCGGTTTCGAGATCAGCACGACCTTCCAGAAACAGTTTACGCGCGATATGCGGCTGGATGTCCGCCTCAATACGGCCTTTAACCGCAACAAGGTCCTGGATACGCGGGAAGTGCTTCTGCCTGAGGATTATGCGTGCCGGTTGCGCAGCACCGGCTATCGGCTGGGACAGCCCTTCGGATACGAAGTGGCGGGCTTCTTCAACAGCGAGCAGGATATCGTGGACTGGTTCGACCAGTCCGGCCTGGGCGCGCAGCCCAAGGTGGGCGACCTGAAGTACCGGGACCAGAACGGCGACGGTATCGTGGATGAAAGAGACGCCGTCCCCATCGGGGATCCTGAAATCCCGGAATGGAACTTCGGCCTGGCCCTGAGTTTCCAATGGAAGGGCATAGACTTCAGTATGATGTGGCAGGGGGTTGCCGGCCGGAGCAACTGGTTCGGCGGACAGTGGGTCTGGGAAAACTACAACTTCAATCAGTGGCACAAGGAGGCCTGGACACAGGAACGGTATGCCAGCGGACAGAAGATCACCTATCCCCGCCTTGACACCAACAGCACGGCAAGCAAGATCGCATCGGACTTCTGGTATGTGGACGGAGATTATTTCCGCCTGAAAAACATCGAACTCGGCTATTCCCTCCCCAAGCGCTGGAGCGGGGCGATCCGGGCCGAGAACATCCGTTTCTACGTCAACGGACTCAATCTGCTGACCTTCGACAAATACCCGGTCAAATACAAGGATCCGGAGCAGAACAACGAACTCCTGTATCCGGTCTTCAAGACCGTCAATATCGGGTTGAACATTACTTTCTAACAGGCGATGATCATGAAGAAGATATATACCATCCTGCTGCTTGCCGGCTGCCTTGCATCCCTGCCGGGTTGTGAAAAAATGCTGGAAAAGACTCCTGACGGGCAGATTACCCTGGACAAGGTCCTGTCCAATTATGCCCGGAGCAAAGGACTTCTGGATGCCGCTTACAATGAGATGTACCTGAGCCGGGACGAGATCTGTTTCGTGTTCCAGCCGGTGGAATGCCTGACGGACAATGCGTTCTGGGTACAGATTTATAATGTCAATGACTGGCACAACGGATCCCTGTCCCTGAGCAATCCCTGCATCACGGACCTCTGGGCCTCTCCGATCGAACAACTGTGGCCGGATTTCTGGCGCGGTGTCCGGCTGGCCAACAACGCCATCAAGTACCTGCCCCAGTCGACGGCCATCAATACCCAGGAAATGCAGACCTGGGTGGCGGAGGCGCGCGTGCTTCGCTGCTGGTACTACATGAATATCCTTGAGTTCTACGGCCCCATGCCGTGGATCACCGAGCCTTTCGATCCCAATTATGAGGGCTGGTCCGGCCTCAAACGCCCCACCTACGACGAGATTGCGACGACGATTTCGGATGAACTCATGGACGTCGTCCGTTCAGGCATCCTGCCGAACCGGCAGCCGGGCGCCAACGCGGCGCACGTCAGTAACGGCGTCGCGCTGGCCATCCGGGCCCGGGTCCTGCTCAACAATGCCAGTCTGCTCAACAATCCCGAGCACGACCGTTCCAAGTGGCAGCGTGCCGCGGATGCGGCGCAGGATGTACTGGACATGTCCGAATACGACCTGGTTCCCATGTCCGAGTACAAGAACCTGTTCATCGGCGCCTTTACCAACGAAGTTCCGGAAATCATCTGGCGCTCCTGGCGGGACAACTCCGACATCAACAACAAGAACGGCGTGGACGTGGGGCAGTATCCCTACGCCTCCATCACCCATATCTGGAACTGCGGCGAGTCGCCGACCCAGGAACTGGTGGACTGCTTCGAGATGACCAACGGCGCTATGCCGGTCACCTACGATGATGAAACCCATACGAAGGTCACCGTGACCCCGGAAGCGGCCGCACTGGGCTACAGCGAGGCGCCCGGCGGAGACCCATACTCCAACCGGGATGCGCGCTTCTACATCGATATCCTCTACAACGGCGCGAATTACGGAAAGCCGTACAATTGCACCCAGGACTACATCATCGAGACCTTTGTCGGTGGCCGCAACGGCTATAACGATATCATTTCCCAGGAAACGACCAAGTCCTGCACCGGCTATTACAGCCGGAAGGACAAGCAGGTTACCTACTGGGGCCCCGGCGGTGCGTGGCAGGGTAACGAAGCGACGCACTGGGTGCTCTTCCGTCTGGCGGAGTTCTATCTGAACCGGGCCGAAGCGCTGTGCGAACTGGAGGATTACGACCATGCCTGCCAGATGCTCAACAAGGTCCGTACCCGCGCCGGCCAGCCGGCCATCGAAGATGTGCCCGGATTCGAGAAATCCTATGACTTCCTGATGCCGAGGATCCGGAACGAGCGCCGCGTGGAACTCTGCCTGGAAGGCTGGCGTTTCCACGACCAGCGCCGCTGGAAGATTCTCGACCGGACGAACCGCCTGGTCACCGGCATGCGCATTACCCGCGACGAGGATGGCGTCTATCATTATGAGCGTCGTAAAATCCGTGACTATCAGTCCTATACAGATAAATATCTGGTCATGCCGATTCCCCTGAGCGACGCCAAGAAACTGCCCTCGCTGGAACAGCCGGAGGCCTGGAGATAATTCTTAAAAGAAACAGACTATGAAAGCAATCAGAATACTTGGTTTATCCCTCCTGGCGGCGACGGCGCTGCTGTCCTGCCGGAAAGAGGAAACGCAGTTGCCGTCGGTCGGCGACCTGGTTGTCTATCCGGGCAACGGCCGTGCGAAGGTCGAATTCTCAGCTCCGGATGGCGCTGTCGCGGGAAAGGTTTTCTACAACAACGGCGCATTTGCCGAATTCCAGGTGGACCCCTCCGTTGCCACGCAAAGCGTCATCGTCGAAGGGCTCAGAGAGGGGGCGCAGATCATCCGCGTCCTGACCTGGGATGCGCAGAAACGTGCTTCCGACCCCAAGGGGGTTCCGGTGACCATCTATGGAAAGAGTTATGCCGATGGCCTCTCGGCCAGGCTGTTGCTCCATCAACGCGTCCTTTCGAAATATTCGGCCGAATATGAATTCGAAGAAAGCAAGGACGGCGAAGTGGAAATCCGTCTTTATTATGTGGGTTTGGACGGTCAGGATAAAACGGCGACCCTGCGTTCGAACCAGACGGTCCTGACGGTAGAGGACATCGATCTGGATCTGCCTTATTCTTTCGCTTCCGTTTACAAACCGGTCCCGGAGTGTATCGACGAATTCGTCACGGCGCGGATCGATGCGCGGAGCGCGGCCATGAAAAACTTCGACAAGATGATCTGGGAGGCGGAGGCGGCTTCCGGTACCGGCCATGCCGTATCCTGCCTGATTGACAACCAGGTCGGGACCTATTGGCAGGCCGCCTCGGCGGACTTGCCCGTCAGCGCCACGATCGACATGCAGCAGGAAAAGATCTTCCAGACCGTCATCATCAACCAGGCCCGGGAGACGGGCGGGGGCTGTTTTGCCAGACGGTTCCGGGTGGAAGGCAGTTCCGACGGCGAGGCCTGGCAGGATCTGCTGAGCGGGACGCTCAAAGCCAATGCCTACCGCCAGGAATTCCGTCTGGAAGAAGAACGGCGTGCGCGCTACATCAGGGTGACCATTACGGAGGGGATGGATGCTTCTCGTCCGGTGCAACTTGCTGAGATCGACCTGGTTAACGATATCAACAGCAGCGGCGAGAACGGGGATGAGATGCCGAAACTGGTCAACAAGCGGGTTCCGTTCGAGGCGGACGGCTCCGACCGTTTCCCGGCCGTCGGTGTGGGACGCTTCCAGCAGGTGACCGGTTGGAACCACAATGATGCGGCGTATATTTCCTGCGACACCGGTTCGAACAACATGATGTGCATCTGGTCCGCCAATGACTGGGGTTGCTCCAGTGTGGACAACGGAAAAGTCTGGCAGACCCTCACCCTGCTTGCGGGCTCCTATTCCTTTACGCTCTCCGTGTCCAATATGGCCACCCCGGGCGGGTCGGAGGCCTATGCCGTAGTCGCGCCGGGCGGGACGCCGCCGGATCTCGCGGCCGTCAAGGCCGGCACGTCGGGGGCATTTGCCGTGGAGCGGATTGACAAGACCCCTTCGACGGACTACGTCCTGAAGTTCGATCTGGACCAGGAGACCCGCCTGTCGCTCGGCTATGTCTATTCGACGTATAATTTCATGACCCTTTCCGGCGGGACCATTCCCTGGAGCGAAGTGTATTTCACGGCCTTCGACCTTGTGATGAATTGATCGATTTTTCGTAGCTTTGTATCCATGAAAAGAATCATGTTGTTCCTTATCTGTTCCCTCCTGTTCGCCTGCTCGGCCCCGGAATCCGGCCCGCAGGAGACCCCCGAAGACAAGCCGGACGAGCCTCAGGTGCAGACGGATGTCCTTCCGGCCGTGGCGGCGGACCCGATGAGTTGGGTCGCCCTTGCCCCGGACGGGACATGGATGGAGGAGTATCCTGCCGAGCATATCGCCAAGACGGTGGGGATTTTCTATTTCCTCTGGCACGGATGCCATGGCTACGACAAATTTGAAAACAACAACTACGTCAAGTATCCGGGTCCGAACGATATCCACAGCCCGTACAACAACGAGGAGATTTATTCGGCCAATCCGGCCAATCCGCAGTTCGGCGACTTCGATGTCTTCCACCACTGGGGGGAACCGTATCTGGGCTACTATATCTCCGATGATGACTGGGTGTTCCGCAAACATGCCCAGATGTTGTCCGATGCCGGGGTCGATGTGATCTTTATCGACGCAACCAACGGCTATGATTATTTTGACAATCTGAAGGTCCTGGCCGATGCGTTCCTGGAACTGCGGGCGAAGGGCTGCAAGACGCCGCAGTTTGCCTATCTGCTGAATGTCGGCGCCTCGGAAGTCTTCGACCGCCTGTATAACCTGATGTATTCCAAGGATTTATACAAAGACCTCTGGTTCCAGTGGGGCGGGAAGCCGATGATCCTTTGCTATGCCCCCGCCATCGCTTCTCCCGCGATCGCCCAATTCACCACCCGGATGTCCTGGTTTACCTATAACCTGAATTACATGGACCAGTGGTATGACGAGAACGGCGGAGAGGACAAACTGCCGTGGGGCGGCTGGTACCCGCAGAAACCGGGATACCACGGCGGCGTGATCGAGTCGGCCTCCGTGATGGCCGCCACGCATCCGCTGGACAACATGGGCCGGAGTTTCGACCCGCTGACCTGGACGGAACCGGATGTCAAGGTGCCCGAGAAGGGCATCCACTTCAAGGCGCAGTTTGCCAAGGCCATGGAATACAATCCCAAAATGATGTTTTTCACGGGCTGGAACGAGTGGGTGGCCATGCGTTACCGCCCCAGCGAGGACAGGAACATGATCGGGATTCCCTCCACGGAATTCGGCTGTTTCTTCGTGGACCATTTCAACCATGAATACAGCCGGGACCTGGAGCCGCTGCGCGGCGGTTTCGGGGACGCCTACTACTATATGCTGGCGGATTTCTGCCGGAAGTTCAAGGGCGCGAAACCGCCGAAAAAGTACAGCGGGACGGCGAAAATCGTCCTGGACGGCAAGTGCGACGACTGGGCGGATGTCCAGGCGTCCTTCGGCGACGATACCGGCGACGCCACCCTGCATGACCATGTCGGCTGGGGTCGCCTCGGCCACCTTGTCAACAATACGGCCCGCAACGATATCTCCCTGTGCAAAGTGGCGACCGACGGGGAAAACCTGTATTTCTATGTCCAGACGGACGGAGACCTGACCTCCTGCCTGGGCAAGGACTGGATGAAACTGTACATCGGCGTCCGTCCGAAGGAGCAGCCCGCCTGGGAAGGCTTTGACTTCTGTGTGCAGCGGCTCCACATCGACGGCGACGCCGTCGCGCTGGAGCAGTGCCAGGGCGGTTATTCCTGGAAGTATATCTGTGACGTGCCCCGCAAGATCGGGAAACGCTGCCTCGAACTGTCCATTCCCCTGGAAAAACTGGGCCTCTCTTCCGGCGGCTTTACCGTGGACTTCAAGTGGATCGACAACGCTGCATCGGACGGCGACATCCAGACCTGCCTGTCCGACGGCGACTCCGCCCCGGACGGCCGTTTCCGCTACCGCTACGTCTGGAAGCCGTCCTGACCTCCTGAAAAAGAGTCGTCTAGCCCTCCAGCAGCAGGGCGGCCAGTTCGGCGGGGGTGACGCCGTCGAGATAGTCCCCGCAGGAGGCGGCTGCCTCCAGGAGAGCGGCACGCTCGTAGCGGGTGCCGATCAGGCGCGCGGCCAGTTCCCCGGCGGGCAGGTTGCCCAGGAAATCGCCGCGGAAAGCGAGTTCCGACACCCGGCCGTGCTCCACCGAAAAATGGGCTTCCACCGTGCCGCAAGCCAGTTTCCGGCAGGTCCTGAAGGTGGCCTGCGGCGAGCGCCCATAGATCCATTCCCAGGAGCGGAACTTGTCGGAGAGACGTACGACGTCGGCCTCCTGCTCCGGTGACAGGGAGGGCCGTTCCGGCGCATAAGGCCCGTCTTCCGCCGCCAGTATGCCGCCCAGGGCCATCTGGAAGGCCTGGATATCCGGACATTGGGGCAGGTACTCCCTGAGGTTGGCGACCCGGCTGCGGACCGAAGCTACCCCGGCCGCGGAAAGTTTGCTTCCGGGCACGGCGAGGGCGCGGGTCAGTTTCTCCAGGTCCACGTCGAACATCAGCGTGCCGTGGACCATCAGCCGGTCTTTGAACACCCGCTTGGCATAGCCGGAGCATTTCCGCCCGTCCACGAGGATGTCGTTGCGGCCGGTCAGGGCGGCCGGGACGCCGAGCGAGCGGAGCGCCTCCACGATGAAGTTCAGATAGTCCGGATAGTCGCGGTCGAGGTCGCGGGAGCGCCCGACGAGGGTATAGTTGAGGTTCTGCAGGTCATGATACACCGCCCCGCCCCCGGTCACGCGCCGCGCCAGGGAGATGTCCCGGCTGCGGAGATAGTCCATGTTGACTTCCGCGAACGCATTTTGGCTCAGGCCGATAATGACCGAAGGCCGGTTCCGCCACAGGTAGAAGAGCGGCTCTTCGAGCGGCAGGCTCTCCAACGCATACTCGTCGAAGGCCATGTTGTAATGGGGGTCGGTGGACGGATTGACGAGGTATTTCATAGTGGCGGGTTTTCGGCGGGGAGCAGCGTCCGGATGACCGGCAGGATATAGGTCTTGGTCTCGGGATAGTTCGGCAGATGGCGCCCCGGGTAGGACACGCCCTGACCGGGATAATGGCGGGAGAACTCGTCCCCGCAGCGGACCATCTCGTCCTCCGTGGCGAAGCAGCCGCGCGTGCGGGCCCGCTCGGCCGCGTCCAGCCCTTCGAACTCCTTCTCTTCCAGAGATTTATATTCCTTGCATATTTCCCACGTCAGCAGGAAAGAGGTGGCTCCGTCCTCGCGCGGAGAAAGGTATTTGACCTCGCCGACCATCGTGGAAAGCAGGCGGGAAGGGTGGAAGTCCGGATTGACCAGCACTTTGGGGTAGCCGCGCAGTTTCTGGGCCCAGAACCCGCCCAGGGAAAGCCCCACGATCACATCCGGCCGCTCCCGCCGGCAGAGATCTTCCAGCAGGGCGAGCGCGGCGGACGGTTCGATGGGGACGTCCGGCGCGAGGACCTCGCAGCGGAGCAGGATCCGCAGCGTCGAGGCCATTTTATAGGCCCCGGAGGAGGCCAGGCCGTGGATAAACAGGATTTTCATACTAATCCTTCCCGCCCATGCCGGCCTTGTCGGAGAAGAAAATCTGGAGTTGGCCGCTGCGGGCGATGTCGAGCGTGATTTCTCCCGCGTCCGTGGTCCAGACCGTCGTGAAATGGCATTTGCCGTGCTCTACGGCCCGCAGGCCGTCCTTTTCCGAATAGGGATAGTCGAAACTCTCCTTGCAGAGGGAGGGACGGCCGTATTCGGAGCCGAGCATCATCTTGGCCGTATCATACTGATTGCGGAGGGCTTGCCAGTTTCCGGCCTGTCCGTAGGTCAGCAGGAGCAGGCACACTTCGCCCGAGGCGGGGGAGGTTCCGAGGGTCAGGGTGACGTCGTCTCCGCGATATTTTCCCCGCATCTTCGAGGGGCCGTCCGGCTTGAACTTCTGCTTGCGCAGCGCCTTCATGCAGGCCTCCACGCTGCCGCCCACGGGCACGCCCTGGAACTCCAGGTGGCCCTGCGCAGCCGCGCCGGCGGCCAGGACGGCGCAAAGCAGGCAAATGAGAATCCGTTTCATACGCTGCAAAGGTAAGGAAAAATCATTATCTTTGCACAATTATGAAGCATATCCGCAACTTCTGCATCATCGCACATATTGACCATGGGAAAAGCACCCTGGCCGACCGGCTGCTGGAACTGACGGGCACCCTGAGCGCCCGGGACATGGAGAACCAGGTCCTGGACGACATGGACCTGGAAAAGGAGAAAGGCATCACGATCAAGAGCCACGCCATCCAGATGGAGTATCAGTACCATGGGGAGAAATACCTCCTCAACCTGATCGACACCCCCGGGCATGTGGACTTTTCCTATGAAGTGTCCCGTTCCATCGCCTCCTGCGAGGGGGCGTTGCTGGTGGTGGACGCCTCCCAGGGTATCCAGGCCCAGACCATCTCCAACCTCTACCAGGCCATCGACCACGGGCTCGAAATCATCCCCGTCCTTAACAAGATCGACATGGACTCCGCCCGTCCGGAGGTGGTGACCGACGAAGTGTGCGACCTGCTGGGCTGCGACCCGGAAGATGTCTATAAAGTGTCGGCCCGCACCGGAGAGGGCGTCGCGCCGCTGCTGGACGCCATCGTGGAGAAGATTCCCGCCCCGCAGGGTGACCCCGAGGCCCCGCTCCAGGCCCTCATCTTCGACTCGGTCTTCAATTCTTTCCGCGGCATCATCGCCTATTTCAAGGTCAAGAACGGCTCCATCCGCAAGGGCGACAAGGTCAAGTTCTTCAACACCGGCATGGAGTACGACGCCGACGAGGTGGGGGTGTTGAAACTGCGGCTCCAGCCGACGGAGGAAGTCACCTGCGGCGATGTGGGCTACATCATTTCCGGCATCAAATCGGCCGCTGAAGTCAAGGTGGGCGATACCATCACCCATGTGGCCACGCCCTGCCGGGAGGCCATCGCCGGCTTCGAGGAGGTCAAGCCCATGCTCTTCGCCGGCATGTACCCCGTCCAGGCTGACCGCTACGAGGACCTGCGTTCCACCCTTGAGAAGTTCCAGCTCAACGACGCGTCCTTCGTCTATGAGCCCGAGAGTTCCCTGGCCCTGGGCTTCGGCTTCCGCTGCGGCTTCCTCGGCCTGCTCCACATGGAGATCGTCCAGGAACGCCTCTTCCGCGAATTCGCCATGGACGTCATCACCACGGTGCCGAACGTCTCCTACAAGGTCTATACGACCAGGGGCGAATGCATCGACGTCCACAATCCCTCCGGCCTTCCGGCCCCCACGCTGATCGACCACATCGAAGAGCCCTATATCCGTGCCCAGATCATCACCAACACCGAATTCTACGGCCCGGTGATGAAACTTTGCATCGACAAGCGCGGCACCCTCATGGGCCAGCATTACATCACCTCCGACCGGGTGGAACTCACCTACGAGATGCCCCTGTCGGAAATCGTGTTCGACTTCTACGACCGGCTCAAGTCCATCTCCAAGGGCTATGCCTCCTTCGACTATCACATCAAGGGCTACCGTCCCGCCCGGCTCGTCAAACTCGACATCCTCCTGAACGGCGACCCGGCCGATGCCCTTTCGACCCTCATCCACGAGGACCATGCCTATGATTTCGGCCGCAAGATCTGCCTCAAACTCAAGGACCTCATCCCTCGCCAGCAGTTCGACATCGCCATCCAGGCGGCCATCGGGGCCAAGATCATCGCCCGCGAGACCGTCCGCCAGGTCCGCAAGGACGTGACGGCCAAGTGTTACGGCGGCGACATCACCCGCAAGCGCAAACTCCTCGAAAAGCAGAAGGAAGGAAAGAAGCGGATGCGGCAGATCGGTACGGTCCAGGTGCCCCAGAGCGCCTTCATGGCCGTCCTTAAACTCGACTAGCCATGATGCAGGTAGCCGTTCTTCTGACTGTATTCAACCGTCGGGACAAGACGGTCGCGTGCCTGGACGAGGTGTTCCGGCAGGCGGACGCCCTCAAGGCCGATGAGGCCTATTCCTTCTCGCTCTGGATGGTCGATGACGGCTGTACCGACGGAACGGCGGAGGTGGTCCGCCAGCGCTATCCCCAGGTCCATATCCTCCGGGGCGGCGACCTCTACTGGAACCAGGGCATGCGTCTGGCCTGGGAAGAGGCCTCCCGGGACAATCCGGACTTCTACCTCTGGATCAACGATGATACGATGCTCCGCGAGGGAGCCCTCGCTACGCTCATGGAAACCTCGGAGTTCCTCCGCCACAAGGCCATCGTGGTCGGGACGGCGGCCGGGGCGGACGGTGCCTTGAGTTACGGCGGACGCCGGAAATCCGACAAGATCGTGGAGCCTGATGCCACCATCCCCGTTCCCTGCTGGACCTTCAACGGCAATCTGGTCCTCGTGCCGCAGGCGGCCTGGAAGGTGCTGGGCAACCTCGACCCGCTCTACCGCCACTCCTACGGCGACTATGACTACGGCGTCCGGGCCGCCAAGGCCGGCGTGACCCGCGTCGTCGCCCCGGGCGTGCTGGCGGACTGCCCCCGCAACCCCGGCGTGGAGCCCTGGCGCTCCTCGGCCTATACCCTCCGGGAGCGTTACCGCTTCCTTCTCGGCCCGAAAGGCCGTCCGCCCAAGGAGCAGTTCCAGTACGACCTGCGCAGCGGCGGACTGTTCTGGGCCATCGGCCACATGATTTCCCTCAACCTGAAAGTCATTTTCCCCAAACGCGATGCGTAAGATCCAGGCCGTCATCCGCTCGATGCGTCTCCGTACCCTGCCGCTGTCCCTGGCCGGGGTGCTGCTCGGTATCCTGCTGGCCGTGGCCGATTTCCAGGTCCGGTGGGAGGTGGCCCTGCTGATCCTGCTCACCACCGTCTGCCTCCAGATCCTCTCCAACCTCAGCAACGAACTCGGCGACGTGCTCCACGGCACCGACACGGCCGAACGCATCGGCCCGCGCTACGGGTTGAACGGCGGGGGACTGAGTATCAGGGAGATGAAAGGGCTCATCGCCCTTTTTATCCTGCTGTGCGTGGCCTCCGGGCTGGCCATGATCCGCATCTCCTTCGGTACCTTCTTTTCGCTCGAGGCCATCTGCCTGATGATGCTCGGGCTGGCCGCCATCAGCGGCGCCATGAAATACACCCTGGGCCGCCATCCCTATGGTTATCAGGGCCTCGGCGACCTGTTCGTCTTCCTGTTTTTCGGCCTTGTGGCCGTGCTGGGAGCCTATTTCGTGGCTGCCCACACGATCGATTCCTGGATTCTGCTCCTGCCCGCGGCGGGCATCGGTTTCCTGAGTGTCGGCGTGCTCAATGTCAACAACATCCGCGACATGAAGACGGATGCCGCCACGCGGACGACGGTGGCCCTCCGCCTGGGTCCGCGGGGTGCCCGCATCTACCAGACGCTCCTGGTTGCCGCGGGCTGGATCTGCCTGCTGGCCTATTGCCTGCTGCGGATTTTCGATCCCTGGCACTATCTCTTCGTGCTCACCCTTCCGCTTTTCCTGCTGCATCTGCGCGGCGTATGGACCCGGGAGGACCGGGCCCTCGATCCGATGCTTCCGCTGCTGGTCCTGTCCACTTTCCTCCTGTCGCTGCTGATGGGACTGGGCTTTATTGTTTTCCTGCTATGAAATACAGTCGTTTTTTGTGCCTGCTGCTGGCGCTGGCGGCGTGCCGGGGGCCGTTGGGGCAGGAAGATCCGGAGCCGACGGCCGTTGAAACGGTGAAGGCCGACCTGCTGGACGTCGTCTTCCAGAAGGACGGTTCGGCAAAAAACATGTCCGGCTCGCCGGTCGCTCTCTCCGTGGTGCCGGGTCCCGGGCTCATGACCTATTACAATGAGGACCTCGGCCGCTATGTGGCCCATTTCAACGCCGTCCCGGGCGAGAGCATCTCCGACGGCTATTATGTGGCCCGCTACAAGGATGCCGCCGACGTCCGCAACGGCCTGGCCGACGGCCACAGCCTGGAACTGGTCTGCCGTTTCGACGGCCCCGACAACCCTGCGCTGGAGATCAAACCCTTCAGTTCCATGCAGTCCGGCGGCACGGGTTTCCTCCTCACGCAGACTTCCGGCGAACTGACTTTCCTGCCGAATGTTTCCACCACGGGCGCCAGCAACTGGACATGGACGCGAAGCGGCGTCAAACCAGAAGCGGGCCGCTTCTACCATGTGGTGGGTGTCTGGAACAAGGAGAAGGGGACGTCTTCTGTCTATGTCGACGGAGTGCTGAAAGCGACCGTCCCGGCCAAGGGTGAATTCGTCTTTCCCAACAGCAAGAACATCTACTGGTTCTGCATCGGCGGGGACGCCGGTTCGATGACGGAGGCCGCCTGGTGCGGGGATGTCGCCGTGGCGCGGATCTACAACGACGTCCTCCAGGCCGATGAGATCCGGGCGCTCTACGAGGCGTCCGGCGTGGCTTCCGCCCGCAAGGCCGGCTTCTTCATCCGCGACATCGCCTTCAGCCCCTACTGCTATGTTCCGGCGTGCTACCGCTACCACATCCACGGGAACGGCTTCCGGCCGGGCGACCAGGTGGTGCTGAACGCGGGGGACGGGACCTTCGGACTCGATACGGAAGTGGGTTCCGGCGAGGTCAAGGCCGTTATTCCCGCCACCGTGCCGACGGGCACCTGCACGCTGCTGCTCCGCCGCGGCGAAGAGTCCTATCCGCTCGGGACGGCCCGGCTGACGGTCGGTGCTGCGGGGAAAACGATAGAAACGCGGCTCGTCGCCCATCGCGGCGTCCACACGGGCGGCATCCCGGAAAACTCCCTCGCTTCCCTGGCCAAGGCCCGGGAAATCGGGGCCTGGGGCTCGGAATTCGACCTGTGGATTTCTGCGGACAACGTCATCTACATCAACCATGACGGCACGATAGACGGGAAGAACATCCAGTTCTCCACCTCCGCCGACCTTGCGTCCGTGCGCTTGTCCAATGGCGAGTCCCTGCCCACCCTGGAGACCTACCTGGACAAGGTGTGCGAGGACGACCGGCTTGTCCCTGTCATCGAAATCAAGACCCACCAGGAGCGCGCCCGCAACACCCGCTGTGTCGATGACGCCGTCGCGATGGTCAAGTCGAAGCATCTGGATGACAGGGCCGTATGGATCGCCTTCGACCTGGACAACTGCAAGCGCGTCCATGAACTGCTGCCTGGTGCCATGGTGCAGTACCTCAACGGCGACCGCTCTCCCGCCGAACTCAAGGCGCTGGGGATCATGGGGGTGGATTACCAGACGGGTCTGGTGGATGCTGCGCTGGTGGAGAAGGCCCATTCTCTCGGCATGGAGGTGAACGTCTGGACCATCAAGACGGTGAGCGAGGCCCACAAGTTCATGGCCCTGGGCTGCGACATCCTTACGACGGATATCCCCGAAGAAATCTTGGCCCTGCTCGAGACGGAGTGGGTGACGGCGGACTAGCGCACCTTTTCCCCTACATACATCCGGCAGATGCCGAAGGTCAGCGCCTTGTGACGGACGCCGGTAAAGCCGCATGCTTCGAGGGTGGCCAGGAAGGCCTTACGCCCGGGGAAGTGGACGACGCTGCCCGGAAGATAGCGGTAGGCGGCCCTGTCGCCGGAAATGCGGCCCCCGATGCCGGGCAGGATGTGGAGGAAATAGAGTTTGTAGAGCCAGCGGACCAGAGGGTTCTCGGGAATGGAGAGTTCGAGGATGACGAGTTTTCCGCCGGGACGGAGGACGCGGAGCATTTCCCGCAGTCCCTGCTCCCGATGCTCGAAGTTTCTGATACCGAATGCGATACTGACACGGTCGAAACTGTCATCTTGGCAGGGGAGGGACTCGCCGTCACCCTGACGGATGTCGATGCGGCCCTCCAGGCCCTCTGCCGCCACCTTTTCCCGCATGACGCGCAGCATGCCTTCCGACAGGTCCACCCCTGTGACGTGGCTCTCCGGCAGGGCTTTAGCGATGGCGATGGCCGCGTCGCCAGTCCCGCAGGCCAGGTCGAGGACCTCCAGGGCGCCTCCGGGGCGCTCGCCCGCCGTGGGCCGGGCCAGTTCCTTCAGTCCTTTCCGCCGCCACAGGCGGTCGAT
>CAMIYB010000008.1 GCA_946402945.1 uncultured Bacteroidales bacterium | reverse complement strand
GTGCCGCAGGCTAGGAGAGGGCGGCGCGGATGGCATCGACGGCGTCGAGGCGCTCCCAGCCGAAGAACTGGACTTTCCGGTCGACTTCGCGTCCGTCGCGGAGGAGCCGGAGGGTCTTTTCGTAGGGCGTGCGGCCCATGTGGCCATAGGCCGCCGTGGGGCCGTAGATGGGGTTTTTCAGGCCGAAACGCTCGATGATGGCGGCCGGGCGGAGGTCGAAGATGGAGGCGATGCGGGAGGCGATGTAACTATCGACGGAAGAGGCGCTTCCGGCGAGTTTGACGACCTCGGGGGAGGCCGTGCCGCAGGTGTCGACGAAGATGCTGACCGGCCGGGCCACGCCGATGGCGTAGGACAGTTGGACGAGCATTTCGCGGGCGATGCCGGCCGCGACCATGTTCTTGGCGACGTAGCGGGCCATGTAGGCGGCGCTGCGGTCCACCTTGGAGGGGTCTTTGCCCGAGAAGGCGCCGCCGCCATGGGCGCCGCGTCCGCCGTAGGTATCGACGATGATCTTCCTTCCGGTCAGGCCGGTGTCGCCGTGCGGGCCGCCGATGACGAACTTGCCCGTCGGGTTGACGTGGAGGATGAAATGGCCGTCGAAGAGGGCGGCGGTTTCCTCCGGAAGTTGGGAGATCAGGTTGGGAATCAGGATGTTGCGGACGTCTTCCTCGATGGCGTCGTGCATGAGGCGGTCGGCCGCCTCCTCGCCGATGGCCGAGACGGCTTCGGGATAGGAGCCGTAGCCGGGGGTGAACTCGTCGTGCTGGGTGGAGACCACGATGGTGTGGATGCGCACCGGCCGGCGCGTTTCGCTGTCGTATTCGACTGTGAACTGGGCCTTGGCGTCGGGCCGCAGATAGGGCATCAGCGAGGGCTCGCGTTTGCGGATGTCCGAGAGGATTTTCAAGGTCAGATGGGACAGATAGAGCGGCAGGGGCATGTACTCGGAGGTCTCGCAGCAGGCATAGCCGAACATCATGCCCTGGTCGCCGGCACCCTGTTCCCCGGCCTCCCGGGCCACGCCGCGGTAGATATCGGGGCTCTGTTCGTGGATGGCGGAGAGCACGCCGCAGGAGTTGCAGTCGAACTGGTAGTCGGCCTTGTCGTAGCCGATTTCGCGGATGACGCGGCGGACGGTCTTCTGGATATCGACATAGGCGGTCTCGGTGGTCACCTCGCCGCCAACGACCACCAGACCGGTGGTGCAAAAAGTTTCACAGGCCACTTTGGCCTCGGGGTCCTGGCGGAGAAACTCGTCCAGGATGGCATCGGAAATCTGGTCGGCCACCTTGTCCGGATGGCCTTCAGATACGCTTTCTGAAGTGAAAAGGTAGTGCATAGGGCAAAAAAATAACAGCGCCGGGGACGGGCTGCTAAAGCGCGGGGGCGGACAGGAGCCGCCGGTCGATTTTAGCATTTTTTACCGTGGTTGCAAGCAGGCAAATCTATCCACGTTCCCTTAAGGCGATGCAAAGGTACGGCGTTTTTCCGAGACCGCCAAGGTTTTTGGAAAATCTTTGGGCGGACCTTTGCCAATCCGGGGGAAATGGTTATATTTGCGAATTGGAACAATTCGACGAAACTTACAATATGAAGCAAGTGATCAAATCGGCCCTTCTCGTAATCAGCCTCCTGGTTGCGGGGGCGGTTTCCTATGCCCAGGTGACTACTTCCTCGATGAGCGGAAAGGTCACTGACGAGCAGGGACCCCTGGCCGGCGCGACGGTTGTCGCCGTCCATCAGCCGACCGGCTCCCAGTTCTATTCCGTAACTGATTCGAAAGGTCTCTACCGCCTGCCCAATATCACTGCCGGCGGTCCTTACCGGGTCACCGTTTCCTGCCTCGGTTATGCCGAGAAGGTGTTCACGGATATTTACCTTTCCCTGTCCGACAACCTGCGGCTCAATGCGTCGCTGTCTGAGGAGTCGATGCTGCTGGATGCCGTGACGGTATCCGCCGAAGGTGCCAATTCCAACATGCGGTCCGACCGGGCCGGGGCCATGACTGCCCTCTCGTCGAAGCAGATCATGTCCCTGCCGAGCATCTCGCGCAGCATGAACGATATCCTCAAACAGACTCCGCAGGCCTATGTGAACGGCACCAAGACCTACATCGGCGGCGGATCCTACCGGGATTCCTACGTGACGGTGGACGGTGCGGCGTTCAACAATGCCTTCGGTATCGGCTCCAACCTCCCGGCCGGCGGCAGCCCGATTTCGCTGGAGGCCCTGGACCAGGTGGCCATCGCCATCACTCCCTACGACGTGCGGCAGTCCGGTTTTACCGGCGGCGGCATCAACGCGACCACCAAGTCCGGTACGAACGAGTACCACGCCTCGGCCTATTGGTATTTCCGCAACCAGGACATGCAGGGTGACAACGTCAACGGCACGATCCTGACCAAGACGGCCAACCGCTACAACATGGGCGGCTTTACCGTCGGCGGACCGATTGTCAAGGACAAGCTCTTCTTCTTCGTCAACGCCGAATGGGACCGCAGCGTCGAGCCCGGCCCGACCCGCAAACTCGCCGACCGCAAACTGGACGCCGACGGCAAGATCGTCAATGTCGAGGGCGGCAACGTCTTCAGCAACGGCAACGACGGCATCGCCCGGCCGAGCGCCCTGGTCCTGGACGAAATCCAGCGGACCCTCCGCAGCAAATACGGTTACGATCCGGGCGTTTACACCGGTTACAATACCGAGACCCCGACCTTCAAGTTCCTCGGCCGCCTCGACTGGAACATCAACCGCAATCACCGGCTCAACATCCGTTATTCCCTGGTCAACAGCGGCTATGCCTCGGCCCCGTCCACATCGACGACCGGCTTCGCCAACACGGGCTACACCACCAAGAACCGTACTTCCATGTACGCGCTCTACTTCCAGAACGCCCGCTACTACCAGGACCAGAACCACTCCTCCATCGCCGCGGAACTCAACTCCCGCTTCCTGGACGGCACGCTGGGCAATACCTTCCGCTTCACCTGGTCCCACCAGTATGAGCCCCGCCACACCGACGGCGGCTTCTTCCCCTTCGTGGATATCGCGGTGGGCGGTGACACCTACACCTCTTTCGGTTACGAGGCCTTCTCCTACGGCAACCTCCGCGACGTCTCCACCATCGTGGCCACAGACGAATTGGCCTACAGCCTGGGCAGCCATTCCCTGCTGGCGGGCCTCCAGTTCGAGAGCGATGTGACCAAGAACGGTTTCCAGCGCATGGGCGCCGGCGCTTTCGTCTATGAATTCGAGGACGAGCAGGAACTCTATGACGCCCTCAAGGCGGGCACCTGGCTGGACAAGCCCTCGCAGTTCGCCATCACCCACGGCAACAACCCGACCTTCGCCCAGGAGTATCCCCACTTCAATTTCTACCAGTTCGCTTTCTACCTGCAGGACGACTGGTCGGTGAGCGACCGCTTCAAACTCAGCGCGGGTCTCCGCCTGGAACTTCCGGTCTATCCGAACCTCGATTTCAACCGGAACGCCCGGGTCGAGCAGGCCGTCTTCGCCGCCACCCCGAACTACCCGGACGGCAGATACAATACCGTGGACATGCCGAAATCCCGCCTGACCGCCTCTCCGCGCCTGGGTTTCAACTGGGACATTCTCGGCAACCGCAAACTCGTCGCTCGCGGCGGTACGGGCATTTTCATCGGCCGTATCCCCTTCGTATGGATCGTGGCCCAGAGCGGTGACGCCGGCGTCCTCCAGACCACGGTGACCCGCAGCGTGGCGGCCGGTCAGACGGTCCCGTCCATCTCCTCCGACCGCGACAATCTCCTCGCCCAGATCTATCCCTCGGGCTTCTCCCCGGAGGCCTCCGGCCTGAACCTGACCAGCATTACGCTGATGGATAAGGATTTGACCAGCCCGATGTCGTGGAAATCCTCCCTCGCCCTGGATGCCGAACTGCCCGGCGGCTTCGTCGCCTCCGTGGAGGGAATCTTCAAGAAGGATATCAATCCGGTGACGGTCCGCAACATCGGTCTGAAGAACCCGACCCGCCTGACCGAGGCCCAGGATGTCATCCCGCGGCCTTACTACGACAACGGCAACTATGACGGCCAGATCACATCGGCCTATCTCCTCTACAATGTGACCAACCCGAAACTCTGGGGCTGGTATTATTCCGTGACGGCCAAGTTGGAGAAGAAGCCCTGGCATGGCCTGAGCGGGTCCATCGCCTACACCCATGCGGCCTCCCGGGTTATCAACGACGGCGTGGGCGACCAGCTTTACAGCGTCTGGAACGGCCTGAGCGGCGTGGGCGGCGCCAATGAGCCCGAACTCGGCTGGGCCAGTTACGTGATGCCCCACCGCATCATCGCCAACATCTCCTACTCCATCGACTATCTCAAGTGGGCCGGTTCCTCCATTACCCTGACCTACTACGGCGGGCCGAACCAGCGTTACACCCCGAGTTACTATGCTTCCAACAGCATCCTCGGGACGGGCGCCAACGCCTACGACCCGCTGGATATCCCGACCTACGCGGACATCTACGACCGCGACGGCTGGCAGTTCGAAGATTACAAGCCCTTTACGGGTTCGGGCTACACCGACGCCCAGAAGGCCATCGTCTATCGGGCGGAAGACCAGAAACGGGACTTCTGGAACTATGTCGAGCAGGATCCCTACCTGAGCAAACACACCGGCGGCGTGGCCGAGCGCTACGGCCTGGTCGGCCCGTGGGTCCATCATTTCGACCTCCAGTTCAAGCAGAACTTCTACTTCTACACCGGCTCCTACAGGCACACCATCCAACTGGGGCTCGACATCGAGAACATCGGCAACCTCCTCAACCCCGCCTGGGGCAATGAATGGTCCGCCAGGCAGAGCGCCAAACCGCTGACCCTGACCAATCCCAAGGAGGTTTATACCGAAGGCGCCAAGCCGGTCTTCAATTTCCGTACGGACGGTACGGAGAAACTCTACGAGACCTTCAACCGCTACACGGGTTTCTCCTCCACCTGGCAGATGATCTTCAGTGCACGTTACATCTTCTAAAAGCAGAAAGCCATGAAAGTCAAGCATATCCTCTCCATTCTCGGACTCCTGGCACTTGCTTCCTGCCGGATGAGTACCCCCGTCGACCAGCCGATGGTCACCACCGACCAAGGGTCCTATTCGCTGGGCTCCGACGGCGGCGACATCACCATTACCGTCACCTCCACCGTCGATTGGAAGGCCAGCGTCTTCCCCGGAACCTCCCGGGACAAGGTGGACGACGTGAGCGTGTTCCCGACGGCCGGCGGCCCCGGCCAGACCGTCCTGACGGTCCACATGGGCAAGAACGAAGACCACAACCGCAGCGCCCTCATCTCGCTTAACGGTGACTATACCGGCGTTTCGGCCAAGGTGATGCAGGAAGGCGCCCTGGGCGAACTCATCGAGGAGATTTCGGTCGCCGACTTCCTCGACCACCCGGACGACGCGTCCATCTTCTTCATCCTTTCGGGCAAGATCACGAAGGTCGCCAAGTCCGATACCTACAGCAATTTCTACATCAATGACGGTACGGGAGAGATCTACATCTACGGTCTCTATGACGGGAAGAACGGCCCGCAGTTCACCGACGGGTGGCTGGACCGCATGGGCGTGGGCGTCGGCTGGCACATCACGGTCGGCGCGACCCGCGGCTCCTATAAGGGTACGCCCGAGGGCATGAAGACCTATCCCATCGAGTGGAGCGAGCCCACGGATCCGATGCTCAGCTGCGCCGTCCCGACAGTGACGGCCAAGGCCAAGGACGCCGAGGCGCGCTTTGCCCTGGAGGTGCTGAACCTCGAAGAAAAATGGACGGTGACTCCGGCGGAGACCTACGACTGGGTGACCCTCACCACGAAGGAAGGTACGGAAAGCGGCGATATCGTCCTGACCCTCAAGGAAAATGTGAGCATGATGCAGCGTACGGCCACCTTCACCGTCGCATCCGCCGGTGCGGAGTCGCTTAAGCTGACCCTCACGCAGGAGGGCAATACCGACGTCGAGGCGCTGACGGTCACCGACTTCGGGGCCAAGCCGGTCAGCAAGGAGATCTTCTACGAACTCTCCGGCACCGTGTTCCAGATCATCGACGGCGAGCAGTACAGCAACTTCTACCTCAAAGACGAGAGCGGCTCGGTGTATGTCGCCGGCCTCTATGACGGGGTGGGCGGCACGGAGATCGTGGACGGTTACCTCGACAAGCAGGGCATCAAGGTAGGGGACTACCTCAAGATATGGGCCCGTCGTGCCGACTGGGGCATGCCGGTTGCGGCCGGCGCCGTGGTCAAGGAGCACAAGTCGGCCGAGAAGACGGCCAAGCTGGAGGTCGATACGAAGGTGCTCGCCGCCACGGCGACGGTCGGCTCCTTCGATCTGGTATTTACCAATATGAGCGGTTCCTGGACCGTGGAAGCCGATGCGGACTACGACTGGGTGGAGGAGTACACCGCCGGTGGAACGGACGACGGTTCGCTGACTGTGGTCGTAAAACAGAATACGACCACCTCGGCCCGAACGGCCACCTTCACCATCACGGTCACGGGTCTGGCCGAACCCTTGAGAGCGACCCTGACCCAACTCGCCCCTTAAAGTTAAATGGCGCCTCCGCGGCGCCATTTTAACGTTTTGAACCTTTTTAATTCATTTATTTATATGAGAAAAAGTTTATTGTTGGTTTTGCTTGCCATCCTTCCCTTGATGGCAGGAAATGTCGCCTTCGCACAGGTGACGACGTCTTCTCTGGGAGGCCGTGTCTATGACGCTTCCGGCGATCTGGCCGGTGCCGTGGTCCTGGCCACCCATACCCCGTCCGGAACCACCTATCACACGGTGACCGACCGCACGGGCGGGTATCGCATCCACAACATGCGCGTGGGCGGTCCCTATCGTGTCGAGGTCGAGATGCTCGGCTACGGAAAATCCGTTTCCGAGGGCATCGTCCTCAAACTGGGTGAGACTTTCGTCCATGACGTCCGTCTCGTTGAGGAAACCCTGTCCCTGGAAGGGGTCGTGGTCAGCGCCGACGTCGCCAATCCCATCCTCAATTCCGAGAAAGCCGGCGCCTCGTCCAACTTCTCCAGCCGCGACCTGGCGAACCTGCCGACGGGCACCCGTTCCATTTCTGATATTCTGCGGCTGACCCCGCAGTCCAACGGCCTGAGTTTCGGCGGCCGCGACAACCGTATGAACAACTTCATGGTGGACGGTTCCGGTTTCAACAACAACTTCGGCCTCAACGCCGATATGCCGGGCGGCGGCAACCCTGTCTCCTACGAGGCCATCGAGGAAATCCAGGTCAACCTTTCCCCCTATGACGTGCGCCAGTCCCGTTTCACCGGCGCCGCCATCAACGCGGTTACCAAGTCCGGTACCAACGCGTGGGACGGCAGCGCCTATACCTACCAGATGTTCAAGGGCATGCATGGCGACAAGGTGGCCGACAAGACCGTGAACGGCGCCAAGGACCTCACGAGCCAGACCTACGGTTTCTCCGTGGGCGGCCCGATCGTCAAGGACAAACTCTTCTTCTTCGTCAATGCCGAATACGCTCCGTCCAGTGCGCAGGGCCCCGCTTACCGGCCTTCCACCGACGGCAATGCGAATAAGGCCGCCGGCATCGCCCGCACCACCGTCGAAGACCTTGAGAATGTGAGGGAGTACCTCCTCGATCCCAACGCTGCCGGCAAGACCGGCAACTGGTCCTATGATCCCGGGACCTACGGAGAGGGCGGCTGGCCCAACTTCAACAACTACGGCTACAAGATCATGGCCCGCATCGACTGGAACATCAACCAGGACCATCACCTGATGTTCCGTTTCAACGACGTGGTCAACTCCGTCTGGAACGAGCCCAACCGCACGAGCTGCCCTTCCGGCATTTCCCGTGCGACCAGCGCCCGCTCGAGCGACAAGTCCGTGCCCTTCAGCAACAACCTCTACCAGATGAACAACAACGTTCTGTCCTTTGCGGCGGAACTCAACTCCAAGTTCTCCGACAGGGTTTCCAACCAACTCCTGGCCACGGTCAACCTCATCAACGACCGTCGTGCGAGCAAATCCGACATGTTCCCGCATGTGGATATCTGGAAGGACGGCGACGCCTACATGTCCTTCGGTTACGAACTCTTCACCTGGGGCAATACGGTCGATAACAACACGGTCGATATCACGGACAACCTCTCCTTCAACCTGGGCAACCACACCCTGACGGCCGGTCTCTCCTACGAGTACATGTTCGTCAACAACATCTACACCCGCGAAGGTACGTCCTACTACCGCTATGCTTCCGTCGATGACTTCCTCCAGAACAAGACCCCGATCGGCATGGGCCTTACCTATGCCTACGGCGGCGGTGACGTTCCCGGCCAGCAGATGCACTACAGCCAGTTCAGCGCCTATCTGCAGGACGAGTGGGAGATTACCCGCAAGTTCAAACTGACCTATGGCGTCCGTCTCGAGATCCCCTTCTACCTCGACCAGATGGCGACCAACAACAAGATTGTCCAGGTGGCAAAGGAAAACAACTATCCCGGCGGCGACTGGAACAGCGGCACCTGGCCGAAGAGCCGTGTCAGCATCAACCCGCGCGTGGGCTTCAACTGGGATGTCATCGGCGACCGTTCCCTCCAGATCCGCGGCGGCACGGGCCTCTTCACCGGCGTCAACCCCTTCGTCTGGTTCACCAACCAGGTGGGCGGCAGCGGCATGGTCCAGTCTCCGGAACTTTCCTTTGACGCCACCGGCATCGCCAACAAACTTCCGGGCGTTACCTTCATGCCGAACTACCACGACCTGATTGCGGCCTATCCGGAGGCCTTCCCGCTCCAGCCGAACGCCAACACCCTGCCGAACCCTTCCAACCTGGCCATGGTGGACAAGGAATTCCACTTCCCGATGGTCTGGCGCAGCAACCTGGCCTTCGACATCAAACTCCCTTGGGACATGGTCTTCACGGGTGAGGCGATCTACACGAAAGACATCTACTCGGTCTTCCAGGTGAATGCCAACCAGAAGGATCCCAGCGGGAACCTGGTGGGCCCCGACAACCGTCCCGTCTGGACGGCCGGCACGAAGAAGGACGAGAGCGTATCCTCCGCCATGCTCTTTACCAACACCCGCAAGGGTTATGCGGCCCAGTTCACCGCCCAGCTCACGAAGAACTTCTCCAACGGCTTCGCCGGCATGGTGGCCTACACCTATTCCGACGTCAAGGACGTGACCGCCAACCCGGGCTCCACCGCCTATTCGGTGTGGACCGCCAACACGGCCGTCGGTTCCCTCAACGATGAGGTGCTGAGCTATTCCAACTTCTCCATTCCCCACCGTGTCGTGGCCAGCCTGAGCTACAAGATCAGTTACGCGCGCAATTTCGCGTCCACCTTCTCGATCTTCTACCAGGGCGCCCACAACGGCCGCATCTCCTACACCTACGCCGACGACCTCAACGGCGACGGTGCCAAGGCAGATCTGCTCTATATCCCGAATAACCCGGGCGAAATCACCTTTACCGACATCTACCGTGACGACAACAAGGTGTATTACGGCGCCTTCCCCGGTGCGGACGGCCAGGTCCTGATCGCCAACGCGGCCGACCAGAGCAAGGCCTTCTTCGACTACATCAACGCCGACCCGTACCTGTCCGCCCGCAAGGGTCAGTATGTCGAGCGTTTCGGCGGCCTCCAGAAATGGGTCAACCGGATTGACTTCAAGTTCATCCAGGATATCTACAGCAACTTCGGCACGAACAACCGTTTCGGCCTGCAGCTGACCCTCGATATCCTCAACGTGGCCAATCTGCTGAACCCGGCCTGGGGTACCTACTACACCGCCGGCGCCCTGAGTTACCAGAACCTCTCCCTGCTCAAGGTCGTTAGTAACGGCGGCGGCACGACGGCCCCGACCTTCGCCCTGAACACCAACGCCAGCAAGACCACGGCCGAAAACGGCGGTATCGCCGCTTTCAACAGTTACACCAACTGGGACCGTGCGCTGGCCGCAGGCAACTGCTGGAGCATGATTCTCGGTATCCGTCTGACCTTCTAGGCGCAACGGAAATCTGATTTGTCGCCCGGCCTTCCGACCGGGCGATTTTTTTGTGTCTTTTTCTCGCGTGCGCGCGATGAAATGCGGGGAATATTGTGTATATTTGCAAACTAGCCATCGTGTCATTAACATAACTAACCATACAATGAAAGTCAAAAACCTTCTCTTACCCCTCCTCGCTATCGCTGCAGGACTCTTTGTCGGCTGCCAGGAGGAGAAAGATGCCAATCTGGGCGCCCCCAATGCGATTTTCTCCGATACGGAACTGAATTTCGACCAGGCGGGCGGCAAGCACAACCTGACCATGTATTCCTCCCGTGACTGGAAGGCGACTTCCTCCGCGGAGTGGATCGGCATCGGCCGTACCAGCGGCACGGCCACCTCGAGAGCCAATGAAATCGTGATCACAGTGGATCCGAATGAGGGCTACGACCGTTCCGGCCAGGTGGATTTCATCCTCGGCAAGAACCTGATGACCCGCTCGGTCAAGGTGTTCCAGAAGGGAACCGGACCGGCTCCGGTCGAGGGCGTGATCGTCTCCTACAACCTCCTTACCGGACAGGGCGACTGGACCATCGAGGATAAGAGCAAGGACCCTGCGGTGAGCGCCGTCTGGACCTATGGCGGTACGTCCCAGGGCATGAAGGCGACTTCGTATGCCAATTCCACCAACTACAACGCCGAGAGTTGGCTCATCTCCCCGGAGATCGACCTGACCAACGCCCCGAGCGCCCTGCTTTCCATCGAGCACGCCGGCCGCTATGCCGGTACGATGAGCAAGGAATGGCTCATCTACGTGCGTCCGGTGGGCGGGGAGTGGAAGCAGTTCACCATCCCGACCTATCCTTCCGGCAGCGACTGGACTTTCGTCAGTTCCGGGACCATGGACATCAAGGAGTTCATCGGCAAGAAGATTCAGGTGGGCCTCTGCTACAAGGGCTCGACCACCAAGGCCGGTACCTGGGAGGTCCGTCTCGTGAAGATCGAGACCGGTGAGGGCGGCGGCACGACGCCGGATGTCCCGACCCCGACCCCCGGCGGCGTGGTGTACACGAACAACTTCGACAAGACGGCCGCCACGCAGGACGGCACGGCCTGGCCTGCGATCGGTTCTTCCGATGTCTATAAGAACCAGTCCGGCTCCGGCGCCACCACGGTCACCTATTCCGGCGGTGCGAAGATCACGGTCCGCAGCAACACCCCGTCGAAGGACTACACCGGCGCTTCCGGCACCAACAACATCTTCTTCGGCGAGACGGGCAACTTCGTCATCGAGAAGATCACCCTGGCCACCGGCCGCAACTATACGCTTTCCTTCGGCGGTTATCACAGCCTCTATGGCGCCACCGGCGATGCCAACAACTTCGATTACAGCAAGTTCATCGTTTCCCTCAGCGGCGACGGCTCCACCTGGGCCGACCTTACCTACGCTTTTGACGGCGGCGTGAAAGCGGCCACCTGGGCCCTCGCTACCTCGACCTTCACCCTGCCTGAAGGCGTGAATTCCCTCTATATCCGCTTTGCGACCAAGGAGGCCAGCAGTTACCGCCTCGACGACGTGACCCTCGCCGAGTCCGCGACGGCCGGCACGGTGATCAACATCACCCCGGGCGGCGGCGGTACGACCCCGACCCCGACCGAGGGCACCATCTTCGAGGAGCCCTTCATCGGCCACGGCCAGGGCGATTTCACCCTCGACGAGAAGGTGCTTCCCAGCGGTCTGGAGCATGTCTGGACCTACGACGAGAGATACGGCATGAAGGCGACGGCCTATGTCAATGGCGCCAATGCCGCCTCCGATGCCTGGCTGATTTCCCCGGCCATCGACCTGACCAACTACAGCGCTGCGTCCCTCTCCTTCGAGCAGGCCGTGAACTTCTTCACCAGCATCGACGTCGCCAAGACCGAGGCCTCGGTGAATGTCTCCACGGACAACGGTGCCAACTGGACGGCCCTGACGATACCCAGTTATCCGGCCAGCCTGAGCTGGACCTTCGCCGAGACCGGCGCCATCGACCTGACTCCCTATTGCGGCAAGCCGGTCAAGATCGCCTTCCGTTACACTTCCACCGACACCAAGGCCGGTACCTGGGAACTTAAGAACGTCAAGGTGGTCGGCACTGCCGGCACCACTCCGGGCGGCGACACCCCGGGCGGCGATACGCCCGGCGGCGACACGCCTTCCGGCAATGTTTACGAAAAGACCACTTCCGTCGTGGCCGGCACCGGTTATATCCTGGAGTCCCAGGGCAAGAAATTCCAGGCCCTCGCGGCAGACAAGACCTACGGCTATCTGCCCGTCGCGGACGCCACGATCGACGCCTCCGGCCTGCTGACGGGCGAAGCGGCCGACGAATTTGTCTTCGAGACGGCTACCGGCGGATTCTATATCAAGGATTCCCAGGGACGTTACCTGCTCATGCAAGGCACCTACAACAGTTTCAACCTCGCCACCGAGGCTCCGGCCGAAGGCGGCGTATGGACGGTCGAGCCGCAGAACGACGGCACCGTGAAGATCACCAACGTCGCGATGAGCAAGTTCATCCAGTACGACAGCCAGTACACGTCCGTCGGCAGCTATGACGCGGCCACCGCCACCCGATTCCTGCCGACCCTGTATGTGAAGTCTTCCCAGACTCCTACCCCGTCCCAGCCGGTTACGGCCACGGTGACCTTCGCCCAGCCCAGCCTCAGCATGACCGTCGGCGAGTCGGTGACCAACAAGGCCACCACCAATTCCTCGGCGGCCGTCACCTACGGCTCTACCAACCCGCGCATCGCCTCCGTCATCGACGGCGTGATCACCGCCGTCGCGGCCGGCACGGCCACCATTACGGCTTCCGTGCCTGCAGTCGAAGGACGTTTCACCGCCGCTTCCGCTTCCTGCACCGTGACGGTTACCGCCGGCTCGGGCGGCACCGTGATCGGCGACGTGACTTTCTTCGAAGAGACTTTCGAGACGGGTCAGGGCGAGTTCACCATCGACGACAAGCAACTCGCCGAAGGCCTTTCCTACGTCTGGAAGCACGATGCCGACCATAAGTACATGAAGGGCTCCGCCTATGCGGGCAGCAACAAAGAGGCGGAAAGCTGGCTCATCTCCCCGGAGATCGACCTGGACGGCGCCACCGAGGCGTCCCTGACTTTCCTCCAGTGCATCAATAAGTACTTCGGCACGGTCGCCAATGAGGCGAAACTCTACATCATCGGCCCGGACGGCAATCCCGTCCAGCAGACGATCACCTTCCCGGAGATCACCTCCGGCAACTGGTCTTCCTCGCAGGGCGACCTGCAGACGGTCAATCTGTCCGCCTTCCTGGGCAAGAAGATCAAGGTAGCGTTCGCCTACTCGAGTACGACGGCGGCGGCCGGTACCTGGGAGATCTGGAATGTCAAGGTGGCCGGCAAGGGCCCGAGCTCCGGCGGCAACACCCCCGGCGGTGATACCCCCGGCGGCGATACTCCGGGCGGCGATACCCCTGGCGGCGACACTCCCGGCGGTGATACCCCTGCCGGAGGCGGCACGGTGCTGTGGGCGGAGACCTGGACCGGCGGTACGGGCGATATGGCGGTTTCCTCCTACGGCTTTTCGGGTACGACCGTCTATGGCAACGGACAAGTGTCCTATGCGGTCTCCGCGTCCAACACGGTGATCAAGGTGGACAACCAGATGGACGACGGGGAGAATCAGCCCAACCTGATCTTCCGCGGCAAGGCTGATGCGAACGCGGATCCCAGCACCTGGACCATCACCGGCATTCCTGCAGGCGGGGCGAGTTCCGCCAAACTGACCTTCGCGGTCAACAACAAGACCAGCAACAGCAAGTACGTCGTCACTTCGACGACTTCCGGCGTGACGGTCGGGGCCATCGCAGTCGGCTCCGAGGCGGCCAAGCCCTTCACCGTCACCTATCCGATTACCATCGCGGCCGGCGTGGCTTCTTTCGAACTGGTATTCTCCAATACCACGATCCAGAACGTCCGTATCGACAACATTCAACTCGTAACCGACTAAGCCGTGAAAGCGATCAGATTCTCTTTGCCGATAGTGGCGGTGCTTCTGACCGCCCTGTCGCTCCTGCCGACCTCCTGCCGCAAGCAGGGGCCGGAGGAGGTCCCCGTCATCCTGCGGCTCCGCACCCCCGCGGCGCAGGATTCCAAGCAGCAGCACATCAACGTGGATGCCGTCAGTGCCTGGACGATAACGGTTTCCTATCCGGAAGAGAGCGAGACCGGCTGGGCGCGCGTTACGCCCAACCGAGGCACAGGCCAGGCCGACGTCGTCCTCAGTTACGGGGCCAACGAGGCCAACAGCGCCCGTTCCTGCATCCTGACCCTCCAGTGCGCGGGTTATGCCACCGAATACCATTTCACTCAGTCCGGCACGCTTGACGGCGGTGTCCCGGGTGCCTCCAGCGGAGCCATTGACATCACACCCATCGCTGCGGCGCCGGTGACCTGGCTGGAACTCCCCGAGACCAACGCCTCGGACGGGATGGATTTCGCCGCCCACGCGATGACCACGACAAGCGGCATCCGCACCCGCAACTACTCCTATTATTTCAACTACAAGGACCGCGTCTCCTTCTGGGTCGCCTATCCGACGAACGCCTCCATCCGCGGCGCCAACCTGTCAGGGGGCACCCGTACGGAAGCGTGGGGCTATGATCCTTTCATGCCTGCCGCCAAGCAGCAGAATGTATCCGGCGGCTACAAGGACGGCAACAACGGCTGGTATGCCCGCGGGCACCAGATTCCGTCCTATCACCGCCAGGGTCTGGAGGCGAACAATGCCGCCACGTTCTACGGGACCAATATGACCCCGCAGAACAACGACTTCAACGGCGGTACCTGGGCCAACCTGGAAAACAAGATCAGCAACTTCTGGACGCCGTCGCTCGAGAAGGACACCCTTTTCTGCGTGACCGGTTGCGTGACCAAGGACGCCAAGTACTATGTTTATGACCGGAGCGGCAACCAGATCACCGTCCCGACCGCGTACTTCAAGGCCTGTCTGCGCTATTCCTCCATCAAGGGCGTCGGCATCGACGGCTACATGGCCGCCGGCTTCTGGTTCGACCATGAGGAGTGGAGCACTCCCGGCAAAAGCAACGTCAAGTACACCCGGGACTGGGCCATCTCCATCGAGGCGTTGGAAGCCAAACTGGGCTACAAACTCTTCGTCAATCTCGACAAGCGGGTAGGCGAGGCCAAGGCCGCGGAAATTAAGAAACAGGACCCCAAAACCATTGACTGGTGGAAATAAGCCCGAGCACGATGAAAAAGACACTCACCCTTCTGCTGACCCTTCTGCTGGTGCTCCCGTCCTGGGCGGCGCCCAAGCGGAGTTATATCATCGGCTTCTACAACCTGGAAAACCTTTTCGATACCTACCACGACGAGGGCAAGAACGACTATGAGTACCTGCCCGACGGCGGAAACGCCTGGACCGAGGTCAAGTACGAAAAGAAACTCCACAACATGGCTTCCGTCATCCGTGCCATGCACGATGAGAACAAGGCCTGGCACGCCATCCTGGGCGTGAGCGAGATCGAGAACCGCCATGTCCTCGAGGACCTCGTCGCCCAGCCGGAAATCATGGAGGCCAACTACCAGATCATCCACTACGACGGTCCCGACCGCCGCGGCGTGGACGTGGCCCTGTTCTACAAGCCGGAACTGTTCACCGTGCTGGAGAGCCGGAGCATCCCCTTCGACTTCAACTCCGAGCGGATCGAATTCGCTATGAATGAGGAGGAACAGGCCTATTTCCGCACCCGTGACATCCTGATGGTCCGCGGCATGCTGGGCGATGAGATGTTCGCCTTCTTCGTCGCCCACCTTCCCTCCCGTATCGGCGGCAAGGGCCAGGACCTGCGTTCCCGCGGCGGCGAAATCATGTATGAGGAGTCCGTCAAGCTGATGGAGCAGTATCCCGGCATCAAGATCGTGGCGATGGGGGATATGAACGACAACCCGACCGACGACAGCATGGCCGTGTACATGCACGGCCGCGAAAAGATAGAGGAAGTGGGTCCGATGGACTTCTTCTCGCCTTTCGTGTCCATGCTCAAGGCGGGTTACGGTTCCCTGGCCTACCGCGGCGAATGGAACATCTACGATATCCTCGTGGTCAACGCCAACCTCGTCAAGGCCCCGGCCGGCAGCCTGACCATCCGTCCCATCGTGAAACGGAAGTTCTATGGCCGCGTGTTCTCCACGCCCTGGATGCGGCAGGATGAGGGCATCTACAAGGGACAGCCCAAACGTACCTTCTCCAACGGCGTTTTCGTCAACGGGTACAGCGACCACTTCCCGACCTATATTCTAGTAAGTAATAAGTAACAGCATATGTCAAAGAAAATTATCCTGGTGCTTGCCGCCGCTCTCTGCTGCCTGGGCCTTTCCGCCCAGGACTACACGGGCGGCGTGAAAGGAACGGTCGTCAACCGCGCCGACCGCTCGGGCATCCAGATGGCGTCGCTCCGGCTCTACAAGGGCGATGCCCTGGTGGCCGAGGTCCTGTCGTCGCAGGACGGTACCTTCCTCATCGAAAACCTGGACAACGGCATGTATGACCTCGTGATCTCCGCCCCGGAATTCCTCGACAACCGGGTGGCGGTGACGGTCAACGACGGCTACGTCAAAAACATGTTCAACCTCTCGATGACGCCTTCCCGGGTGATAGACGAGGCGCAGGAGGACAATCTGCTCGAATTCGACATGGACGACAGCGGCTACAACGACAGCCCCACCGTCCTCTTCAGCCAGAACGATGTCTTCGAGCAGGTGGCTTCCTACAATTTCAGCACCGTCCGTTTCCGCGCCCGCGGCTATGGCAACGAGACGCAGGATGTGTACGTGGCCGGCGTCCGCCTCAACGACGCCATCACGGGCAATTCTCCGTTCTCGCTCTGGAGCGGTCTGAACGAGGCGACCCGGACGAAGATGAGTTCCACGGGACTGGAGGTCTCCGATTACGGCCTGGGCGGCTTCAACGGCCTGGTCAATATCCCGATGACCGCTTCCTACGTTCGCAAGGGATGGCGGGGCAGCGTGGTGACCAACAGCGCCTTCTACCGCCTGCGCCTGATGTTGACCTATGCTTCTGGTCCGCTGGACAACGGCTGGTCCTACGCCTTCAGCGTTTCGGGCCGTTTCGGCGGCAACGACTGGGTCCCCGGCGTGTTCTACCGCAGTTTCGCCTACTATGCTTCCGTGGAGAAGAAGTTCAGCGAAGCCCATAAACTGAGCGCCGCCTTCCTCGCCACGCCCGGTTCCCGTGGCATGCAGAATTCCTCCACGCAGGAAGTTTACGACCTGGTGGGCAGCAACTTCTACAATTCCAACTGGGGTATGCAGGACGGCAAGGTACGCAACTCCCGTGTCCGCACCACCCATGAGCCGATCGCCTTCCTCAAATACGACTTTACGCCGAGTTACAAGTTCCGCGCTTCCGCGACGGTCCTCTACCGTTTCGGTTCCAACGTCACTTCCGCCGTCGACTGGTACGACGCGCCGAACCCGACCCCGGACTACTACCGCAATCTCCCGAGTTACTTCTACCTCGAGGAGGACAACCCGTACTACGGCGGTTATGGCATCGATGTGGCCGACTTCAAGCGCAACAGCCCCGTCAAGGCCGAATGGGCCCGCGACGCCTGGACGAGCGGCAACCCCGCCTACACCCAGCTCAACTGGCAGCGTCTCTACGACGTGAACCGCGCCAGCGTCAACGAGTGGGGCCAGAAGCGCTCGAAATACATCCTCGAGCACCGGCACATCCACCAGAACGACCTCAACATCGCGGCCAATGCCAAATGGAACGCCACGGACTGGTTCGCCCTCACGGGCGGCCTCTCCTTCCGTCTCAACCGCAGTGAATACTACAAGACGGTGGGCGACCTGCTGGGCGGCGATTACTACCTCAACCTCGACAACTTCGCCGACCGCGACTTCGCCGCCATCCCCGCCAAGGTGGCCAACAACCTCGACTACTTCATGCGGGCCGGGCAGGTGGAGACCCTCCATGTCGGCGATAAATACGGCTATGACTACTACGCCCATGTCCGCAACCTGGAGGCCTGGTTCAACGGCCACTTCGAGGTGGGCGGCCTGAGCGCCAACCTGGGCGGCCGCCTGGGCTACAACGCCACCTGGCGGTATGGCCTGGTCCGCAAGGGCCTCTTCGCGGGCCTGACGCCCGAGGGTGACGAGATCCTCGACCCCTCCGGCAATGTGCTGACCTCCTACGACCCGCTCACCGGCGAGGCCATCACCTCCTTCGGCCAGTCCAAGGTGGCACGCTTCCTGACCGGCGCGGCCAAGGCCAACCTCAGTTACACCATCGGCGGCAACATGCGCGTCTATGCCAACGTCGGTTATTTCAGCGAGGCCCCGACCTTCGCCCAGACCTTCATCTCCCCGCGTACGCGCAACTCGATGATGGACGGCCTGACCACGGTCAAGACCTTCGCTTCCGACCTGAACTGGCAGTTCTCCAGCGGCGGCTTCAATTTCCGCCTCACGGGCTACTACACCAGGATCAATGACAAGACGAAGGTCATGTCCTTCTACAACGACCTGCGGAGCGCCTTCACGAACTTCGCCCTGAGCGGCATCGACGAGCGCCACGTCGGCCTCGAGTTCGGTTTCCGGGTCCCGACCCCGCTTCCGAGCCTGTCGGTCCGCGGCGTCCTGGCCCTCGGCAACTTCGTCTATACGTCCAACCCGCGCATGACCATGACCGTGGATAACAGCACGGAGATCGTCATGGAGAACGAACTGGTCCCGTACTGGCAGAGCCACCCGGTGTACCGCAAGTATCCCGACGGCGACTATGTCACCGATTTCGACGGCAATTACGTCCAGACGGGCTTCCAGCAGCACCATGTGGCCGGCACACCGGAACTGGCCGCCAGCCTGGGCCTGAACTGGAATTACAAGTACTGGTTCGTCGAACTGAGCGGCGACTACTTCGCCAACTCCTACCTCGACATGAACCCCTTCTACCGCACGGATGACGTGACCCTCGGTACCGACAACCTCATCACCCCGCGCGAGATCGAGTACATGGCCTCGCAGGAAAAATTCGATCCCTGCTTCATGCTCAATGTGAGCATCGGCAAGTCCTGGTTCATCCAGCGCAAGTACAACATCGGTTTCTCGCTCAACGCCAAGAACCTGCTCAATAACACCTCCGTCAAGACCGGCGGCTACGAGCAGACGCGCGTGGTCGACAACACCGAAAGCGATACCCGCTACTATCGCTTCCCGGCCAAGTACTTCTACCTGAGCGGCTTTAATTACATGTTGAACATCTACTTCAGATTCTAAGGCATATGAGAAAGCAGATTATCCTTCTTCTGGCGGCCGCCGCGGCCCTCGTCTCCTGCAGGGAGTGGCAGCCTGTCTTTACGCCCGATTACGGAGAAGCATCCGTGACTGCCCCCTATGCCCTGGATGCCAACACGGTTTCCATCGCGGAACTGAAGGCGATGTACAAGGGTTCGCCCTGCAACATTACCGAAGACATCGTGGTCCGCGGCCAGGTCGTTTCCTCCGACCAGTACGGCCAGAACTACCGGCTTCTCTATATCGAGGACATCTCCGGCGGTCTGGAAATCAAACTCGGCCAGTCGCAGAACTACAACGACTACAAACTGGGACAATGGATCTACGTCAAATGCCAGGATCTCACCCTCGGGGCCTCCAACGGCATGCTCAGCCTGGGTTATCCTTCCGACGACCCCAAGTATGAGACGGCCTACATCGATGTTCCGGAACTGATTGCCACCCACATCTTCAAGGGCCGCATCGAACCGCTGCCAGAACCGGTTGCCATCACGGCCGCGAACATGAACGACGGCAAGAACTTCGGCCGCCGCGTCTGCTTCCCCGGCGTGACCTACGCCAACCAGGTCTTCGTCATCATCTATGACAACGGCGGCGGTTCCACCTACCTGCGCAATGCCGACAACTTCGGCATCACCTCCTGGTCCATGTCGGCCGAAAAGGTCCGTCAGCACATCCTCACCGACCGTTTCAAGGGAGCCATTCCCGAGGCGGAAGTGGAGAATTACCTGGCCGGCGCCTCCGCCGTCAACACGAGCCAGTACTTTACGGTCCCCGGTTCCTCCGAGCCGCTACAGGTCCGCACGAGCGGCTACGCGAAGTTTGCCGACTCGGAGATGCCTGCGGCCGTCCTGGCCGGAGCCAAAGTGGACATCACCGGCATCCTGACCGTCTATAACGGCCAGTTCCAGCTCACCCTCAACGACGACTCCGAAGACTCCGTCCGTCAGGTGTTTTAGCGCTACAGGTGGCTGAGGATCAGTTTCATCCGGCCATCGAAACGGACGGCCGATGAAGAGGCCGGAATCAGGACCGTTTCACCCTGACGCAAGGTCGTCCGGTGCCCCTTGGTGGGACCGCGGCGGCCTTCGTCGTCATAAAGCGGCTCGCTGTCGCAGAGCGCGCCTTCGCCCTCCACGCACATCACGACCAGGAAGGAATCCAGGCCGGACAGGTCCTTGACGAAACTGCCGTCCATGTCCAGCACGCTGGTGGTGAAGTACTTGCAGCTTACGACCGGGACCTCCGTATCCTTGGCGGGCGTGTAGTCCGTCCGGTAGGAAGGATAGACCTTGTAGTCGATGGCGTCCTTGGCGAGTTCCGTGTGGACCTCGCGCGGCTTGCCGTCCAGCCCCAGGCGTCCGTAGTCCCAGATGCGGTAGGTGATATCGGAAGTCTGCTGGATCTCGGCGATGAAGCAGCCGCTGCAGATGGCGTGGATGCGGCCGGCCGGCAGGAAGAACACGTCGCCGGCATGGACCTCGTGCCGGGCCAGCACCTCGGTGATGGTGCCGTCCTGGACGCGGCGCGCATATTCCTCCGGCGTGATTTCTTTTGTCAGTCCGGCCAGCAGGTGCGCACCGGGCTCTGCGGCCACCACATACCACATCTCGGTCTTGCCTTTGGACCCGTTGTGCCGCCGGGCCGCCAGTTCGTCATTCGGGTGGACCTGGATGGACAGGTCGCCCATCGCGTCGATGAACTTGATCAGGAGGGGAAACTCGTCGCCCGTCGTGGCATACACCTTTTCGCCCACCAGGCGGCCCCGGTATTCCCGTACCAGTTCCGCGATGGTCTTCCCGGCCCAGGGGCCCCCGGCGACCACGGATTCGTTGCCGTGGACGCCGGAGAGTTCCCAACTTTCGCCGATGTTGTGCTGGTCGGTCTCGATGCCCTTGAAGGGCGCAATCTTTTCTCCACCCCAGACCACGGTCTTGAGGATGGGCCGGAATTTCAGCGGATACATCGCGCTACAGCAGATTGAGTTGGCTGAGGGCGAATGCGTAGGCGCCGATGGAGATCGCCTGGCTGGCACCGATCTTCGAGCGCATCACGCCGATGCGTTTCTGCGGGTCGTAGGTGACAGTCTTGTCGCTGCCATAGACCTTCAACTGGCGGGCGTCGCCCTTGGCAAAGGCGGCGAATTCCTCCGGGTCGTCGAGGTTGTAAACCTTCATCTGGACGCGGCCGACCTCCTCGCCGCCGAGGGTGCGGAGTTTGCTGCGCATGGAACGGAGCAGTCCCGGCATGATGTATTTGTAGTTGTACATGATGCCGCCGCCGATGACGATGAGGCCGTCGATGAGGGTCGCTGCCGTGGCCATGGCGTCGCCGGCCACCTCGCCCATCTCGTCGAAGGCCTTGATGGCCGCCTCTCGGTCGCCGGGGGCGAGCCCGTTGGAGATGGCACCGATTTCCTTGGGCTCCAGGCCGTGGTTGGGATTGCCGCTCGCCTCGCCGAAGACGCGTTTGACGGCGCGGACCGACACGCCTTCTTCCACGATGATGCCTTCCTTCTTGCAGTGGGGCAGGCAGAAGGTTTCCACGCAGGAGTTGTCGCCGCGGTTGAGTACGCCTCCGATGACGGTGCCGATGCCGAAGCCGGTGCCGAAGGTGTAACCGATGAGGTTGTGGTAGCGTTTGGCGCTGCCGGCCGCCTCGAGCCGGGCGTTCACCTCGGGCAGGGCGCCGCCCAGGGCTTCACCGTAGGCGTAGAGGTCGCCGTCGTTGTTGATGAAGACCGGCAGGTCGAATACCTCGCTCAGGAAGGGTCCGAGGGCCACGCCGTCGCGGAAGGACGGGAAGTTGGGCAGGTAGCCGCCGATGATGCCGGCCGGGTAATCCGCAGGGCCGGGGAAGGCGAAACTGATGGCGACGGGTTTCTCGCTGAGCTGGTCCATGACGGTGCGGAAACCGCGCACCATGGTCTGGAGGCACAGGTCGAGGTCCTGGGCGTTGGACGGGAGCGTAATGGGCTCGGAGATGTACTTTCCTCCCCGCATGGCGCCGAACACCATGTTGGTGCCGCCGGCGTCGAGGGTCAGGACAATTCGGGAATCGTAGATAATGCTTTTCATATAGTAGATAGGGTTTAGTGATTATCCGAAAGACTGTGCCGCCAGGTTGTCGAGTTCCTGGCGGATGATGATTAACTGGCTGATGTCGCTGCCTAGGTCACCGGCGAAACTGTTGCACTGGTCGACTACGGTGCGCAGGAGCGTCTCGTCGACGGCATGCGACACCCGGTCGTTCCATACGCCGGCCATCATGTTCATCAGGTTATACACCTGACCGGCATCGTTGTGAAGGTTTCCGACGGCAATATCCAACATAGGCTATCCTCCGTTATATTGACTGATGACGGCCGCCGCCTGACGGACGTGGGCGGCCACCCGTTCGGCTGCCGCCGCGATGGAAGCCCCCGCCGTCTGGGCTTTTGAGATCATGCCGAGCAGGATCTGCTCCCCGGTATAGACGGCCGACTGGCCCGCCTGCAGGTTGCGCCGGGCCTTCTCCATCTTTGTCTTGGCGACGGAAACGGCCGTCTGGCAGGCCTGGACCTGCTGCCAGAGGTACGAGGCCTCCGCCGCGGAATAATCCTCCTGGCAGACGTAATTGTCGTAGGCATAACGGGCATCCTCCAGGGCGGAACAGGCATAGTCATAGTCCGCTTCCGCCTTTTCGCAGGTGCTGCGGATGATGGACAGCTTGTTTTGGAAGTTCCCCATCTCGGCATAGGCACCGCTGACCACCTGCCGGGCGTCGTCCGCAATGCTGCTTCCCGCCTGGCTGATGCCGGCGGCGAAATGGGAAAGGACTTCCACTTCCTGGAGATAGGCGTCGTTCATACTACATCCGGGTGTTCTTGTATTCTTCGATGATGTCGCACTTGCGCGTGATGAACTGGCTGTAGCGCTGCATGTGCTCCGAAATCTGGTTGATCAGGATGACGCTCTGCTCGAACTCGTCCATGAAAATCCGGTTTTCGGTATCGTTCCAGCCCTCATTGACCGCAATCATCGTGGCGCGTGCCCGGTCGAATTCCTCCGACATCGAATTGCCCAGGTTCATCAGGTAGGCGGCGAAATCGCGGAGGTCGCCGATGTCTTTGATATTTACATCCAACATGGTTTATAGCAAGGTTTTCAATTCTTCTTCGGTGGTGGTGGCGTAGGGGGTGAGCAGCCAGTTGCGGGCATCCAGCAGATTGATGTAGTAGGCGCGCAGGCGCTCCGGGTCCGTGTTCAGGCGCTCGGGGTCCAGTTCCGCGGGCAGTCCCAGCCGCAGCACGCTGTCGGCCGGAGAACGGAGGATGACCAGGTGGCGGAACATCCGCAGGATGCTCTGTTTTGACAGGCCGCTGTCTCCCAGCAGGTTGGGGAGCCGGTCTACCTGCCAGATGAAGTGGACGCCCTGCTCCGGACCGTTTTCCAGCAGGTATTGGAGTTCGCTGCGGAAGGTGGGCGTCTTGGCCGCACCGCTGCGCAGGCCGCCCGGCGGGATGCCCTGCAGGAAGGACGGTGTGCCGGCGGGTTTCGGCTGTTCCACGGGGGCAGGCTCGTCGGCCTGTTTGATTTCAGCGCCGACCAGCAGTTGGGTAAAGCGCTCCTGGCCCAGAATCAGGACCACGGTCGGTTCGGCGGTGCCGCTGCGAAGTTGTCCGGCCAGTTCGGAAATGACCTTTCCGCGGCTGCGCGACGGTACCAGTTCGCTGCCGAAGTCGGCCAGCCGGTCGGCCAGGTCGTAGTAGGGCAGTTCCGGATCGTCCAGACAGTCGATACACAGGAAACGGCACGCCCGGCCCATGGCATTTTCCGAGGCCATGACGCTCAGATAGGTCTGCTGGGCCATATCGGCGGCGGTGCGCGCGTCGGAGCCGACGACAAGCACATTCTCGCTCATATCGTCCTTCAGCGGGATCGCAACGGGGGAGAGGTCCAGCGATACGGCGCGTCCGACGGCAAAGGCAGGACTGCGGCGGGCGACCTTCCGGAGGGCATCCAGGTCCTCTTTCCCGAAATGGTGGACCATCTTGCCCATGAAGACGAAGCGGCCGTTGTCACGGTGTCCTTCGGCTTTCCGGGCGGCCTCTTCGATGATGGCGCCCTTCTGGTCGCCGCTGAGGAAATAGGCCTGGAACAGGCGGTTGTGGCGATGGTCGGCATAGAGGACCTGCCCGGTCGCGAGGGAGGCCGTCTGGTCGGCGAGGCGTTCCAGGCCGTCGGCCATTCCGCCTTTGAGCAGGTAGAAGTCGGAGACATTTTCCTTGACCTTGGACGAGACCATGCTGCCGCGCAGGGTCTGGGTCGACAGGAGCAGGTGGACGCCGAAGGCGCGGCCCTGGGTGGCGATTTCATCCACGATGTCGGAGATTTCCGACTGGATGCGGTCGCGGCGGCTCTCGTCGAAGAGGCGCTGGCACTCGTCCACGACCACCAGGATCTGGCTCATGCGTTCCTGGCTGTGGCTGCGGTTGTAGTCCTGGATCTTGGAGGATTCCGCTGCGCGCATCACTTCGCCCCGGCGTTTGATTTCGGCGCGGATATCCCGCAGGATTTCCAGGACAATCTGTCGGTCGGAATCGTCCAGCAGCGCGGCTTTTGTGTGGAGAAGCGCCTGATAGCCATTGAATTCCACACCGCCGACCTTTAGGTCGATCAGGTAGAGCGACAGGTCTTCGGGGGCGTATTTCATTGTGGCGCCCAGGATGATGTCTCGCAGGAAGACGGACTTTCCGGATCCCGATTTGCCGATGACGAAGGCATGGACATGGTCCTCCTGATTGAGGACGAAATCCACCGTCTGGCCCCCGTCGCGGCCCACTTCGATGCTGAGTACGCCTTCGGAAGCATCCGCGTACGGCTCCCTGGCCAGGGTCTGGCTGTCCACGGCGATGACCTTGGTGCGTGTGGTCTCCTTGTATCCTTCCCGCAGGTACCGGAAGAAAGCGGCATTACGCTCGCCATTGCCGGCCAGGGTGATGAACGGGTATTCGAGCGAATCCTGGTCCTCCCGGATTTGCGTGGTGTGGAAGGACGGGTCGCCCAGGAGTTCCTCCACGCCCCGTTCCGCTACGGCTTCCCGGTTGTCCATCATGACGAAGGAAACGCCGGCCTTGTAGCCGTTTTCCAGCAGGGGCTGCAGGGCCTTGACGTGCTGGGCGGTTATGTTCTTGGGGAAATCCAGCAGTACCACGACTTCGTAGGGCGTGAGGATTTCGCCCTTGGAACGGTTGTAACTGATGACGTTGGCGCACTTGGCGGATACGGAGGCGATATGCTTCTGCAGGTCGGCGACCATACTGCGGAAATCCGCCTCGGAGGAGACGACCTCCCCGTGATAGAGTTCCGGCGGCAGGTTCATGGTGAAGAAACTGGCGTGGCCCGAAAGGTTGAGGTCGACAAAGCGGAGGCGCACCGAGCCCGGCGGGAGCGAGAGGAGCATGCCCAGGAGCAGGTCCTTCATGGTGCCGTTCCACCATTCGGCATCCTCCGATGCGTTGTAGACCAGGCGGATGTTGGCGGCGCGGCTGCCCTCGTGCCAGGGCACGAAGATCGGGCGATGGAAGTCCCCTGTCTGCTGTCCGAGACTGAGTGGAAGTTCAGGCACGGTCGTACGGCCTTCAGCCGCCCTTGCGACGGCCCCGACGATTTCCTCCGGCGAGTTGTCAAGGTCCATCGGCAGCATGACCGGGTCCTGAAGGGACAAGCGGGAGAACTGCCCGATGAAGTCGGGCTCTTCGATGGCGCCGAGCTGTTGGAGTTGGGCGTCTTTTTCCTGCTTCCGTTTCTGGAAAGCGTCGTAGACCCGCCGGGAGAGTTTCCTGCGGCTCTCGGAATAGTCGTCATGCGACTGGTAGTGGAGCCACCACACGTCGGTCAGGTCGCTTGCCGTAATGTTGAAAACTTTCATCCGCTGGTTTGCGGCGGCGAATTCGCGGAGCCGGGCATCCAGGTCCGTCGCCGGCATCTGGCGGAGCATGCCGGTGGCTTTGAAATTGTTGTGGATGAAGACGTTTTTTTCGTCGAGGAGATGTTTGTATTTCTGCTCCGCTTCCCGGACTTTGCCGTCATGGGCCAGCGCGTCGTTGTAGAGGCGCTCCCGCCGGTCGAGCGCTTCCTGAAGTTCTTTGACCTTCTGGTCTGCCAGGTTGCCGTGCCGGCGGTAGTGGCAGTAGCGGAGGGTCTGGTTCAGCAGGTCCTCTTCCTTCCGGATAAAGGAATTGTCGCCGGAGGCGAGATACTTTTCCAGCCATTTCTGGGCTTTGCCGTGGTAATTGCAGAAAAACTCTTTGAGGCTGGTGTCTATGTATCGGTTGCGGTCCAGCGTACAGGTGTAGGATTCGACGGGTTTGTCCCAGGGGTAGGTGGCTTTCGGGCGCAGGTCGTAGCCGTCGGCGCCCGGCTCATATCCTTTGACAAAGTCCGTGGAAAAGAGAGAAAAATGACGTGAATCCGCCCCGAATGTCCGGGATGTTTTGGTTCCGTTGTAGTTGTGCTCGATGGTAACGCACAGGAAGGGACGGAATTGTTCCGGGATATGGGAGTTGCAGAGACGCTGTATCTTTTCCATGTATGCCTTGAAGCGCGTCTCCGGCAGCCCGTAGTCATTGACGAGGCGGTTGACCGTATCCCATGTCGCGTTCCAGATCATGGGGATAAGGGCTTGTTTCTCCTTCTGGAATTGCTTCCAGGCCTCGTCGCTGAGCGCTTTCTGGCGAGAGATTTCCATCCGGACGATGTCCCAGGAGGCGTAGCCTTTCGGACAGGCGGGGACCGTCGGGCGCTGATTGCGGAGGTCTTCGGCCTGTTTTTTCAAAGCATTGTAAATGCGCTGCTCCTCCTTGAGGTAATACTCCTGGGAGAGTTTTTTCCAGAGCGGGTCGTAGATTTCCTTCTCGACCAGATCGTCGATCTTCTTGGGACTTATCTTGGCCAGGTCTTCGGAAATCTGCTGCCTGAGACCGGCCTCCAGCCTTTCTTTCTCCTGAATATAGGCTTTGTAGTTCTCCTCGATTTTACGTACTTCAAGAAGGATATTCGTCTCCATTGTGCGCGCGGTTACGGATGATCAGTTCCCAAAGATAATGAAAAGTCCGGGATTATGAAAGGATGTTCCCGTCAGAAACGTCTGCGGAGGGCTTCATAGGCCCCCGGGTCGGGGCGCAGGACGCCGGCGGAATCCGGTTTGAAGACGGAATCGTAATTAAAGATCGTGGCGAAACGGCAGCGCGGAATGGAGAAGGTGTTCTCCAGGGACTTCTCCCACAGTTCGGGCGACGCGTCGCCGATGTTCCATTCGGCGCAGCCCCAGTAGGGAGCGTCGGAGGTCGGCAGGTAGTCGATGATCTGCTCCATCTTCCCGGGGTCCACCGCTTCTTCCCAGTAGAAGGTCCAGGAAGGGCAGGTATTGGGCTGGATGGCGGCATCCAGGTCGTCGGAACGTCCGCCGGAATGGGAGAAGAGCCGTTCGCGCGGGATGCCGTAGCCCTGGACGAGGTCGGCGACGAAGCGGGCGTATTCCTTTTCGATGGCGAAAATGTCTTCCGCCGTCACCTCGCCGGAAGTCTTCCGCCCCATGTAGGTCAGCGCGGCATAGCCGATCTGGGCGACGGTCCGGTCGGGGAAGACGTCCAGCTGGATGCTGGAGGTAGGGTCCTCGGACACCGGCCTGTCGGCATAACTGTTGCCGTCGGGATAGTACCAGTTGTTGATGCCGAAGGCCAGTTCGCCGGTGATCTTGACGCCGCCCAGGAGCCATTTGTCCTTTTTCGGGAGAGATTTGTACCAGGCGGCGGTCCAGGTCATCATGGAGTCCGTCCTTTCGCGGACGGCCTCTTGATAGGCCGGCGAGAAGAGGTTGATCATCGGCTGCAGCCGGATCTGCCGGCCCCAGTTGAGCCAGCCGATGCGCACGGCGTGCTCGCTGCCCCAGTCGTACCATTCGACGTTTTCCCGGTTGGCCGGGTCGTAGCCGGGTCGCTCCGGGTCGAACCAGTTCCACAACTGCGGGGCGTCGTTCATGAAGGAGATCGGATCCAACTCGACCAGGAGGGGGATCCGGTATTGCTCGGCCAGGGCGAAATGCTTCTCGAGGACGGGCTTATATTCCGAAACCGGGTGCTCGAACAGATAGAAAAGCGGCGCGGTCCCCACGGCCAGCCGGCAACTGTCCTGCGGACCGAAGGTGTCGTAGACCAGTTGGGTGTTGTACAGAAAATAGTGGGCGTTGAAGAAAAAATACTGCCGCGGCGCCTCTTCCTGTCCGCAGGAGGCCAGGAGCAGAAGCCCGCTCAGGAATCCGAGGATGCGCGCTTTCATTGCGTGGAACTACGGTAGATAGAAAACGCTTTCCAGCGGAATGGAGATGGGGGAAAGGTCGGGATTGACTTCCATGATATCGGCCATGTAGGCCCACCAGCGCTGGACGGCCTCCTCGCCGCCAAGGTCCTGGGACCCCTGCTCCCCTTCGACTTCCTGATAGGCGAAAAGGGTGAGGGTGTCGGGATCGAAGAAGATGGAGTAGTTGCTGACGCCGCTCTTTTTGAGGAGCGCTTTCATCTCCGGCCAGAGGGCGGCATGACGGCGGCGGTACTCTTCCACGCATCCGGGTTTGAGTTTCATTTTGAAGGCAAGTCGCTGTACCATGGTGTAGATTAACTGATTTTTTCAAAAGTAGCAATTATTTTGACACTGGCAAAACAAATTGCTGACAATTCTACATCAATATTTGACCGGGCCTCTGACATTTCCGGGAGAAAAGCGCTAAACTTGCAGCCGGGAAGAACCTTTATCCCATGAGAAGATGGATGTTGATAGTGGCCCTGCTGCGGCTGCCATCCTGAGTGTCGGTCATTCCCTGGTGTGTCCCACCGGCAATCCTGCCCTGAAAGCCTCCGAAAACACCCGAAAACGCGTTCTTCGGTCAGGCCGCCGCTTCCGAAAACACGTCCAGCCCCCAAAACGTGTAAAATGGATATCGTTGATTCACAGCGACTTATCGACTCTTCTTTTCTATAAATAGCGAAAGAGGAAGCGATAGTTGATTAATTATCAACGAACTACATTTTACGGCATTTGTATCGTGCGTAAACGAGGGCTGTTGACGGAAGAGAGACGGAGGAATGGGGATGGCCGATCAGGTCGGCCATGACGCGGCCAGACTCGGCCATGACGCGGCCAGACGGGTCGTCAGGAAATGCTGGACGGCCACAGCGGGCGAGGCGGCGATGTTCTCCAGGGACCCTTTTTCGGAAATGGCAAAGCCCCCCCGGACCATCAGGGCCGCCGCTTTCGCGTCATGGGCGACCGCTTTCGCGACATGGCCGCCGCTTTTGCGTCATGGCCGACCTGATCGGCCATCTCCAGGGTTCAGGCGAAAAAGGGGGCTTATTGTATTTATTATGATTGTAATCAATTATGAACAAGATAGTTATAAAGAACTTATGAAAAATTTTTTCTTTTCGGGCGGATGTTGTAATTTTGCGAAAAGTGCCGGCGTGCCATGGAATTGACCATCAGTCCGAACTATACTTCCGTCGACTGCGTCGTCTTCGGTTTTGACGGGGAGCGGCTCAATGTGCTCCTGCTCCGCCGGACCGGTGTGGAGGAGGGGGAGGTGTACCACGACATGAAACTGCCGGGGAGCCTCATCTATCAGGATGAGGACCTGGACGAGGCGGCGACGCGCGTCCTGACGGAACTGACAGGTCTCAAAAAGGCGGGGCTGGTCCAGTTCCGGGCCTATGGTTCCCGCAACCGGACCCGGGATCCGAAAGATGTCCACTGGCTGGAAAAAGTCCAGCAGACCCGCGTGGACCGCATCGTGACAGTGGCCTATCTCGGCTTTCTGCGGATCAGCAACCTCAAGCCCAACGTGACGAACCTGGAAGCGACCTGGGTCCCGGTGGAACAGGTCCCGACCCTGGCCTTCGACCACAATATTATCGTGCGCGATGCGGAGGCGTACCTCCACGCGTACATCGCGCGCGAGCCGTCGGGGCTGTTCCGGCTCCTGCCGCGGCAGTTCACGGTGACCCAACTCAGAAAAGTCTATAACACCGTGACCGGCGAGCAGATCGACGCCCGGAATTTCTATAAAAAACTCAAAGTCATGCCATACGTGGTGCCGCTCAAGTTGCAGGAGACCCATGTGGCGCACCGGGCGGCCCGCTACTATGCCTTTGATGCGAAAATCTACAAAAAATACAGGATATGATACTGCTTGGATACGATATCGGAAGTTCTTCCGTGAAGGCCTCGCTCGTGGATGCCCACAGCGGCGCCTGCCTGGCCTCGGCCTTCGCGCCCGGGCAGGAGGCGCCCATCCTGGCCCTCCGGAGCGGATGGGCCGAGCAGGATCCGCGCAACTGGTGGCGCTACCTCCGGGAGGCCACCGCCCGCGTGCTGGAGGAGGCCGGACATCCCGCCGGCATCGCAGCCATCGGCATTTCCTACCAGATGCACGGCCTGGTGTGCGTGGACCGCGGGCTGGAGCCGCTGCGCCCCGCCATTATCTGGTGCGATTCCCGGGCCGTCTCCTACGGACAGAAGGCCTTCGAGGCCATCGGAGCGGAGCGCTGCCTCTCCCGCGTGCTCAACAGCCCGGGCAATTTTACGGCGGCCAAACTGGCTTGGGTCCGGGAGAACGAGCCGGAGGTGTACCGCAGGACCCATCGGGTCCTCCTGCCTGGCGACTGGGTGGCCGCGCGGATGACCGGCGAGGCCCGGACCACGGTCAGCGGCCTTTCGGAGGGCATTCTCTGGGATTTCAGCGCGAAAGCGCCCTCGCAGGACGTTTTGTCCGCCCTGGACCTCGACCCGGCCCTGCTCCCGCCGCTTGTCCCGACCTTCGGCGAACAGGGCCGCCTGCTTCCGGCCGTGGCGGCCGAGTTGGGCCTTCCCGCCGGCATCCCCGTCACGTACCGCGCCGGAGACCAGCCCAACAACGCCCTGAGCCTGAACGTCCTGCGCCCGGGCGAAGTGGCGGCGACAGCCGGTACGTCCGGCGTCGTGTACGGCGTCAGCGGCCGGGTCGCCTACGATCCGCAATCCCGCGTAAACACCTTTGCCCACGTCAACTATACGCCCGACGACCCGCGTCTGGGCATCCTGCTCTGCATCAACGGTGCCGGCATCCTCAACGCATGGATGCGCCGCAACGTGGCTCCGGCAGGCCTGGATTATGCCGCCCTCAACGACCTCGCGGCCCAGGTGCCGGCGGGTTCCGACGGGGTGTGCATCCTTCCTTTCGGCAACGGCGCGGAACGCATGCTCGGCAACCGCCAGGCGGGCTGCAGCATCCATGGCGTGGATTTCAACCGCCATGACCGCCGTCACCTGCTCCGGGCGGCCCAGGAAGGCATCGCCTTTTCCTTCCGATACGGCATGGACATCATGGCGGAGATGGGCATGCAGGTCGGACGCATCCATGCCGGCCGGGCCAATCTCTTCCTCTCGCCGCTTTTCCGGCAGACCCTCGCCGACGTGACGGGCGCCACCATCGAACTCTTCGATACGGACGGCGCGGCCGGTGCGGCCCGCGGCGCCGGCATCGGGGCCGGCATCTACAGCAGTTCGCAGGAAGCCTTCGCGACGCTCCGTCGGCTGGACGAGATTGTCCCCGGGGATAGTGAAACGGCCGGGGAGGCCTATCAGAACTGGTTGCAATATCTTTAAATTTAACGCAATATGGAAAAAGAATACTTCCCCGCCATCGGGGTGATCCCTTTTGAGGGACCGCAGGGAAAGAACCCGCTCGCCTTCCATTATTATGAACCGGAACGGGTGGTGCTCGGCAAGAAAATGAAGGACTGGCTGCGTTTTGCCATGGCCTGGTGGCACAGCCTCGGCCAGGCCTCGTCCGACCCCTTCGGCGGTCAGACCCGTTCCTACGCCTGGGACAAGGGCGAGTGCCCCTACTGCCGGGCCAGGGCCAAGGCGGACGCCGGTTTCGAAATCATGCGTAAACTCGGCATCGGCTGGTTCTGCTTCCATGACATCGACCTCGTCGAGGACACCGATGATATCGCCGAATACGAAGCCCGGATGCAGGACATCGTTCCCTATCTCGAGGAAAAGATGAAAGAAACGGGCATCCGCCTGCTCTGGGGCACGGCCAATGTCTTCAGCCACAAGCGGTACATGAACGGTGCGGCGACGAACCCCGATTTTGCCGTCGTGGCCCGGGCCGCCGTCCAGATCAAGAATGCCCTCGACGCCACCATCCGTCTGGGCGGGGAGAATTACGTGTTCTGGGGCGGTCGTGAAGGCTATATGAGCCTGCTGAACACGCAGATGCAGCGGGAAAAGGACCACCTGGCCGCCCTGCTCAAGGCCGCCCGGGACTATGCCCGCGCACGGGGCTTCAAGGGCACCTTCCTCATCGAACCCAAACCGATGGAGCCCACCAAGCACCAGTACGACTACGACACGGAAACCGTTATCGGCTTCCTCCGCGCCCATGGCCTGGACAAGGACTTCAAGGTCAATATCGAGGTCAACCATGCCACTCTCGCGGGGCATACTTTCGAGCATGAACTCGCCGTTGCCGTGGACAACGGCCTGCTCGGCTCCATCGATGCCAACCGCGGCGACGCCCAGAACGGCTGGGATACCGACCAGTTCCCGCTGGATGCCCTCGACCTGACGCCCGCCATGCTCCAGATTATCCGCAACGGCGGTCTGGCGCCGGGCGGCTCGAACTTCGATGCCAAACTTCGCCGCAACTCCACCGACCCCGCCGACCTGTTCATTGCCCATATCAGCGCCATGGACGCCATGTCCCATGCCCTCCTCAATGCGGCCGCGATCGTGGAGGAAAGCCCGGTCCCGGAGATGGTCCGCGCGCGGTACGCCTCCTTCGACAGCGGCATCGGCAAGGACTTCGAAGACGGGAAATGCACCCTGGAAGACCTGGTGGCCTATGCCAAGTCGCACGGCGAACCGGCCCAGATTTCCGGCCGGCAGGAACTCTACGAAACCTACCTTAACCTCTACAGCAAATGAGCAAGGGACAAGCCAGCTACGGCTACCTGATCGGTATCGTGCTCGTCGCCGTCATCGGCGGGCTCCTCTTCGGATATGATACGGCCGTGATTTCCGGCGCGGAAAAGGGTTTGCAGGCCTTTTTCCGGAGCGCGTCGGATTTCACCTACACCGATGCCTGGCATGGTTTCACCACCTCCAGCGCCCTCGTCGGCTGCATCATCGGCGCCCTGATTTCCGGTCTGCTGGCCTCGGGCCTGGGCCGCAAACGGACGCTCTTCGTTGCGGGGATCCTGTTCCTGCTGTCGGCCCTGGGTTCCTGGCGTCCGGAATGGCTCTTCTTCCCCCGGGGTGTGGCTTCCTTCCCGCTGCTGCTGGCCTTCAATGGCTATCGCATCCTCGGCGGAATCGGCGTCGGTCTCGCATCGGCCCTCTGTCCGATGTACATCGCCGAGATCGCCCCGGCGTCCCGGCGCGGCCGGCTGGTGTCCTGGAACCAGTTCGCCATCATCTTCGGACAATTGCTGGTGTACTTTGTCAACTACTTGATTGTCAGGGCTCACATCGACGATCCGGCCGTCCGGGAATGGACCATGCATGTGGGATGGCGCAGCATGTTCGTCTCCGAGGCGGTGCCGGCGGCCCTGTTCTCCGTGCTGATCCTGCTGGTGCCCGAAACCCCGCGTTTCCTCGTGCTCAACGGCAGGGACGGGGAAGCCCTCCGGGTGCTGACCCGCATCAACGGGGAGGAGCGTGCGAAGGAAATCCTCGCGGCAATCCGGGAAACGGCTGTCGAAAAGACCGAGCCCCTGATGACGTACGGCTTTCTGGTGGTGTTTATCGGCTGCATGCTCAGCGTCTTTCAGCAGGCCATCGGCATCAACGCCGTCCTGTATTTCGCACCCCGGATCTTCGAATCCATGGGCATGGGCGATCCCATGGCCCAGACCGTGCTGATGGGCGTGATCAACATCTCCTTCACGTTGCTGGCGGTTTTCACGGTGGAGAAGATCGGCCGCAAACCGCTGCTCATCTCCGGCTCCCTCGGGATGGCGGTCGGGGCCTTCGGGGTGGCCCTGAGCAATGTCCTGAGCGTTCCTCCGCTGGTACCGGTCCTGAGCATTATGCTCTACAGCGCCTGTTTCATGTTCAGCTGGGGGCCGATCTGCTGGGTGTACATCGCCGAGATCTTCCCCAATACCATCCGCTCCCATGCCACCGCCGTCGCCGTGGCCTGCCAGTGGATTTTCAACTTTATCGTTTCCTCGACCTTCGTGCCGATGTATAATTACAGCCACTTCCTCGCCTATGCCCTCTACGGCGGCATGTGCATCCTCGCGGCCCTCTTCGTGTGGATGCTGGTGCCGGAGACCAGGGGGCGTACCCTGGAGGAGATGACGCGGCTGTGGAAAAAGAAGTTCCAATGAAAAAGTTAGTCCTCCTCCTGCTGCTGTGCTGTCCTCCGGCCCTGGCCCAGAGCCCGGCCGATTCCGCCCGCGTCGCCGGCCTCGTGTCCCGGCTGACCCTGGAGGAAAAGGCGGCCCTGATGAAGTTTGACAGCCCTTCCGTGCCCCGGCTCGGCATCCCCAAATACAACTGGTGGAACGAAGCCCTCCACGGGGTGGCCCGCGCCGGGGAATCCACCATGTTCCCGATGCCCGTCGGGATGGCGGCCTCCTTCGACGACGACCTTTTGTATCAGGTGTTTACGGCTGTCAGCGACGAGGCGCGGATCAAGAATCGCCTGGCCCGGGCGGAAGACCCGGAAGCGGATAAATGGTATAAGGGCCTCAGTTTCTGGACCCCGAACATCAACATTTTCCGCGACCCGCGCTGGGGCCGCGGCATGGAGACGTACGGCGAGGATCCCTTCTTGACCGGCCGGATGGGTTCGCTGGTGGTCCGCGGCCTCCAGGGCGAGGACGGAACGAAACTCCACGCCTGCGCGAAGCATTATGCCGTCCATTCCGGCCCGGAGCCCCTGCGGCACCGCTTCGATGTCTCCGTATCGGAGCGCGACCTGCGCGAGACCTACCTGCCGGCGTTCCGGGATCTGGTAGAGGCCGGCGTACAGGAGGTGATGTTTGCCTACAATGCCTTCCAGGGCTATCCCTGCGGGGCTTCCGAACGGCTGCTGCAGGACATCCTGCGCGGCGAATGGGGCTATAAGGGCATTATCCTGAGCGACTGCGGCGCGGTGGACGATTTCTTCCAGCCCTATGGCCACCGGTTCTCGCAGACCCGCGCCGAGGCGGCTGCGGCCTGCGTCCGGACGGGCGGTCAGTTGGAATGCGGCTGGACCTTCCCTTCGCTTCCCGAGGCGGTCCGCGAGGGCCTGGTGGAGGAGAAACTGCTGGATGCGGCCGTCTTCAAACTCCTGCTGGAACGCCTGCGGCTGGGCGAACTGGACGGCGAATCGAAATGGGACAATATCCCGGTCGGACGGCTCTGCAGCGAGGAACATAAAGCGCTGTCGCTGGAAATGGCCCGCGAGAGCCTGGTGCTGCTCAAAAATGACGGGATCCTCCCGCTGGAGGCCGATACGAAACTCGCCCTTGTCGGGCCGAATGCCGCCGACTCCGTGACGCTTTGGGGCAATTATTATGGTACCCCGCGCCATACGGTGACCCTGCTGGAGGCCCTGCAGGCCCGTATTCCGGCTTTGAAGTATGTGCAGGGCTGCCCGCTGGTGCAGGGCGAATGCGACGCCCGGTCCATCCTCGCCCAGTTGGAAGGCTATGATACCGTGCTGTTTGCGGGTGGTATTTCTCCCACCGTCGAAGGGGAGGAACTTCCCGTCGAAATCCCTGGCTTCAAGGGCGGGGACAGGACCAGCATTGAACTGCCGCAGGTCCAGCGGGACTTGATCGCCGCCCTCGCCGAGGCCGGCAAACGGGTGATCCTGGTCAATTTCTCCGGCAGCGCCGTGGCCCTGGAGCCCGAGCAAAGCCGCTGCGCCGCCATCCTCCAGGCCTGGTATCCCGGGCAGGAGGGCGGGCATGCCGTGGCGGATGTCCTTCTGGGCGCCGTCAATCCTTCCGGAAAACTGCCGGTCACTTTCTATCGGAACGATGGCCAGTTGCCGGATTTCGAGAACTATGACATGGTCGGACGCACCTACCGTTTCTTCGACGGGGATCCCCTGTATCCCTTTGGTTATGGCTTGAGTTACACCACTTTCCATTACGGGAAAGCCCGTCTGCGCCGCGGCTGTTTCGGCCGGGGGGACAGGCTGGTCGTCCGCGTCCGCAACACCGGGCGCCGTGACGGCGTCGAGACCGTCCAGCTCTATGTCCGGAAGGAGGGCGACCCGGCAGGTCCGCGCCGTACCCTGCGGGATTATCGCCGCGTCGCCGTCAAGGCAGGGCGGAGCCGCCGCGTGGTGTTCCCGCTCACGGAAGAGACTTTCTCCTGGTGGTCGGAGCAGGCCGGCAGGATGGCTCCGGGACAGGGTTCCTTCCACTTGCTTGTGGGGGGCAGTTCCGATGCCGGGGACCTGCAGGCGCTACGCGTGGAACGATGATCCGGCAGTATGGATTTTTGACAGGAATCATTCAAAAAAAATGTCACTGGCAGAAATTAATGTATCATTGTCAAAAATCTCATAGTTACCGCCACTTTCCTTATCTATTTTTGCATAGAAACGATGTCAAAATTCGGAAATAATGTGTTTCGCGATTTGATTTTTGCCGGCTGGGCGATTCTCCTGCCGGTGGTCGTTTCGTGTTCAGGCCCCCGTCTGGAGGCCCTTCGGGTGGAGTGGACCTCTGAGCCTCTTTGCGTGGATACGCAGCAGCCCCGTTTCACATGGACCTGCGACGGCTCTTTCGTGCAGGCCGGCTTCGAACTCTCTGTCGAGGGGGAGGACTGGCGATGGACCTCCGGACCGCAGGACGGCGCGCAGATGTATTATCAGCCGGATGCCCCGCTGGGCCTTCGGACGATGCGTCCTTACCGGTGGACGGTCCGCGCCTGGGATGCCCGCGGCCGCAGTCTCAGCGGTTCTTCCGTCTTCGAGACCGGCCCGATGCGTCCGGAGGACTGGGTAGGGAAGTGGATCGGCGACGGACTGGACAAGGATACGCCGCAGTCCCCCGTCCTGCGTACCCGTTTCTTCTCCGGGGATGCTGTTTCGTACGCGCGCCTGTACCTGAGCGCGGCCGCGTACGCGGATGTGTACATCAACGGCCACAGGCTTTGCTCCAGCGCCCTGAACCCGGGCTACACCGCCTACGACAAGCGCAACCTCTACGCCGCTTACGATATCACGGACCTGCTGGCCGAAAACGGCCGGAATGAGTTCCTGGCCATCCTCGGCTGCGGTTTCTACAATGTCATCGACCACACGGCGGTATGGGATTTCGACCGGGCCGCGTGGCGGGGCCGTCCCCGGATGCTGGCCCAGATCTATGTCGTCTTCAAGGACGGCCGGGAATATGTCATCGGTTCCGACACCAGTTGGCAGGCCCTCGCCGCCGATGCCCGCAACCCCTACCGGGGCGACAACATCTATTCCGGCGACCTGTTCGACGCCCGGCAGGACGGCGATCTCAAAGCCCTTTCCGTCTGGGGTCCCGCGCGGGTCGAGGAAGCGCCCTCCCCGGTGGTCCGGGCCCAGTACATGCCCTTGAATACCGTCGAGAAGACCCTTGAGGGCCGGATCCGCAGCGAAGGGGATACGCTCTTCACCGTGGCCTGGCCGGAGAACATCGCGGGACTCTCCGCCCTGCGTGTGGAAGGGGCCGAAGGGACGGTGCTTTCCGTCTCGCACGGCGAGAAACTGGATTCCGCCGGGCACCTGACCGTCGCGCACATGGACGAGCATTTCCGGCCGCGGCCGGGCCATGCCTTCCAGACCGATACCTACATCCTGAAAGAGGGCTGGAATGACCTCAGGGGCCGTTTCTGTTATCACGGCTTCCAGTATGCGCAGGTGCGCGCCGACCGTCCCGTGACCCTGGAGGGCGCCCGTGCGGAATTCATCCACACCGCTTTCCGCCCCGCGGCCTCCTTCTCCTGTTCCGATCCCGAACTGGAGGCCATCCGTGAGATTGTGCTCCGCTCCTACCGGAGCAATTACATGGGCATTCCGACCGACTGCCCGCAGCGGGAGAAGAACGGCTGGACCGCCGACGCCCATGTCAGTTGTGAAATCGGCCTGCTGAATTTCGATGTGGCCTCGTCCTATCTCAAATGGATCGACGACCTGGTCGACAGCCAGCGGGAGGACGGGCAGATGCCCGCCATCGTACCGACCCACGGCTGGGGCCTGGGCATCGGACCGGTCTGGGACGCCGTCCTGTTCATCCTGCCGGAGACCCTGTATGACTATACGGGCGACCTGCGCGCCGTCCGTCGCGTCCTGCCGGCCTGCGAACGCTATCTTGCCTGGCTGGAAGGGCGTCTGAGCGCGGAAGGAACGATTTCCTACGGCCTGGGGGACTGGTGCCCCTGGGAAACGGAGACCCCCAATGAATACACCTCCACCTGCTACTATTACCTGATGAACCGGACGATGGCCCGCTTCAAGACCCTTGTGGGTGAAGACGGCGCCGCCTATGCCGCCCGGGCCGCGCAGGTCCGGCAGACCATCAACGGGCGTTGGTTCGATGCCGAAAAGGCCATTTATGCCAACGGGTCCCAGTGTGCCCTTGGACTGGCCCTGTACCTGGATCTGGTCCCGGAAGGACGCGAGGCGGACGTGGCGGCCTCCCTTTCCGCTGCCGTCGCCGCGACCGGCGGCCATCTGGACTACGGCATGATCGGCAGCAAGGTGGTCCTGCGCGCCCTGACCCGCTATGGCTATGTGGATCAGGCCTATGCCCTGGTCAAGGCCGATACCCCGTCCCCTGCCGCCTGGGTGCGCGCCGGCTACACCACGGCCCTCGAGCAATGGGCCGACGCTCCCGGACGTTTCCTTTCGATGAACCATGTTTTCCTGGGGGATGTCGCCGCCTGGATGAGCGCCGACCTGGCGGGTATCCGCCCCGATCCCGCTGCCCCGGGCTTTGCCCACGTGCGCATAGAACCGCATTTCCCCGCCGGCCTGGACCGGGTCGAGGCCGCCTATGACAGCCCTGCCGGCCCGATTTCCGTCCGCTGGAAGCGGCGGGGCGGGAAGATCCGCCTGACCCTGACGCTCCCCGGCAACGTGACGGCCGCCGTCCGTGCGGGCGATACCGTCCTGGAAGCCGGCCCCGGAACCCACCATTATACGATTTGATTATGCCGAAAGGAGTATTGCTGACCTCGAACGAGCACGACCAGAAATGGGGCCTGACGGTGAATTTCGCCGTCATGCTGGACACTTATCCGGGCGACGAATACCCGCCGTCCTATCCGAAGAGCAAATATCAGTTCTCTCCGGATATGGGCCGCGTGCTGACGGAGTATCAGCTGACCTACATTTCGAAGGGCCGCGGGGAATTCTGCTGCGAGACCTGCGGCCGCGACAATCCGATCCGGCTGACGGAAGGCTGCCTCTTCATCCTTTTCCCGGGAGAATGGCACAGTTACCGTCCCGATCCGAAGACGGGCTGGACGGAATACAGCATCGGCTTCAACGGTTCGCAGATGGACGCCCTGGTGGCCAACCATTTCCTGACGAAGGACCATCCCGTACTGGATGTCAAGCGGAGCGAGTCGGTCCGCCAGCTTTTCGCCGAAGCGGTGGACGCCTCCTTCTCGCAGCACCGCGGCTATCAGCAACTGGTGGCGGGTGTCCTCGGCCACATCCTGGGCATCGCCTTCTACCAGGACTGCAACAAGGAATACTCCTCCCGGGACGTGACCGAAAAGATGACGATGGCCAAGAGCATCATCGAGGCGGAATATGCAACCATCACTCCGCAGGGCCTGGCCCAGCGCCTGAGCATGGGTTACTCCAATTTCCGCCGCCTGTTCAAGGAGTACACGGGTTTTTCGCCTGCCAAGTACATCATCGAACTGCGCATCCTCAAGGCGAAGGAACTCCTTTCCTTTACAACCCAGACCGTCAAGGAGGTATCCTACTCCATCGGGATGGAAAACTACGACTATTTCAGCGTGATGTTCCATGCCCGCACGGGTTATACCCCGTCGGACTACCGGGCCTTCACGCGGGGCCAATACCGTATGTAACAACAGATTAAAGAACGACGATATGAAGAGTCAATCGATCAACCGCAAAGGGAAGGGGCTGCTCCTGGTGGCAGCGGGCCTTCTCTTGAGCGTGCTGGCCTGGGGACAGGCGGGGCGGCAGATACGCGGCGTGGTCACGGATGCGGCCGGGGAAGCGGTCATCGGGGCGGGCGTCCTCATCTCGGGGACGAACTCGGGCACGACGACGGGCGCCGACGGCCGCTTTGTGCTGGACCTGCATGCCTCCGGTGAGGTGAGTCTGACGGTGTCCAGCCTGGGCTACCGTGACAAGACCGTGCTGGTTCCGCAGGACAGGGCTGAAATCAAGATTGTCATTGAAGAGGACATGACCAAACTGGACGACGTGGTGGTCGTGGCCTACGGCAAGCAGAAGCGCGCGTCGCTGACCGGCGCCATTTCCTCCGTCACCGCGGACGCCATCAAGGAGACCCGCAACGAGAATGTGGTCAACTCGCTGGCCGGCAAGATGGCCGGCGTGCGGGTCGTCCAGACCTCCGGTGAACCGGGCTCCTTCGCCTCTTCCATCAATATCCGGGGCATGGGAGCGCCGCTGGTCATCATCGACGGCGTGCCGCGCGACAACATGGAGCGGCTGGACGCAAATGAGATCGAGAGCATCTCCACCCTGAAGGACGCTTCCGCCTCCATCTACGGCATGCGTGCCTCCAACGGCGTCATCCTCATTACCACCAAGCGCGGCCAGGAAGGCAGCGCGCACATCGAGTATGAGGGCTATGCCGGCTTCTCGATGCCGATCAACACCCCGGACGGCCTGAATGCCTGGCAGTTCATGGAGATCACCAACGAAAACAACATCATGCGCGGTTCCATGGAGCCCGGCAAGTTCATCTATCCGCTGGCGGATATCGAGAAATACCGCAGCGGCCAGAAGGACGACACCCAGTGGTGGCGCATCAACAACAATAAGTATTCTCCCCAGACCTCCCATACGCTCAGCATCTCGGGCGGGACGGAAAAGGTGCAGTACTTCGCCAATGTGGCCTACATGGGCCAGCAGGGTATCTATTCCACCGGCGACCTGAACTACAACCGTTTCAATCTCCGCTCCAACATTTCCGCCAAGGTGACGAAAAGCCTGCGGGCGGACCTGATTCTGAGCGGCATGATGGATACGAAGAACAGTCCCTACTACGATACGGAGATCTTCTACCGCTCCGCCTGGGTCGAGCGCCCGGTGGATGCCGCCTACGCCAACTACACCCGTCCGTACATGCAGAACATCGCCCAGGGCTACAACCCGCTGGCCATTACGGACTCCAGTATCTCCGGCTACAAACGCCTGAGCCAGAAGTTGTTCCAGGCTACCGGATCCCTGACCTGGACCATTCCGTGGGTCAAGGGGCTCGAGGCCAAGGCTTCCTATTCCTACGACTATACCAACTGGGAGAACAAGGAACTCAAGCGTTCCTATACGCTCTATACCTACAACCTGGACACCAACGAATTCATTCCCTCCACCTACGGCGGCAAGGACGACGATCCGGACCTGAACGCCGTCAAGCGCTCGACGCGCTTCAGCGAGAACACCCTGCTCCAGGCCTCCATCAATTTCGACCGTACGTTCGGCAAACACCATGTGGCGGCCCTGGCCCTCTACGAGGAACAGACCACCAACATGGACAACTTCTACGCCCAGCGCTACATCGAGATGACCTCCCTCGGGGAACTTTCCAACGGTATCAGCGAGGGCCAGGTGGGTTCCATGGATGCGTCCTACTACACTTCCGGCGTCCGTGCGGCCGACCAGAGCGGCCTCTGGCAGATTGCCAGCAAGTCGGTCGTCGGCCGGCTCAACTACGATTTCTCCGAGCGCTACTATTTCGAGGCCGCCTTCCGTTATGACGGTTCCTCCAAGTTCGCCAAGGGGCATCAGTGGGGCTTCTTCCCGAGCGTGAGCGCCGGTTGGCGCATCAGCGAGGAGCGGTGGATGCAGCCCACCCGCGGCTGGCTCGACAACCTCAAGCTGCGCGTCTCCTGGGGCGAGGCTGGCGACGATTCCACGGCCAACTTCCAGTATGTCGAGGGCTTTGAGTACGGCTCCGGCAGCATCGACTGGTGGCCGATCCTCTGGGACGGGAAGGACGTCAACATCGTCAGCATCCTCGCCACGCCGAACGAGAACCTGACCTGGATCCGCACGCGGACGGCCAACCTGGGTATCGACGCCGATTTCTGGAACGGCAAACTGGGCATCGAATTCGATATCTTCCAGCGTGACCGCAGCGGCAAGCCGGCCACCCGCAACGTCTCCATCCCCGACTGGCTCGGCCAGACCCTGGCGCAGGAGAACCTCAATTCCGACCGCACCCGGGGCTTCGATATGACGCTGCGCCACCGCAACCACTTCGGGGACTTCCACTATGGCGTCACCGGCAATATCGCCTTCTCCCGCATGATGAACATGTATGTGGAGCATACCGACTACGGCACCCAGTACCTGAACTGGAAAAACAACGCCACGGAACGCTACAACGATATCTGGTGGGGTTACGACTATGCCGGACAGTTCCAGAACTACGAACAGATCTGGGGCTGGCCCGTGATGGACAGCCTCGGCAACCAGGAACTCAAGCCGGGCGATTACAGTTATTACGACTGGAACGAAGACGGGGTCATCGACGGAAACGACTCCCACCCCATCGCTTTCGGCGCCCAGACCACGCCCGTGCTCTACTACGGTTTCACCATCGACATGCAGTGGAAAGGCATCGACCTGGCGGCCGTGTTCCAGGGCGGCGCCTTCAACAGCGTGAAATACGACTGGTATCTTTCCACGCCTTTCATCTACGACAAGAACGGCCCGAACTATTTCTACGACCGCTGGCACATGGCCGACCCCGCCGCCGACCCGAAGGATCCGCGGACGGAATGGATTCCCGGCTACCTGCCGACCACCAGCCAGGGTTCCACGGCGATGAACCTGAATACCTCTACCTCCCGGGCCTCGCTGCGTGATGCCAGTTACCTTCGTCTGAAGTCCCTGGAAATCGGTTACACCTTCCCGAAGAAATGGATGAGCAAACTCTCCATCGAGTCGCTCAGGGTCTTTGTCAATGCCTACAACCTCTTGACTTTCACGTCCTTGAAATACCTCGATCCGGAGCATCCGTCCTCGGGTTACGGGACGACCTATCCGCTGATCATGACGACCAACTTTGGTGTGAACCTTAAATTCTAAGGCTATGAGAAACAAAACGATACTGTTTTCCCTGGGCGTAGCCGCCTTCCTGGCGTCCGCCTGTGCCAACCTGGATATCGAGCCGACGAAGAACCTGCGGGGCGACCAGGTGTTCACCAATGAGGTCGGCATCACGGCGGACCTGGCGACGCTTTATTCCCTCCTTCCCATCGCGGCGCACAACGCCGACCTGTGGGGCGGCCTGCGGGGCGGCGAATACCCCTTCTCGATCTGGAACAATCCCAGCATGGTGACCGGTGAGACCGAATGCATCCCGCTCCGCGTCGCCCTGACCCCGAAATACTGCGACGGCGGCATGCTTTCCTTCTGGGACTATTCCGCCATCCGGCTCTGCAATCTTTCCATCCAGGAACTCCTGGCCAACAAGGAACATTTCTCCAGCCAGGAAGCGAGTTTCAACCACTGGCTGGGCGAGGCCTATTTCTGCCGCGCCTTCCTCTATTTCGGCATGGTCCGCAGTTACGGCGGCGTGCCGATCGTCAGCCAGGCGGTCAGTTACACCCAACTCTCCGAAGAGGAACTCTACAAGCCGCGCGACACGGAGAAGGCCTGCTACGATTTCATCGCGGAAGACCTCGACCGCGCCTACGAACTGATGGGTCCGGACGAGTTGAACGGCGGCCGGGCCAACAAGTACATCGCCGCGGCCCTGAAGGCCCGCGTCATGCTGGCGGCGGCCAGCGAGGCCAAGTTCGGCACCGTCCAGCTGGACGGTCTGGTGGGCATCCCCGCCCAATATGCCAAGGACTACTACAAGGCGGCTTATGATGCGGCCTGCAAGGCCATGGACAACGGCGGGAAGTATGCGCTCTACCAGCGCTACAACGACGGGACGCGCGAGGGGATGATCAAGAATTTCTGGAACATTTTCATCGACGAGAGCGCCGCCAACCGCGAGCGGATGCTGATCAAGGAATACGATGCCGGCGTGGCGAATCCCCGCCCGGAAAACTGGACCTGCCAGCAGCTGCCCTACCACTATTCCATGGTCACGGACTCCGGGGAACTCTCCCCGACGACGGAGTGGATCGAACTCTTCGACGACGTGGACGGCAATCCCTTCAAACTCGATGTGGGTACGCCGGAGAATCCCGTCCGTTACGACAAGACGGAGGACCTCTTCGCCAAGGCACAGCCGCGTCTGCTGGGGTCCATCCTCGTGCCGGGCGCCCTTATCCCGGGCCGGACGAACGGCGGCGATCCGGCCGTGTTCGAGGTCCGCAAGGGCATCTACGACAGTTATCCCGACGGCAAGTTGTGGGAGTCGGCCTCCTTCGAGGACAAGCACCCCAACGGGATGACCATTCAGGGATGGTGCGGAATGGGCAGCCAGATGACCAACGGAAACGGCTGCCTGGTCTGGAAATGGGTCGATCCCGAGGGGACGCCGCAGTTCTGGGCCGGCAGCGTGGACTGGATCGAGTTGCGCTATGCCGAGGTGCTTCTTTCCAAGGCGGAAGCGGCCGTCAACCTGATCGGCGAGGAAGTCGGCGGGCAGACCGTCACCATGGAGGATGCCCTGGAGCCGGTCAACGAAATCCGGCGCCGCGCCGGAACGGCGGATCTGAAGACGGTCGACGAGGCCGCCGTCATCCGCGAGCGCCGCTGCGAACTGGCCTTCGAGAACCGGATTTTCTGGGATCTCAAGCGCTGGCACATGTACGAGGAAACCATCCAGAACAAGACTTTCCATGCCCTCTGTCCCTATTATGTGGTGGATGAGGGCAAGTACATCTTCCGGCTGACGGAGCGTTCCGAGATCCGTTTCACCTACGATTCCAAGTCCTACTACGCACCCATCTCCTCGAGCATTATCGCCAAGAGCGGCGGTGCGATCAAACAGAACCCGGGCTATTAACAGAGAGAGCGATATGGATATGAAAAAGATACTGTTTTTCTGTATGGCGACGGCCCTGCTGGCCGCCTGTAAGGTCGATACTTATCCGCTGCCCTCGGAGACCCTGACCGGCGCCCTGGTGCTGGAGGACGGAAGTCCGCTCCAGACCGAGCAGCCGAACGGCTTCCGTATCCAACTCAACGAGATTGTGAACGGGAAGATCTCCGACCTGCCGCAGTATTTCTGGGGCAAGGCCGACGGCACCTTCAACAATACCCGGATTTTCAAGGGCGACTATGTGGTCCAACCTGTCGAGGGGGCCTTTTTCACCGTAGATCCCGTCGAAATCCACATTTCCGGCCGTACGGAACTCAGGTTCGAGGTGCTTCCTTTCCTGGATGTCATGGCCGATGTGGGCAACAGCGGCCCCGACCTGGTGGTCCGCTACCGTATCCGCAAGGCCCCGGACGCCGGGAAGGTGATGACGGCCCGCGTGCTGGTTTCCAAGTGGAATCCCAATGTGGGCATGAACCGGATCGACTATGAAGTGGTCCGGGATCTCTCGTCGATCGATGACGGCGTCGTTTCCTCGACCACCTACACCGACCGCATCCTGGATTGCCTGGAGGCCGGTGTGACCTATTATGTGCGCGTAGCGGCCTTGTCGGCCAATCCCTCCGGCCGCTACAATTTTTCCGAAGTCGTCAAAGTCGAGATGTAGCCATGAAGAAGTCTTTGATATGCCTCGCGGCGTCCGTCCTGCTGACGGCCGCCTGTAACGAACCCTACGATCCGATCGGCCGGAACCGGCCTTCCCCCGTGCTGCTCATCTCGCCGCTGGAAATGGCTTTCGACGGCGATGGCGGCGTCCAGGTCGGCAGCATCTCCACCAATGCGGAGGCCATTACGGTCGGCGACCTTCCGGAATGGATCGCGTCGGCCGAGGTGGCGGAGGACCTCTCGTCCGTCAAGGTCATCGCGGAGCCCAATACGTCGTCGCCGGTTCCCCGCCGCGGCATCATCCGCCTGGTCTGCTCTTCGGGTGACAACTCCGCCACGCAGTACCTGCGGGTCTATCAGGCCGGAAAGGGCTGCAAGATCGCTTTCACCGCCTTCACCGGGAAGACCCTTCCGACGGGGTGGACGGCTGAGGACCCTTCTACCATCGCCATCGGCAACGGCTATGTGGCCATCAAGTCGGACGATGTCCCCGGTTACATCTACTCCTGTGACGAACTGCTCGACCCCTCGGCCGTCCGCTATCATTTCTCGGTGGACGTGAAGATGAGCGGCGAGGGCGGCGCAAAACTCTATGTCAACGACGATCCCCTGCAGGTCGTGGAAATCTATCTGGGCTATAATGCCGCGGCCAACCGGGGCGGCATCTGGGTCCGGAACGGAAACACCTGGTGCGCCATGGACGATGGCGTCATCGGCGCCGGCGCCTGCGACAACCAGTATGCCGAAATGGTGCCGCTGGCCGATCCCGCCGAGCGTGACGACTGGTGGCGCCTGGAAGTGTTTACCACGGAAACGGCTCCGAACCAGCCTGTTGTGCAGGTTGTCTCGCTCCATACTTTCAACGGCGAGGTTCAGCGTCTGGGCGTCTGCTATTCCCGTAAGTTCACGATGGCTCCGGCCACGGCCGGCCATGTCGCCCTCTGGGGGCGGAATTACGAGAGCCAGTTCCGTAATTTCCTCCTTTCCTACCAGAAATAACCATTAACACCATCCATATGAAAAAAACACTTGTTTTTCTCCTGACAACCCTTGCGATAGCGGCGGTTGTCTCCTGTAAGCCAGAAAATCAGCAGAGCAACGGAGGCGGTGGTGGCGGCTCCGCTGCCGTTACGTTCTCGGCGACGCTCCCGGCATATACCGGCGGGCCGCAGGTCGCCTGGGCGGTCGACGATGAGATCGCTGTTTTCTCCGGCACACAGAAAACGGTGCTGAAGGCTTCTGCAGCCGGTGCGTCCGCGAGTTTCAGCGGAGAAGTCGGCGCAGCGCCGTATTACGCCGTCTCCCCTGCGGCAGCGGCGTCCACCATTTCCGCGTCGTCCGTCAGCATTACCGTTCCCCAGGAGCAGACGGCCGTCAAGGACGGTATCTCGCCGGCGGCTTCCATTGCTGTCGCAACGACTTCCGGCACCGATCTTTCCTTCAAGAACGCCCTGGCCCTGATCAAGGTGAGCCTGGTTTCCGGCAAGAACATCAAGTCGGTGACCCTGGCCTCCAAGGGCAGTGAAAAACTCACCGGCAGCGCCACGGTCGACGTGTCCCGCAACAAGGTGACGGCCGACGGCGGCAGCGCCTCCGTCGTCCTGTCCGGTGCGGGAATACTCGAAACGGGCACCTACTACATCGCCGTGATTCCCGCCACGTTCGTCGATGGCCTGGACATCACCGTGACGGACGAATTCGGCCGCGTTTCCTCCTCTGTCTCCGACGAGTTCATCGCCGCCAAGGCCGGTGCGGTACTCGATCTGGGCAATGTGGACGAGGGGGCTGATTTCTCCACGCCGACCATCCTTTCTACGCCTTATGACCTTGGTTTTGCGGGCAATGGGGAGACCCTCCACGCCGCTGTGGCCTCCGCGTTCAGTTCCGTTTCTTCGACGGAAAAACAGGAATGGCTCACCGTCTCCGTCAACGGGACGGACATCGCAGTGACCGCTGCGGCCAACACCGACAAGAACGCCCGTTACGGCCGCGTGGAAATCGAAGGTGTGACGGCCGCCGGCCCCGCCCGCGTCGTTATTCCCGTGGCACAGGCCGCGACCGGGATGAAGATCGCGTATGACAGTTTCTCCAGCCCCGAACTGAGCGGCAACTGGAAGGGCAACAAGGTCCGCGCGGATGTCCAGTATGGCAACGGCTACCTCCAGGTGGTCGGTACCGGCGACTACAAGACCGCCAATCCGCTGTTCTGGTATGGCAACAAAGTCCGGCTCAAATACAACGGCAGCGGCGACTGCAACACCTGGATCTGCTCCATCGACTGCAGTTCCGGCAGCGCCGGCCTGTGGATGTTCAACCAGCATGGATACGAAAACGATACCTATGACCTCACCTCCACCGACAAGCCGTGCTATGTCTGCTTCCTGCCTTTCAATTCCGGTGAGACGACGGGCGGATTCTATTGCTTCAACATGATTTCCCCCAATGCCATGGACAACTGGACATCCATCCACGGCGATGTCCTGAACGACTGGGTGCGGTTGATTATCACCAACATCGATTACGACGACCAGCGGGGAGAGGGTGAGAAACTTGCGCATGAGATTCATGGCGACTGGGCCGCCGCCCACGTGTTCAACCTCAAGGAGGAGAATGGCGTCCTGGTCCCGGACCAGCTCCTCTTTACCAAGGAACTCTGGTGGTGGAACGATAGCGTAAAACTAGGTACGGACTATGGTTACTTCGGCGTCTTTGCCAAGGATCCGGCCCAGACCAAGATCCGCAACTTTACGCTCCAATATACGGATAAACAGTAATTACCAACACTTTAAAACCAATTTTTTATGAAAAAAAGTTTCATTCTGATGATCGCTGCGGCAGGCCTGTTGCTGGCC